>CAJQNO010000023.1 GCA_905479745.1 uncultured Flavobacteriaceae bacterium | reverse complement strand
CTTCGTCCATATCTTTCACATAATGAAATGTAAGGCCTTTCAGGTATTCCGGCTTTATTTCCTCTATGTCGCGTCGGTTATCCTCACAAAGCATGATCTCCTTAATACGTGCACGTTTTGCAGCAAGGATCTTTTCCTTTATACCACCCACAGGAAGCACCTTACCTCTTAAGGTGATCTCCCCGGTCATTGCCAGACTCTTTTTTACTTTTCGTTGAGTGAATAAGGATACCAGAGAGGTTAACATCGTTATCCCCGCACTAGGTCCATCCTTGGGCGTTGCCCCTTCCGGAACGTGAATATGAACATTGTATTTCTCGAATATATCCGGTGAAAGCCCTAATTTTTCGGCATTGGATTTAATGAATTCCAGAGCTATGGTAGCCGATTCCTTCATCACCTTCCCCAGGTTCCCTGTCATGGTGAGCTGGCCTTTTCCTTTAGACAAGATGGATTCTATAAATAAAATATCTCCACCCACAGAGGTCCAGGCAAGGCCTGTTACTACGCCTGCCACTTCGTTATTCTCATATTTATCTCGTTCCATACGCGGTGCTCCCAGTACTTCTACGATCATTTCGTTGGTTACCTTTACCTCGTAAGGTTCTTCCATGGCAATTTTCATGGCGGCATATCTAACCATCTTGGCTATCTGTTTCTCCAGACCACGTACACCACTCTCACGTGTATACCCCTCAACTATCTTTTCTAATTGTGGTTTGGCGATCTTAAGATGTGCTTTCGTTAGGCCGTGTTCTTTTAATTGCTTCGGAAGTAGATGTTTTTTAGCGATCTCAACCTTCTCCTCGATCGTATATCCGGAAACCCTGATGATCTCCATACGGTCTAGTAGGGCCGGCTGAATGCTACTTAAACTATTGGAAGTGGCGATAAACATCACCTTAGACAGATCGTAACCAAGTTCAAGAAAATTATCGTAAAAATCGTTGTTTTGTTCCGGATCAAGCACCTCAAGCATGGCCGACGACGGATCTCCCTGATGGCCCATAGACAGCTTATCGATCTCATCCAGTACAAAAACCGGATTAGAAGTGCCCGCTTTCTTGATATTTTGCACGATACGTCCCGGCATAGCCCCAATATAGGTTTTACGGTGTCCGCGGATCTCTGCCTCGTCTCTAAGTCCGCCAAGGGACATCCTCACGTAGTTTCGTCCCAGGGCTTCGGCTATCGATTTCCCAAGAGAGGTTTTCCCTACTCCGGGAGGGCCATACAGACACAAGATGGGAGATTTCATATCATTACGAAGCTTAAGAACGGCCAGATATTCGATTATACGTTTTTTTACATCTTCCAGTCCATAATGATCCCTGTCCAGTATCTTTCGAGCGCGTTTTAGATCGAACTTATCCTTGCTGTATTCATTCCATGGCAGATCTAGTATTAGTTCCAGGTAATTCCGCTGGATACTGAATTCGGCCACCTGCGGATTCATACGCTGCATTTTTGCCAATTCCTTATCGAAATGCTCTTTAATACGCGCATCCCATTTCTTGGTCTTGGCACGGCTTCGCATTTCCTCAATTTCCGCTTCAGAAGAATTTCCACCTAGTTCTTCCTGAATGGTCTTCATTTGCTGCTGAAGGAAGTATTCTCGTTGCTGCTGACTAATATCGCTTTCAACCTTAGACTGTATATCCTGTCTAAGGGATAACTTCTGAATTTCCAGGTTCATATATCGCAGCGTTTCCAGAGCGCGATCCTTGAGGTCGTTGATCTCAAGAAGCTTCTGTTTCTCTTCCACACTGATATTCAGGTTGGAGGAAACGAAATTTACCAGGAAGCTGGTGCTTTCAATGTTTTTTATGGCAAATGCGGCTTCGGAAGGGATATTGGGACTATCCTTTATGATCTCCAGCGCCATTTCTTTTATTGAGTCTATGATGGCCTTGAACTCCTCATTATCCCTGGCCGGACGAGCCTCTGCAACTTCTTGTATAGTAGCCGTCATATAAGGATCTGTGGTGATCACTTCATTGAGTTCGAAGCGTTTTTTTCCTTGAATGATAACCGTGGTATTTCCATCGGGCATTTTCAACACTCTTAATATTTGTGCCACGGTACCTATTCTGTTTATATCCTGTATTTCCGGTTCTTCCTTTGCCTCTTCCTTTTGAGAGACCACACCAATAACCTTATTTCCCTTATTGGTTTCGTTAATAAGCTTTATAGACTTATCGCGCCCGGCGGTGATCGGAATCACTACTCCCGGGAATAAAACAGTATTTCGCAAAGGTAAAATGGGCAGCACCTGAGGCAGGTCCTCCTTATTCATAGCATCTTCATCTTCCGGAGTCATTAAGGGTATAAGATCTGCATCTTCGGTGAGATCCTGAAATGACAAACTGTCCACTGTCGTTAATTTCGTTTTAGCCATATTATGTTTTAAGACATTGTGTCACAATCCTTCGATACCACAATGTTACTTTCGGTTTTATATTTGTTCAAACTCACGGAACACCTTGTTTTTAAGGGGTCCTCGCCTTCCTTGTTATTACAATAGGACAATTGTTATGCCATTTGGAAAAAAATTATTCACCCAGGTGTAACAAATTAGCAAGAGGTTTATCTTTAGGGTAAACATATGTTTTTTAATTGACGCTAACCACTCAAAATATTAATACGTTACTCGTTCTTTGTAAACAGGGAAATCAATTAGCCCAGATGGAAGTTTATAAAAGGTATCAGCAGGCCATGTTCAATATTTCACTGCGAATCGTGAAAGATAAGGCTGAAGCCGAAGACATCATGCAGGAATCCTTTATAACAGCTTTCAATAAACTGGATACTTTCAAAGGGGAAGCTTCTTTCGGTGCCTGGTTAAAACGAATTGTGATCAACAACAGTTTAACTCAATATCGGAAATTGAACCGTTACACAATGGTTTCAGATGAGGGCATTTCAGAAGAAACAGAAGAGGATCAATACGAAACCGATTTTGAAGACTATTCCGGTATCAAGGCTAAGAAACTACTGGAATGTATGGGTGAATTGCATGAGAGTTATCATAAGATTCTGAACCTGCATTTCATTGAAGGATACGACTACGAGGAAATATGCGAAATATTAAATATCAGCTATGCAAATTGTCGTACGCTCATATCCCGCGCAAAAGAAAGTTTACGTAAAAAGTTAACACAAGCAATATGAAAAAAGATACTATTGAAACGCTATTTGAAAACCTGGAGGGTACGTTTGATGTGCACCAGACACCTCTTGGACATGAAAAACGGTTTATGGACCGTTTAAATGCCCAACAGGAAAGCAAATCGGGTCGAAACTGGTGGAAACCTTTATCGATCGCAGCTTCGGTAGTAGTTATTCTGGGGCTTGGCTTTACATTTTTGAAAAGCCCGGAGCAATCCCGAGAATTAGCAAGTGTTTCTCCCGAAATGGAACAAACACAAACTTTTTTCGTCTCAGCCATCAACAACGAGATCGATAAGCTAAAAAGTTTCGAAACTCCCGAAACCAAAGCTATGATCGATGATGCATTAAATAGAATAACCAACCTTGAAGAGGAATACCAGCAATTAAAACTGGATCTTGTGGAAAGTGGAAATGATAAGAGGGTAATTTATGCCATGATCGCCAATTTCCAAAACAGGATCGACCTGCTTGAGCAGGTGGTTTCTATCGTCGAGGAAGTAAAAACCCTTAAAACGAATGAAAATGAAATTACTATCTAAATCCCTGATAATACTCTTGATGTTGCCAGTAATGGCGACAGCTAACGAAAAATTTAAAGGTAAGTATACCAAGACCAAAACGCTGAATAAAGAATACAGCGTAAATCGAAACGCAGCGCTACAGGTTTCTAATTCTTATGGAAATATAGAAGTAACCACCTGGAATGAGAACAGAACTGTAATCGAAGTGACGATCACCACCAACGGTGATGATGAGGAGAAAGTTCAGAAGCGACTAGACGAAATTAGTGTGGATTTCTCCGGGACGGCTTCCAAAGTAACGGCAAAAACTGTTTTTGGAGGTAAAAAAAGTAATTCCTGGAGCCTGTGGGGAAAGAAGAATAATGTCCATATGGAAATTAATTATTCTATAAAGCTTCCCGTTACCAATTCGGTAGATCTTTCTAACGATTATGGAGCTATTAGATTGAATCGTCTTGAGGGAAATGCGAGGATTAATTGTGATTACGGTCAGATCGTTATTGGCGAACTTATGGCAGATGATAATTATCTGAATTTTGATTACACCAACAACTCGACCATCGCATACATGAAGAGTGGCCGCATCAATGCAGATTACTCGGGATTTACTGTCGATAAAGCCGAACGCCTCGAAATAAATGCAGATTATACGAAATCTGAGATCGGTGAGGTGACCGACATAAATTACAATAGTGATTACGGAAAATTTGAAGTAAGTAAAGCGAAAAATCTGGTGGGAAGAGGAAGTTATATCCCTAATAAAATAGGCACGATCACCGGATCGCTTAATCTAAATTTGGATTATGGCTCCATCAGTGTGGAACGCCTGGCTTCATCGGTGAAATCGGTGGTGATCAAATCGGATTATACATCTGTAAAATTAGGCTATGACAGCGGATGGAATTTCGATTTTGTGGTGAAGTTGTCTTATGCAGGATTTAATCACAGCGATGGCCTTAATATTACTACCAGCGATAAGAGTATATCCGACAAACTATACGAAGGATATAACAAAAGCAGGAATTCGGGTAATTCTGTTAATATAAATTCTACTTACGGTGGAGTAAGTTTAAAACAACAATAACTATCAAAAAACTAACAGTATGAAATCAATGATCAAATTTGTAATTGTGCTATCCCTGGTCCTGATGGGCTCTGGAGAGGCATTGGCCCAGTGGGGTTCAAAAAAAGTTAAAGGTAACGGTAATGTTACTTCCAGAACAGTGAACACATCGAACTATGATGCCATAAAGAATTTTGGCTCTATAGATGTACATCTCAAAAAAGGGACTGAAGGGAATATCGTGGTGAAAACGGATGAGAATCTACAGGAATACATTATCGTGGAAGTGGTCGATAATGCATTAAAGATTCGAACCGAAAATAATGTTTCACTGAGCACCAAAAATGGCATACATGTTTATGTTCCATTCAACGATATCTCGGAAGTTTCTCTTACAGGTTCGGGAGATGTAGATACCGAAGATACCATTAATGGTGACGAACTAAAGCTCACACTAACTGGATCTGGAGATGTAGATCTGGCTGTAGGTGCTAATACCGTTAATGCCACACTAACCGGATCCGGAGATGTAGCAGTTCGCGGTACAACCACTAACTTAAACCTTCGAATTACCGGTAGCGGCGATTTTAATGGGAACGACCTACGGTCCCAAAATACCGAAGTGACTGTATCCGGTTCGGGCGACGCTATCGTTTACGCCAGTAAATTCTTAAAAGCCCGTGTCCATGGATCGGGGGATGTGGTATATAAAGGGAATCCCGAAAAAAGGGATACCAATGTCTCTGGTTCCGGAAGAATAAGTATGAACTAAAAGAACCAACTGAAATAAAAAAGAAAACCGCCAGTTCTTCAGAGAGCTGGCGGTTTTATAATATAAAATAGAATGTTTATAGTTCTACCGTGAATTCACCATTTGTTAAGCTATAGGTGGTAGGATCTGTACCACTAAGATCTTCCGCAAAGAACAGGAAGGCCGCTTCTATGGTTCCTCCGGTTGATAGATCGTTGGTTAATACAATAATACTACCATCGGTGGAAGTATATTCGGTTCCTCCTACTTCAGTATAGAATTTCGCTATAGACTCTCCAGGGGTTAGCGTACTAACAAAATCGTAGCTGCCAGGTGCGAGATCCATTGGAAAACTTATTTCGACCATTTCTCCTGTTTCGCTGTTGTATCCTCTAGCGGTAACGGTTTGCGTACCGGAGAGATCAAATTCGAAGGCGTCTACAAAGTTAGCCATCCAACTTACTCCTTCAATTGTAGCGATCATTGAATTATTAGCATTGGTGGCTCCTGGTTCATATCGAAGTTCGAAAGATCCTTCAGTCACTTCAACCACTGTAGGATCGAACCCTAAAGGGTCGGTTGCCGTGAAAGAGAACGTAGCAACAATTCGTCCTGCCAGGGTATTGAATTCGGTGATCTCGATGGTTCCAGGATTAGAAGAAAGGTCTTCTGTTCCAAGGCCTGCGTTATATTGTGCAATGAGTTTAGTTCCGTCTGATAACTGTTCCATCGAAAAAGTACCAACCCCAAGGTCTTCCGGAATATCTATCCTGATCTTTTCGCCCGATGTGTTCAGGGCTATAATATTGATCATGGGAACATTTGAAATAACGTTTCTAGTAGTATTTACGGTTTGCGGAATAAAATCCTCCCCGTCTACTTTAGCGAAGAACGGATCTAATGTTCCTCCTCCACCGCCACCGCCACCGGCGTCTTCGGTATAAGGAATGGAATTGAAAGCACCATTGGATATGCTGATATTTTCTATAACGGGATTACCGTTTCCATCGGTTATTGGGTTTCCTTCGTTATCCAGGGCGATCCTCACCCCTTCAAAACTGAAATTCCCCGAAATGGTCATATCGGTATTGTTAATTTCGGTAATTTCTAATTGTCCGAAACCACCTAAGGCAGCTGCAGAAATATAAGGATTAAGCTGATTGGCATCTATATATACTCCACTATTCTCATTTCCTAAACCGGCCGATATGTCGAACACACCAACAGCCCCGTTTTCAACGGTAAGTGAGATGCTTTGTCCTGTATCTGTAAGAGTTCCGGTTACAACCAATGTATTTTCTGCATCGAATACTGCCGAAGCAGTTCCTGCGGTCCAGGCTTGACCGCCGATAGTTGCCACAAATTGTCCTTCTTCGGCTATGACAACCTCTTCTTGTGGAAATTCCCCTTCCAGGGGTTCATTATCGCAGGAAGAAAACTGGAGCGCAACAAAAAATAACAATAACCAGCTACCTAGTTGAAATTTCTTCATAAGTAAGTAAGTTTTGTTTGGTAATAAACGCAAACATAAGTAAAAATTGTATAAAGTCAGGCATTTCGTGGAACTCTAAAGAGCAAAATAATTCCTATGATAAAAAACACGATAAAGAATAATACAGCATAGCGAATACTACCTGTCACCTGGGCAACGTATCCATAACTAAACATCCCTATCACGATCCCTATTTTTTCAGAAACATCGTAAAAACTAAAATAAGAGGCTGTATCCAAAGTACCTTCTGGTATAAATTTAGAATAGGTAGACCGTGATAAGGATTGGATCCCTCCCATTACCAGTCCTACAAATGCAGCCGTTACGTAAAATTGTATGGGTTGGGTAATGGTGTAGGCATATACGCAGATCACCACCCAGATAAAATTTAAAGCAATGAGTGTTTTTATGTTTCCAAATCTAGCTGATGAACGTGCTGTTAGAATTGCTCCTAATACTGCTACTAGTTGAATAAGTAGTATACTTAATATAAGCCCGAATGTAGGATCGGAATCTCCCCAATCCAACTCCTCGATCCCAAAATATGTAGCTACAAGCATTATGGTTTGTACAGCCATACTATACACGAAAAATGCGGCCAGATAGCGCCTTAAAACTTTGTTATGAGTGAGTTGCTTTAGTATTTTATTGATCTCCTTAAAGCCGTTGAAAAGCAGGTGCCGGGTAAATTTCTCTTTTTTATTTCCTTTCGGAAGGTAATAGTAGGTGTATTGACTAAATCCTATCCACCACACGCCTGTAAGTACAAATGACAGTCTGGTGGGAAGGCCCTCATCCTCAAAACCGAATGATTCGTGAAACAAAATCATCCCCAGGCAAATAAGAAGCAGCAGTACACTTCCTATATATCCCATCGAATAACCCTTTGCGCTGATCTTATCCTGTTGTTCGGGAAAGGCTATATCTGGGAGATACGAATTGTAGAATACCAGGCTGGCCCAAAATCCGATTAAAGCGAGGAAATAACATAACAACCCGAACCAAAGAAATTCCAGGGAGAACCAAAACAAACCTATACAAGACGTAGCGCCCAGGTAGCAAAAGAACTTCATAAAGATCTTCTTGTTCCCCACGTAATCTGCAATACCACTAAGTAAAGGGCTTAATACAGATACCATTAAAAAGGCAGCTGCGGTTACATAGCTTATCAAGGTATCATTGTTCCAGTCGAAACCGAGAAATGTAACCGTATCGTCCAGGATGTTTCCTTTTTCATCTTTCAGAAGTGTAAGAGCACCATAGAAAATCGGGAAAACAGCCGATGCTATTACCAGGCTGTACACAGAGTTCGCCCAGTCGTAAAACGCCCAGGCATTTAATAGTTTCTTACTTCCCTTGGGTAGGTTGGCCATAAAAAAAGCTGCCGTGAATTGGCAGCTTCTAAAGTAATAAAATTATTTGGACGTATTATTTCTTTTTAAAAGTGGCAACGCCATATTTCCTGGCTTCGGCTTTAGCCTCTGGAGCCCAGCTGGTAATATTGTTAATTCGCGTCTGACTCGAAGGGTGAGTACTCAAGAATTCCGGGGGTGCCTGTCCGCCCGCATTTGCCTGCATCCGTTTCCAAAGGTTTGCTGCTTCCATGGGGTCGTATCCCGCAATGGCCATTAGGGTGAGCCCGATGCGATCGGCCTCGCTTTCATGACTTCGGCTAAAAGGTAACATAACACCTACTGTGGAACCAAGTCCGTAATATTTATTAAAGTCTTCCTGTGCCTTCGGATCTTTAGACAAAGCTACGTTTCCGGCCACTGCCACCAATCCCTGGTACTGAGCGGCGCTCATACGCTGCTGACCGTGATTGGCCAGAGCGTGTGCTACTTCGTGTCCCATAACGGCAGCAATTCCAGCATCGTTCTGGGCAATTGGTAGAATACCTGTATAAAAAACAATCTTCCCTCCCGGCATACACCAAGCGTTCACAGCCGGATCATCAACAAGGTTATATTCCCATTGATAGTCTTTTAGATAACCGGCATAACCATTTGCATTTAACCATCTCTCCGAAGCTGTAGCGATCTGTTGCCCAATCGTTTTTATCTTATTCGCCTGGGCTGTTCCGGTGATTACCTTGTTTTCGGATAAGAACTGGTCGTATTGCTGGAATGCCATAGGAAAGATCTGGGAATTCGGCACCAGAGCCATGGTCTTCTTACCGGTAAAAGGGTTAGTAGCGCAAGCAACCATAAAGACGGCAACTCCTAGCAGGGATAGTGTTCTTTTAATATTCATTTCGATCTTATTTTTTATTTTCTTTAAAGTTAGTGAAAAATCAAATTTTATTCCATCTTTAATACAATGGCAAAAGATATACCATTATTTTTGAACAACTAAACACATGGAACGACTTTTGATACCACTAGTCGAAAACACATAAAATTATGAAAAACCTACTCTTATTCTTAGCATTTACTTCAATGATCATTTTAACCTCTTGTGAAGGAGACCAGGGACCTCCGGGTGAGCCAGGCATTAATATTCTTGGGCAGGTATTCGAAGTTACGGTCGACTTTACCCCCGGGAACGGATTTAGCCAGGTTGTAGACTTCCCGAACAATGTTGAAGTCTATGAAAGTGATGCCGTTCTAGTTTATCTACTCGAAGATGTGATCCCGGGAACCGGAGGAAATATCGATGTTTGGAGCCAGTTGCCTCAAACTTTCTTCGTGGGAGATAATACGCTGGTGTATAGTTTCGACCATACATTTTTGGATGTACGTTTATTCCTCGATGGAAATTTCGACCTAAGCACGTTAGGTAGTGTATTTACAGACGACCAAACTTTCCGAATAGCGGTAGTTCCTTCCGAATTTGCCAATGCAGATCTAAGTATGGAACAATTACTGCAAACAATCAATCTGGAAGTAACAGATATTCAATCTATCGGAAATTAATATGAAATCATTTGCATTGTTCGTTTTCGCTTTTATGGTGTTAAGCTGTAATTCGAAAGCACAGGAAAAAGAAAAAAAAGAATCCTTTCCCATTTCCAAAACGGAAGCCGAATGGAAAGCCGAACTCAGTGAAATTGAGTACTATGTACTTAGGGAAGCCGGTACCGAGAGACCATTCACCAGTGAGTTGAACAAAAACTATGAAAAAGGGATCTATGTTTGCGCCGCTTGCCAGACGCCTCTCTTTAAAAGTGAACACAAGTTCGATAGCGGGACAGGATGGCCTAGTTTCGATAGAGAGATTAAAGGTAATGTTGCCTTCAATACAGATTATGAGATAGGATACGCACGTACCGAAGAACACTGCGCAACCTGTGGAGGTCATCTTGGACATGTATTTAATGATGGCCCAAGAGAGACCACAGGGAAGCGACACTGTATCAATGGGGCTGCCCTGGATTTTATTCCGAAGGGACAATGAACAGAAAACAATATCCCATACAAAAAACAGAAGAAGAATGGTTAGCCGAACTTGGTCCGGAAAGATACAGGATACTGCGTCTTAAAGGAACCGAGCGGCCTTTTACCGGGGAATACAATATTCATTCTGAAAAAGGAATCTACGCTTGTGCTGCATGCAAAACACAACTATTTGATAGCAGCAGCAAATTTGATAGTGGTTGCGGATGGCCTTCATTTGATGATGCAATTGAAGGGACGGTAGAATATATACGTGATACCTCTCACGGGATGATCCGTACCGAAATCCTGTGTGCAAATTGCGGCAGTCATTTGGGTCATGTGTTCAACGACGGCCCTACTGCCACTGGGCAACGCTACTGTGTAAATTCTCTATCGGTTGATTTTGAGCAAGGTACAGATTAAACCCTCCTGGTAGAATAACGTCATAGTATAAAACACTAAACTTTATATTATGAAACGCTATTTATTAATTTTCGCACTAGGAATGTTCTTTTTTACCAGTTGTGCCACGCGAGTCGTGACTCCCGTTCCTGCTACCAACACTAAGGTTGTTGTTGTTAAAAAAGCACCTAGAAATCACAAGGTTGTTGTTATAAAAGGCAAGCGTTATTACACCTGGAATGGGAAGCATTATCGCAAAACGAGCAGAGGTTATGTTTTAGTAAGTATTCGCTAAGCTAAAAAAACGAACTCGCCTTCTTCATTACACATACATTTCGTAAATTCGTTCCTTCAATTAAACGTTACTAATTCAAGGAAATGAGCAAATACGATATTATTGTTTTAGGTAGTGGACCGGGAGGTTATGTTACCGCCATCAGAGCTTCACAATTAGGATTCAAAACAGCCATCATCGAAAAGGAGAATCTGGGTGGGGTATGCCTCAACTGGGGTTGTATTCCTACTAAGGCCCTATTGAAAAGTGCTCAGGTTTTCGAATACCTGAAGCATGCCGAAGATTACGGACTTTCAGTAAAAGAGGCCGATAAAGACTTCGGAAAAGTGGTGGAGAGAAGCCGCGGTGTCGCCGATGGGATGAGTAAAGGTGTTCAGTTCCTGATGAAAAAAAATAAGATCGATGTAATTGAAGGCTTCGGAAAGTTGAAAGCCGGAAAAAAAGTGGAAGTAGACGGAACCGAATATACTGCAGACCATATCATCATCGCTACCGGGGCTCGCTCGAGAGAGCTGCCAAACCTGCCTCAGGATGGTAAAAAAGTAATAGGTTATCGGGAAGCGATGACACTGAAAACGCAACCTAAGAGTATGCTCGTTGTAGGTAGTGGAGCCATTGGAGTGGAATTTTCAAATTTCTATAATTCCATGGGCACCGATGTAACTATTGTTGAATTCCTACCTAACCTGGTTCCTTTGGAAGATGAAGAAGTTTCTAAGCAGTTTGAGCGCATTTTTAAGAAATCGGGGATCAAAGTAATGACGAATTCTTCTGTGGAAAGCGTGGATACCTCCGGTAAAAAGGTAAAAGCCACGGTAAAAACAAAAAAAGGCGAGGAAGTTCTGGAAGCAGATGTAGTACTCTCTGCAGTTGGTATCGCTTCCAATATTGAAAATATTGGCCTTGAAGATGTTGGCATCGTTACCGATAAAGGTAAAATAATGGTAAACGACTGGTACCAGACCAACATCCCTGGTTATTACGCTATTGGCGATGTGGTTCCCGGCCCTGCCCTGGCCCATGTTGCTTCGGCTGAAGGGATTACCTGTGTAGAAAAAATTGCAGGCATGCACGTAGAGCCGATCGATTACGGAAATATTCCTGGTTGTACGTATACAAGCCCCGAAATTGCCAGCGTTGGAATGACAGAGGCCCAGGCGAAGGAAGCGGGTTACGACTTAAAAGTTGGGAAGTTTCCATTCTCAGCCAGTGGTAAAGCGAGTGCTGCCGGTACCAAGGATGGATTTGTAAAGGTGATCTTCGATGCTAAATATGGCGAATGGCTAGGCTGTCACATGATAGGAGCCGGTGTTACAGATATGATCGCAGAGGCAGTAGTAGCACGAAAGCTTGAAACAACAGGACATGAAGTGTTGAAGGCTATTCACCCTCACCCTACTATGAGTGAAGCAGTAATGGAGGCTGTTGCCGATGCGTATGGAGAAGTAATTCACCTATAGCTGTTGCCAGATATAAAGTGTAAAGCGTCCTTATTAGGGACGCTTTTTTTATTCATTGATGAAAGATTGCACGGCCAGTTCGTAGCTCTGCAGGCCAAACCCCATGATAAGACCTCTTGCGACGGGAGTGATAAAAGATATGTGTCTGAATTCTTCTCGTGAAGACGTATTTGATATATGAACTTCGATAACGGGAGTTGTTATAGCGCTAACGGCATCTCTTATTCCTACAGATGTGTGAGTATATGCAGCAGCGTTAAGGATTATTCCGTCATAACTAAAACCTACTTGCTGTATCTTATCTATTAATTCTCCTTCTATATTACTTTGGAAATGTTCGATCGTTATCCAGTCGTATTTGTTCTTCAGGTTTTCGAAAAAATCTTCAAAAGTTAGATCACCATAGATATCGGTTTCCCGTTTCCCGAGTAGATTTAGGTTAGGCCCATTAATGATCATGATCTTCATATTTCAAATATATAGAATAAAAAATTCGGAGCATAGAGCTCCGAATTCAAAATAATTTAAATTCGATTTAAAAATCGAAGAGTAGTCCTAGTCGTGCATGAAAATATCCGGCATCCAGGATTACGTATTTTGCTTCTGCAAACACATTTACATTATCGATGATATTGTATTTATACCCCGCACCCGCGTTAAAGCCAAAATCATCACTGGAAGTTTCAGATTCCTGACCGATCGATCCGCCACCAAGTCCTTGTTGTTTCAAAGTAATACTGAGATATTCTCCACCACCCAAAAGATAAACTTCATCGTAAACCTTGTAGCGCGCATTGAGGTCTACTGCAAACCATTTAGACCGTGTAGATTTGGCATCGGCAACAGAATATGTTGCGTCGGTAGAAACACCCCATTTCTCAGTAAATTCGTAAATAAGGTCGGCTGTAGCACCAAAAGACCCGATCTCGGATAGATAACCTCCTGATATAGCTCCACCAAATCCCTGTGCCTTTACACCATAGATACTTGAAAGCAGTAGTAACGTAAAAATTGTTTTTTTCATCGGACATATTGTTTGAGGAACAAAATTACATTTTTAAACCAAAAAAAGCAGGACAAATGTCCTGCTTATAGAAATAAAATGATTTTTTTAATTAAAAGAACCAACCTGCGGCGACACTAACAACCGAGTTTTTGGCATCTGTTTCGAAAGTGACTCCTTCAATGGTCATATCCCCAATTACATTGGAAAGACCAATAGAATAACGCGCTTGAAAGAAAAGACCCAGCGGTGTTCTGTATTGTGCACCAATTGCAGCTGAAAAATCTACGCTTTCAGCACCTATAGATGCAGTTTCTCCATCCAGATCTGCCTCATCTGTGATATTAATGCCAACTTGAGGTCCTCCCTGTAAACTAAACCCTTCTGCCAGCGTAAAGTCTGCCAGCACGGGGATATTGATATAGTCCAGTTTACCTGTTACTTCACCGAAGGCAGTATCCTGGGTATATCCCTGGGCCGAATAGACTACTTCAGGCTGAACTGCAAAAAGTTCTGAAATTCCAATATTAACTACACCACCCACCTGAAAACTGGTTCTGCCATCCAAACCATCTGCATCATCTCCGTTAAGCGAAGCAAAGTTTGCACCTGCTTTCGCACCAAAGCTAATGTTCTGTGCCTGAACTGTGGTAAAGGACAATACTGCAACTGCAGCAACTAAAAAAATGTTTCTCATAATATAAGTTGTTAAGTTAATTGGATTAAAGCTACTAAATTATTGATATAGCCTGCCATAGTAGGACACTCATACTTATTAAGATACTTATCAACAAAAAATAGAAGGGTTTCCCCTTCTATTTTCTTCTGTAATTAATATATGATTACTCGGAATCTCCTCCGTTGAAGTCGAACATATATCCGAGGTTAAAACTAATATTACATGGTTTGGCATCGAAATTATCGAAAAGATCTATAAATCCCATATCGTATCGTGCCTGTAAATACAAACCATTGCCAAATTCGTATTGTGCACCAATCAATGCCCCGAAATTAAATGTTTCGAGACCTTCAATACTACCCTGGTTCTCTCCATCCACTTCTACTTCATCCGAAATTACAAAACCAAAAAGTGGCCCGCCTTGCAGACTAAGTCCGTCAATTACTTCGTAGTCCGCTGCCACAGGGACGTCGATATAATCGATCTTTATCTTTATATCCCCTTCTTTCCAACCTCGCATTGAGTAGCGTATTTCCGGTTGAATACCAAAATCCTCCGATATACTAAGATCCCCCACAACACCAATATTCAATCCTGTTCTAATCTCAGGGTCTTGAGGATCATCTCCTCCAATATTCGAAAGATTTACCCCGGCAGTAGCACCCCAATTAAATCCCTGTGCGTTTAGGCTGGTGCCTGCAAGCACTAAAATGACTAACAGTATTAGCTTTTTCATAATTAAAAAGTTTGGTTAATTATGATAAATGTACTAAATATTTGATTATCAGCACTATAAGAAATATCGCTCAATGTGAACACTTTATTAACAATTTGATTTTCAATAAAAAAGGCGGCCAGAAGGCCGCCTTGCTTAAACTTTAATAAGAATTTACAGGAACGAGTAACCTATTGCAAGCGTTACTACACTGTTTTTACCACTTCCAGTCTCCGGAACATCATTAAGTCCGAAGTTATAACGTCCACTCACCCTTATTCCAAATGGGAAATCGTAACCTGCTCCCACAACACCGGAAACATCAAAATCGTTGGTAGCAATATCATTGATCACTTCTCCGATGACGGTTTGTGTTTCATCGTTTACCAGTACACCAAATTGTGGTCCCGCCTGGATGTTCAAACCTTGTGCTACATAATATTTAACCAAGATAGGCACATTTACATAATCAAGGTTAAATTCACCCAGTTCGAATTCGGCACCCTGCTGCGAGTAAAGTAATTCACCTTGTAAACCAAGATTGTCGTTCAATTTTCCACCTAAGAATACCCCGGCTACAAATCCGGTCCTGTTAGACAACCCGCTCGCATCGGTAATGTTAGCAAAGTTAACACCGGCCTTTACACCAAAATCCAGGCCTTGTGCCTGAGTAGTTAAGGTAAATAGCGAAAACACTGCAACTAATAAAATGAATTTTTTCATGGAGTTTATTTTTTAATTGTTGATTTAAGTAACGCAAAAATAAGTACAATATTCTTAAAACATGTAGTAAATTGAGGGCAGTATCCGTCTTAATATGAAGTGGCAAAATCTACGCAAGGATTATATAAATTACCTTCGGCTTGAACGAGGGCTTTCAGAAAATTCTATTCTGAATTATAGTCGGGATATCAGAAAATTAGAGAACTGGTTAACTGAAAATGAGATAGATACCTCACCAAAATCTATTTCAGAAGAGATAGTTCAGCAGTTTATTTATGAAGTAGCCAGAAAGGTAAATCCCAGGTCTCAAAGCAGGCTCATTTCTGGATTAAGAGGTTTTTTTAACTATCTGGTCTTTGAAGATTATCGGAAGGACAACCCTATGGAACTTATTGAAAGCCCTAAAACCGGGCGAAAATTACCCGATACCCTGTCCACTAATGAGATCGACCTTCTTATCGCGGCTATT
>CAJQNO010000022.1 GCA_905479745.1 uncultured Flavobacteriaceae bacterium | reverse complement strand
ATCTCTTGGTTGAATGTTCACCCATTTTTTGTGCTTCATGAACCATTTGGTTCGCACAGATGGAAAACCTTTTGTTAAAAAGGCTGCTATAAAAGGATGCGTGTTCAACGTGATCTTTTTATAGTCTTTTTTAAATAATCGCTCCAGTTCTTCAGTAATTTTTTGAACCACGAGTATTGGCGCTTCAATTTCACCGTTATCGCCCGTATTAGGGTTCTCTTCGGCGGTCTTGATATTCATTTCCGGCCTAACTCGTTGGCGGGTTATTTGTATTAACCCAAATTTACTGGGGGGAAGGATCTTGTGTTTTGCTCTATCGTCCTTCATTTCATCTCGAAGGTGATTGAAGAGTTTTTTACGGTTTGCAGCGTTTCCCATATCTATGAAATCCACTACAATAATTCCTCCCATATCCCTTAAGCGTAATTGTCTTGCGACTTCGGAAGCGGCAATTAGATTTACTTCCAGCGCTGTTTCTTCCTGGTTCTTGGATTTATTACTACGGTTACCGCTATTTACGTCTATAACGTGCATGGCTTCCGTATGTTCAATTACCAAATAGGCGCCTTTACTGCCTGATACTGTTTTCCCGAAAGAAGTCTTTATTTGTCTTTCGATCCCGAATTTTTCAAAAATTGGAACCTTGGAGTCATAAAGTTTAACAATATTTTCCTGCTTAGGTGCAATTTCCTGCACATAATCTTTTATTTGCAAGTAAAGCGTTTCATCATCAATATGTATGGCCGAGAATGAATCGTTAAATATATCTCGTAATATCGATGCGCCACGATCTAGCTCACTAAGCACCTTACTAGGGTGGTGCGCCCTTTGTAGCTTTTTACACATCGCCATCCAGCGATCTGTGAGATTTTGTAAATCTCTGTCCAGTTCTGCTACTTTTCTGCCCTCTGCTACGGTTCGTATAATAACGCCAAAACCTTTGGGTCTAATACTCTTGATGAGTCTTATCAACCGGTCTTTTTCTTCTTTGGATTCTATCTTTTGAGAAACAGAAACTCTATCGGAAAACGGAACCAATACGATATATCTCCCGGCTATGGAAAGCTCGGAGCTAATACGCGGTCCCTTGGTGGAAATGGGTTCTTTTACAATTTGTACCAGAATAGATTGATTAGATTTGAGGGCATTGTTAATACCTCCATTTTTATCAATCTCTTTTTCAAATGGGAAATCTTTTAAAGAATACTCTTTAAGTCTACCTGTGCTTACACGTTTTACAAATTTCAGCAAAGAAAGGACTTTAGGCCCCAGGTCGTGATAATGTAAAAAGGCATCTTTTTCATACCCTACATTAACGAACGCGGCATTGAGTCCGGGAACAGTTTTACGAATTTTTGCAAGATAAATATCTCCCACAGCGAATTTCGTATCTTCTTCCTCTTTGTGTAATTCGATTAGTTTTCCATCTTTTAAAAGGGCAAAATCAACTTCTTGTGAACTGGATCTAATAAATAATTCGTAGCTCACTTGTAATTAATTTTTATCCATCACACCTTTTACAGTGTGACAAATGGATTAAACAATAATTTATCACAGGTTTTTAACCCGTCGAAACCGATCGAATTCGAATTAAATTCGATACAATTTCATTTTCAAAGAACGTTTTCAATATTATTCTAAACGAAAAAAGTAGCGCGAAACTACTTTTTCTTGTGGCGGTTAGCGCGTCTGCGTTTCTTACGCTTATGCGTAGCAACCTTATGTCTTTTTCTTTTTTTACCGCTCGGCATATATGAAATTCTTTAAAGCATGCCCGTTTAGGACTTACTGGTTATTATTATTTTACTTCGACATTCGATTTAACTCCTTCTACAAAGATTTTCGCAGGTTTGAAGGCAGGAATGTTGTGCGCAGGGATTTTTATTGTTGTGTTCTTAGAGATGTTTCTACCTGTCTTTTCAGCTCTTTTCTTAATTATAAAGCTTCCAAAGCCTCTTAGGTAAACATTATCTCCGCTTTCCAACGAATTTTTTACTTCTTCCATAAAGGTCTCAACAGTAGCTTGTACATCACCTTTTTCCATTCCTAATTTTTCTGAAATTTTAGCTACGATATCTGCTTTCGTCATTCTATTATTTTTTAATTATACTAAGTTTGGTTTCTAATTTTCAAGGTGGCAAATATAACAATTTTATAATCAATAATTCAAATGGTAAACAGTTAAAATATAAATAGATAACTGCTACTTTTGTGAAATGCCCAAAAATACAACTTCTTTTTCCAAAAGCCTCATATTCTGGTATTTACAGAATAAACGCAATCTACCCTGGCGAAAAGAAACCCAGCCATACCAAATATGGCTGTCTGAAATTATGCTACAACAAACACGTGTAGCTCAGGGACTTCCGTATTATTTGAAGTTTATTAAGGCCTTTCCTACTGTCTTCGACCTTGCAAATGCTACCGAAGAACAAGTCTTAAAACTTTGGCAGGGATTGGGGTATTATTCCAGGGCAAGAAACCTCCACACAACGGCAAAGGAAATTGCCCTTAAGCGTGATGGAAAATTTCCCGATACCTATAAAGAACTTCTTAAGTTAAAAGGAGTAGGTGATTACACCGCCAGTGCGATCGCTTCTATCTGTTTTAACGAAGCAACGGCTGTGGTAGACGGAAATGTATACAGGGTCCTGGCCAGAGTCTTCGGAATCGATACTGCCATCAACAGCAGTAAAGGAGTTAAAGAATTTAAATTGATGGCCCAGGAATTGATCGATAGCGATCGCCCGGGGACTTACAACCAGGCCATCATGGAATTCGGGGCTCGTTACTGTGTTCCGCACAATCCTAATTGTGGCGAATGTATCTTTGCCAACCAATGTGAGGCCTTACGGCAAAACAAGGTTAACAAGCTGCCGGTAAAGATTCGTAATCAAAAGATCAAAGAGCGACATTTCAATTATCTGGTGATGATTTCGGAAGAGGAACAGGCCACTTTACTTAGGCAAAGGAAAGATAAAGGAATCTGGCAAAGCCTTTACGAGTTTCCATTAATTGAAACTACTTCGGAAGTGAGTTGGAACGAAATAAACGATAGCGAAGCATTTAAGAACTTTTCCGAAGTAAATAAAATTGAAGAAGTGATCCTTTATAACGAAAAACCGGTTGTTCACAAGCTGTCACATCAGCATCTTTACACCAAATTCTGGGTGATTAAAAGTAACGCGCAGCTTGAGAAATCCATACCAATTTCAGAAATAAGAAAATACCCGGTCCCGGTTTTAATTGAAAACTTTATTTCGGAATTTAGCCCTTTTCAAAACTGAAAAATACCTATCTTTAACTTAATTAAACCCACACCTATAATACCATAATTATGAGCGGAACATTGAACAAAGTTATGCTGATCGGGCATACAGGAGATGAAATAAAAATGCATTATTTTGAAGGAGGTGGGAGCATTGGAAGATTCCCGCTGGCCACTAACGAAACCTACACGAACCGCACCACAGGAGAACGGGTTTCGAATACCGAATGGCACAATATTGTAATGCGGAACAAAGCTGCCGAGATCTGCGAAAAGTACTTGAAAAAAGGAGATAAGATTTATATAGAAGGCCGCCTGAAGACCCGTAAATGGCAGGACGACCAGGGGCGGGATCGTTACAGCACCGAAATACAGTGTACAGAGTTTACGTTCTTAACCCCAAAAGGGGAAGGCGGCGCTATGCCACCGGATTCTTCTTCGGCTCCTGCCAAAGAACCAATCCACACATCGCAACCCCAGGTTGAAGAACCTATTGGAGAAGAGGATGATGATCTTCCTTTCTAATGTTGAACCAATAACCCTGTCTTGGATATAGAGCCTCCCAGTTTACTTTTTATAGCATTAATAAGCATCACCCACGTTGTTAGCATCATTTTGTTGCTGGTGTTGCTTTTGTGTTCGGCGTTGATCTCGGGTGCTGAAGTTGCTTTCTTTTCCCTGTCGCCAACAGATTTTGAAGCAAACGACGAGAAATCGCCTTCGAAAAAGCTGGCAATTGTTCAACGATTGCTAATGCGTCCCAAAAAGTTACTGGCCACCATTCTTATTGCCAACAATACCATTAATATTGCCATTGTACTATTGTTTGAATCGTTGAGCTCAGTATGGTTTGAAGGATGGGACTACTCGCTCAATCTGTATTTTTTCGAAATTAGTGCCGTTTTTCTTCTGAAGATCGGGCTTGCCACATTCCTTATTCTATTGTTTGGAGAGATACTTCCGAAGGTCTATGCCAGCCGCAACAAACTTTATTTTTCTGCGCTTATGGCGTATCCTCTTAACGTGCTCGACAAATTGTTCTCACCCCTAAGCCTCCCCATGCGATCGGCCACTATCTACATCGAGAATCGTTTTGGGAAACAGAAATCGGGTTTTAGTGTAGACCAACTGTCTCAGGCTCTCGAATTAACCGATGAACACGATACCACCCAGGAGGAACAAAAAATACTTCAGGGGATCGTCACTTTTGGGAATACAGACACCAAACAGGTGATGAAACCACGTATGGAGATCTTTGCGCTTAATGAGGCAATGAGCTACGAAGAGATTATGCCGGAGATCATCGAGAATGGCTATTCGCGAATACCGGTATATAAGGACAGTATAGATACGATCACCGGGATCTTATACGTAAAAGACCTGATGCCTCACATAGAAAAGAAAAAGTTGCAATGGACCAAATTGAAACGGGAAGCATACTTTGTGCCGGAGAATAAAAAACTGGATGATCTGCTTAATGAGTTTAAGGATATGAAAATGCACTTGGCTATAGTAGTTGATGAATATGGAGGCACCAGTGGTCTTATCTCACTTGAGGACATCATCGAGGAGATCGTGGGGGAGATTAGTGATGAGTTTGATGATGAAGATCTGGTTTTTTCAAAACTGGACGATAACACCTTTGTGTTTGAAGGGAGGACACCTCTAAAAGATTTCTATAAAGTGATCCAACTGGAGGATACCACTATATTCGATGATGCAAAAGGAGAGGCCGAGACACTTGCAGGTTTCCTGCTGGAGATTTCGAAGGGTTTCCCGAAGAAAGACGAAGTACTAAAATTTTACAATTATACGTTTATTATTGAAGCCTTCGATAACAAGCGAATTAAACAAATAAAACTGTCTATAAATCCTTAGTATGCGAACTGTTCTAATCTTAGTTGCCCTTATCTGTTTCGCATCCTGTAAAGATGAGGTGATCGTAAAGCCTTCAGCGATGATAAGATTAGAATATCCTACTCCTGTTTATAAGGAGATCTCGACAGATTGTCCGTATGCTTTTGAGAAGAACTCACAGGCAACCCTTCAGAAAAAGAAAAACTGCTGGATGAATTTGGAGTACCCCAACATGAAGGCCACTGTGTATTTAACATATCAGCAAATAAGGAATAATAACCTGGATTCTTTATTGCGGGATGCCCAGAAATTAACCTACGACCATACGATCAAGGCAGAGACCATCCTGGAACAACCGCGAGTAGATTCGCTGAACCGTGTCTTCGGAATGTTCTATATGATAAACGGCGATGCTGCTACCCAGTCTCAATTCTACGTAACCGATAGTCTGGATCATTTTATCACAGGCTCGCTTTATTTTGAAAGTAAGCCCAATTTCGATTCGCTTTATCCGGCGGTGATCTATTTAAGGGAAGATATCAGGCATATTATGGAAACCATTCACTGGCGGGATTAACTCTTTTTATTTTCTAAAATCTATAATTTCATCGGAGAGTATTCGTGATATTTACCGACTTTTGTTACGGCCAAACTAGCTATGGGTAACAACAGTTTAAAATGGATCTATCTGGTTATTCTTTCCCTTATCTGGGGAAGCTCTTTTATACTTATAAAAAAGGGGCTTGTAGGACTTACAGATATACAGGTGGGTGCATTGCGGATCGTGCTTACATCCATCATATTGTTTAGCGTTGGCTTTAAAAGTATAAGAACCTTAAAAAAGAGAGAATGGAAATGGGTGGCCATTACGGGTTTTATAGGATCATTTTTCCCTCCTTTCTTTTTTGCGATCGCACAGAACCATATTGACAGCGCTGTGGCATCAATCCTCAATTCACTTACTCCATTGAGTACAGTGGTTGTAGGGATGTTGTTTTTACGCATGAAAAGCACCTGGTTGCAGATCCTGGGAGTTATTATTGGATTGCTTGGGACACTCATCCTGCTCATGGCAGGTGCGGAGATCAACCCAAATCAGAATTACTGGTTTAGCATCCTCGTGATAATTGCTACTATTGGCTATGCCTTTAATGTGAATCTTATTAAGAAGTATCTAAGTCATGCCAACGCCTTGGCCATTACTACGGGTAATTTTATCTGGATATTTCTGCCAGCACTTATTTTGCTTATCTGGTCAGGCTTTTTTGAGACGATCTTCAATTCGCCCGAAATGCAACTCGCTTCTGTATACATTGCTATTTTATCTTTAGTAGGAACTGCAATCGCAAAAGTTTTATTCAACAGGATGATCCAGATCTCCAGCCCGGTTTTTTCATCATCGGTCACTTATACCATGCCAATAGTAGCGGTTGGATGGGGCATCCTGGACGGAGAATCTTTTGGATTAACTCAAATTTTGGCCGCGGGGATTATTTTAATCGGGGTTTACCTTTCGAATAAGAGACCCGGAGCACGTTAATAAATCGAAAAATATCTGGTATTTTCCCTTTTTTTCCCGAAATTTAATAACATCAAAACATTATTGTTATGGGAAAAGTCTATACAACCTACGGAATTGGAACGGCCATTTTACTTATCGCTTACTTCCTGTTAACTAAGTTGATAGGCTTGCATCAGTATCCTATATTAAGTGCAGCGAACGGGGTTATCATTGGTGGTGGTATCTTTTTTGCCTTAAAGAAATTTAAAGCGCTCAATACAGATTTCCAGTACCAGGATGGTTTTCAGTTAGGCCTGTTCACAGGAGGGTTGGCTACAATAATCTTCTCCACCTTTATGGCACTTTACATATTTTTGATAGATACACAGTTCGCAAAAGCAGTGCTGGATTCCTGGCATCTTAATTTCAACAAGGGATCTCTAATTCTCATTATTTCACTTGTAATAATGGGCTTCTCTACCACTTTTATCTTAACCCTTTCCTTTATGCAATTGCTGAAAGAATCGTGGAACCAGAAAAGGCAGTAAATACGCAGGTTTATTTTCGGTAAACAATTTGTAGATTAATTATTTAGAATTATATTTGCACCCCTCTTAGACGATGTATTCGCTAATGGGACAAGCCTCCTTAATAGTTAGGAGGTAATTAAAAACAAATTAATTTAATCGATACGCTATGTATGCAATTGTAGAGATAGCAGGGCAGCAATTTAAAGTTGCGAAAGACCAGAAGGTCTTTGTAAATCGTTTAGCCACTGAAGAAGGTGGAAAAGTGTCTTTCGACAATGTCCTTCTTATTGGCGACGGTGACAAAGTAACCGTTGGCGCCCCGGCTATAAACGGCGCTCAAGTAGGAGCAAAAGTCGTTAAGCACCTTAAAGGTGATAAAGTAATCGTTTTCAAAAAGAAGCGTAGAAAAGGTTACAGGGTAAAAAATGGTCACAGACAATCTCTTTCTGAGATAGTTATTGAAAGCATTGTGGCTTCCGGAGCCAAGAAAGCGGCACCGGCTAAGAAAGCAGCCCCTAAAGCTGAAACCAAGAAGGCCGAACCTAAAAAACCGGCTGCAAAAGCTGCAGCACCAAAGGCAGAGCCAAAAGCGAAAGCTCCAGCTCCAAAAGCGGCACCAAAGAAAGCTGCTGCTAAAAAGGATGACCTGAAGAAGATCGAAGGAATTGGTCCTAAGATCGCTTCTACCTTAGCTGAAGCTGGCATTGCTACATTTGCAGATCTTGCAAAGGCGAAGCCCGCAAAGATATCCGAGATCATTGCTGATGTTCGTGGAAATCACGTCCCTGATACATGGCCGGAACAAGCTAAACTCGCTGCCGATGGTAAGTGGGATGAGCTAAAAGCATTACAAGATAAACTAGACGGAGGAAAAAAATAATCCTTCAGGTATAACAAGATAAACCCTTTCAATTATGGCACATAAAAAAGGAGTAGGTAGTTCGAAGAACGGACGCGAATCAGAATCGAAACG
>CAJQNO010000021.1 GCA_905479745.1 uncultured Flavobacteriaceae bacterium | reverse complement strand
TCGTTTTTATCCAGATGTGACGCCCAGACCGCAACCATGGTAAAGCCCCATTTATAATTGTCTGATAACCCCAATCCATCCTGAATATACGGCGGATCACCCGGGTCATGATACACATAATATTCGAAACCGTCCCTGGGATGCTTTTCTAAAAAGTCCTCAGAAAGTGAAAAAGGTGTCACTTGCCCCCATTCGGGGCTTAAAAATGGTGGCTGACCACCTGGGACTATATTCCCACTTTGATCCACATAGTTCTCTACTTTAAGCGGTTGCCAGTGATTTGGGAAGGTCATGTCCGGATTACCAGAATTATCGGTATCCAATGGTTCGTTCAGAGGCTCGTAATAAAGATTCTCATAATCACCTGCTTCATTGGCACCGTCTTGCAGGCCAAATTCTATTATTTGTTCTGCAACATAATTTCCGAAAGCTGCCGGGTTTCCAGTACTATAATCGGTATTTCTGAAATTCCTGTTGTACCCATACGAATCCATAAGCGCATCTATGGACTGAAAGATATCGTCTTTGCCCGGAGAATTCGCAAAACGATGTTTCATAATTCTGTAGACCGCGTAACTAATGGCTTCTTTTCTCGCTGCTGAAATATCCCCAGATGCTTCAAAACCCTCAAAATTACTGGTAAAGTCGCCCACCGTATTTCCTAGTAAAAATGGTTTGGCATTTGGGTCGAAAGTGGCCCAGATATCGTACATGGCTACCGACGAATGAAAGAGGTTACGGGCGTGAACCGTTGGCCGGGCAAAATCATTCCGGACGGCGTTTAAAATTTCTTCGTTCCATTGCCTGGCTATGGATTGGGCGCTTAAGACACCACTTCCGAAGACTAGAAGTAATATGAATAATAATTTTTGTATTGGTTGTTTCATACACAAATATATTGAACATCGGCCTTTATTCGAAATTCAAACGAATTTAAATTCCTATTTTTGTCAATAGCCGAAATTAAGCAGCCAATATGTACCAGAATTCACTTGAATTTGCTCACCAATGCGATAAGGAAGATTCGCTCTCACCATTCAGAAATAAATTCCACATTCCAACAAATGATGCCGGTGAAGTTTTAATTTATCTCTGCGGAAATTCACTCGGTCTACAACCGAAGATCACTTCAGAATACATAAAAAAAGAGCTGAATGACTGGGCAAATTTAGGGGTTGAAGGTCACACCGAAGCCGAACATCCCTGGCTACCCTACCACGAATTCCTTACCGAGAATATGGCAATGCTCGTAGGTGCTAAACCCCAAGAGGTAGTTGTAATGAACACGCTTACCACCAACTTACACCTTATGATGGTGTCTTTCTACCAACCTACTGAAAAAAAATATAAGATCGTAGTGGAAAGTGATGCTTTTCCTTCCGATAAATACGCGATGGAAAGTCAGCTGAAATTCCACGATTTCGATCCCAAAGATGGCCTTATACTCTGGAAACCTCGCGAAGGAGAGGAATTGTGCAGATTTGAAGATCTGGAACAGATCATGGCCGAACAAGGTGATTCTATTGCACTTTTAATGATAGGAAGCACGAATTATTACACTGGACAATCATTTCCACTAAAAAGAATAACAGAACTTGGGCATCGCTTTAATTGTGTTGTGGGCTTCGACCTTGCGCATGGAGCTGGGAACATCTACCCGGATCTGCATAATACAGGTGCAGATTTTGCTGTTTGGTGTACTTATAAATACCTAAACAGCGGTCCCGGAAGCCTGGGGGCTTGTTTTGTACACGAAAGACATGGCAATAAGCCGGAGTTGAAAAGATTCGCCGGCTGGTGGGGACATAATAAGCAAACGCGCTTCAACATGCGTCATGATTTCGACCCACTACCCGGGGCTGAGGGATGGCAACTCAGCAATCCGCCCATTTTATCGATGGCAGCAATTAGGGCTTCTCTGGATATTTTTGCCGAAGCGGGTTTCGAAAACCTACGAAAGAAATCTGTGAAACTAACCGGCTTTCTCGAATTTTTGATAGACGATTTACAGGATGACCGCATTTCGATAATCACCCCCAGGAACAGCAAAGAAAGAGGATGCCAGTTATCGATCCAGGTTAAAAGTGCTAACAAGGAGTTACACAACCGCTTAACCGCTGCCGGTGTTATTAGCGATTGGCGTGAACCGGACGTTATCAGAGTGGCACCAGCCCCATTGTACAATAGTTTTAAAGATGTGTTTCATTTCGCCGAAAGGTTGAAGAAGATTTTAAACTAGATGAATAAAAAGGAAGATATATTGATTGTGGGAGCAGGACTGTGCGGAAGTTTGTTGGCACTAAGACTTGCCCAGCGTGGATACAATATTACCCTGGTTGAAAAAAGACCTGACCTGCGAAAAGTAGAACAAGATGCAGGGCGATCCATTAACCTTGCCTTAAGTGACAGAGGATTACGCGGATTGCGATTAGCAGGAGTTGAAGAAGCAGCTAAGAAATTATGCATTCCTATGCAGGGAAGAATGATTCACCATGAAAATGGAAAAACCTTTCTTACCCGATATAGCGGACGGTCTCACGAGCATATCAACTCGGTATCACGGCCGGGACTTAATATGTTACTTCTAGATGCCTGTGAAAAGATGCCTAACGTAAAACTGCTTTTCAATTTGGGATGTGAAGAGGTTGATCTCGAAACGGCAAGCGCTAGCTTTGCAGATTATACAACAGGTGAGAAAGTGCAACTTAGTGGCGATCTGCTCTTCGGAACGGATGGTGCAGGTTCGGCAGTGCGAAAAAGCATGTTCCTTAGCAGAGATTTTCTGTTTAGTTTTTCCCAGAACTGGCTTACACACGGCTATAAGGAAATCACTATTCCTGCTGCGGAAGGAGGCGGTTTCCGAACCGATAACGATGCTTTGCATATATGGCCTCGGGGGGAAGATATGTTGATCGCACTTCCCAATCTGGATGGTAGTTTTACAGTAACGCTTTTTCTTCCCTTTAGCGATAGCGACTACTGTTTCGATAATCTCACAACGCCAGCAAGGGTAATGGAGTATTTTAATAAGGAATATCCAGACGCCGTGCAACTTATGCCAAACCTGGTAGAGGAATATTTCGAGAATCCAACCGGGCCTCTGGGCACTATTAAGTGTTCTCCCTGGAGCTGCTACGGAAAGACCTTATTAATGGGCGACGCAGCTCACGCTATTGTTCCCTTTTACGGACAAGGAATGAACGCCTCTTTTGAAGATGTTGTAGAACTTGATATGGTTATAGAGCAATATGAGGGCAACTGGCCTATGATATTTTCGGAATACGAAAAAGTAAGAAAGAAAGATACAGATGCCATTGCAGATCTGGCCGTGGACAACTTTCACGAAATGAAAGAACATACGGCGAGTGATCTTTTTCAGGAGAAACGCAGACTGGAATTACAGTTCGAAACAGAATTCCCTTCAGAATATAATAGCAAATATTCTTTGGTTACCTTTAACGAGAACATCCCGTATTCAGAAGCAATGAAAAGAGGCCGTGCCCAGGATAAGGCGATCCTTAATCTATTGCAGGACGGTAAATTACCGGATAGCTTGTCGCTGCACGAAAAGCTGGAAAAGGTTAAAAAAGAGACCACCGAAATACTGCACGATGACGCAGTAGTTAAAAATTTATGATCATGAAAAGCAGATTAGTAGAAGGAAAAGCTACACCAAGAGGTGCCTATCCACACGTAAAACGTGTGGGTGATTTTATTTTTGTAAGTGGTACTAGTTCCCGCCTGCCCGATAACTCCTTTGCTGGTGTACATCAGGTGGATGAGATGGGGACCATGCGATTGGATGTGAGGGAACAAACAAGGGCTGTCCTGGAAAATATCAGAGATTACCTGGCCACTGAGGGTGCAACCATGGAAGATGTTTGCGATGTCACTTCTTTCCTGGTTAATATGAACGATTTTGCCGGCTATAACGAGGTGTACGCAGAATTTTTCAGTAAGGAGAACGGACCTACACGAACCACTGTAGCCGTGCACCAATTACCTCATCCACATCTTGTGGTAGAGATAAAAGCCATGGCGTACAAACCAATGAACACATAGGTATTGCATGACAAAGAAGTGAAAAATCCCAGCCCGAAAACATGGAAAAAATAACAAACTATATCAACGGTGAATATTGCGAACCTCTAAGCGGTATGTGGATAGATAACTATAATCCGTCGGTGGGTGAGGTATATGGGAAAATAGCGAATTCGAACGAGGCCGATGTCGAGAAAGCATATAAGGCAGCCAAAACTGCTTTTCCTCAATGGAGTAATACAACTATCGAAGAGCGCAGTCGTATTTTATTAAGAATTGCATCCCTCATCGAAGAGAATCTGGATAAACTGGCGCATGCCGAAGCTGAAGACAACGGGAAACCACTTAGCCTGGCGAAGGCAGTAGATATTCCCAGAGCGTCTGCTAATTTTAGGTTCTTCGGAAATGCGATCACCCAGTTCTCTAGTGAAGCCCACGAAAGTGTTGGTTTTAACACCATGAATTTTACCTTGAGGCAACCTATTGGAGTGGTGGGATGTATATCACCCTGGAATCTGCCCTTGTATTTATTCACCTGGAAGGTAGCCCCGGCAATTGCAGCAGGGAACACCGTTGTGGCGAAACCCAGTGAAGTAACTCCAAAAACTGCCTTTTTATTGGGTGAGATCCTTACGGAAGCCGGTTTACCAAAAGGTGTACTTAATATTGTTCATGGGACCGGCCCATCTGCAGGTCAGGCAATAGTTGCGCACCCAAATATTAAAGCTATTTCGTTTACCGGAGGGACTAAAACGGGCGAACATATTGCCAGGACAGCAGCTCCGATGTTTAAAAAACTATCTCTTGAGTTGGGAGGAAAGAATCCTAATCTCATTTTTGCAGATTGTGATTATGATACTATGTTGGAAGTTACCGTTAGGTCTTCTTTCGCCAATCAGGGACAGATCTGCCTCTGCGGAAGCAGGATCTTTGTGGAACGTCCCATTTACGATAAATTTAAAACCGATTTTGTCGCCCGTGTAAAAGATCTGAAAGTGGGTAACCCCTTCGATGCAGAGACCAGGATCGGTGCGCTGGTATCCAAACCACATATGGAAAAGGTACAGTCGTATATAAATATCGCCAAGGAAGAAGGTGGTAAACTATTATATGGAGGAAACGAAGTAACCGTAGAAGGTTCGGAAAATGGATACTACCTCCAACCTACTGTGATAGAGGTTTACGACGACCAGTGCCGGGTGAATCAAGAGGAGATATTCGGCCCGGTAGTTACTTTAATGCCGTTCGATACGGAAGAGGAAGCTTTATCTATGGCTAATAGCGTTCCCTACGGTTTATCTTCCACACTTTGGACCAGTAACATAGACCGTACCATGCGGGTTTCCCGGAAACTGGAAGCAGGCATCGTATGGGTAAATACCTGGCTCAACCGAGACCTCCGCACACCATTTGGCGGTGTTAAAGCCAGTGGAGTAGGTCGAGAGGGAGGTTTCGAGGCCTTGCGCTTCTTCACCGAACCAAAAAACGTATGTATAAAATATGACGCCTAGATATTATGAATTTAGACTTAACCAATAAAAATGCGCTTGTTTGCGGTAGTACTGCCGGAATAGGAAAAGCCAGTGCTATCGAACTGGCATCCATGGGAGCGACCGTAACATTGGTAGCCCGCAATGAGGAAAAATTAAAGGAAACACTCATCGAATTACCCTTCGAGCAAGGTCAGAAGCACAACTACTTTGTTGCCGATTTCAGTAAGACTGAGGAAGTAAAGAAAAAGATCGACATTGCTATAAACGATAAAGTCTTTCACATTTTGGTGAACAATACCGGTGGCCCAAAAGGAGGTCCGATCTTCGAAGCAGGTACTGAAGAATTCAGCAAAGCATTCGAGCAACATCTGGTAAACAATCATATTCTTGTGCAGGCGGTGGTTCCCGGAATGAAGAAAGCAGATTACGGAAGGATCATCAATATTATTTCCACCTCTGTAAAACAGCCAATTGATGGCCTGGGAGTGAGTAATACCATACGCGGGGCCGTAGCTAGCTGGGCAAAGACCATGGCAAACGAGCTCGGCCCTCACGGGATCACTGTAAATAATGTTCTTCCCGGATTTACGGCTACAGACAGACTGGATGATATAATTGACAAAGCTGCCAAAAGACTCAACAAATCAGAGGCCGAAGCTTCAGACTGGATGAAGAATCTGGTACCTGCACGCAGATTTGCTCAACCAGGCGAGATCGCGAATGCCGTGGCCTTCCTGGCTAGCGAAGCTGCAAGTTATATTAATGGAATAAACCTCCCCGTGGATGGTGGAAGGACGAAAAGTTTGTAACTTTATCTGATGAGACGAAAACTAAGAATTAATGGCCATTCGCATCTCCTTCCCTATCCGGAGCAGATACCTCAGTTTATGAAGGACAAAGGAATTTTCTGGGTAGATAAGGACAGAAAATTCATGCTTCAAAAGGATTGGAGCAGGCCTGTTACCGATTCTAGTTTTTTTCTGAATGAGAAACTGGAATGGATGGAACGCAATAAGATAGACCATGCTGTGGTACTCAATCTGTCCCAGTTATACGGAAACGGTCTTCGAGTTGAAGAAATGAAAAAGGCCTTGCGTTTTCAGAACGACTTCAACGCCCAGGTTCAGCATGATAATCCGTCTAAATTCACCTGTGGATTTGTTGTTCACCCGGGGTTTGTTCGCGGAGCACTATGGGAGATCGAGCGCTGTGTGGAAGAGCTAGGCATGCAATTGCTATGCCTGCCTACTCACTATATGGATACCATAGGGACCTGGCGATGTATCTTCGATGAGGAGAACGAACCTATATTCGAAATGGCATCAAAGTATAACCTGGCTGTTGAAGTTCATCCCTACGATGGAGAGAAGTTTATAAAACTGGAAAACACAGCCTGGCGCTTTCACCTTATCTGGATGCTGGCACAATGTGCAGATGCCTATCATTTCCTTACACTAAACGGCTACGCCGATAAATTTCCCAACATGAGAACCTGTTTCGCTCATGGCGGGCAATTGGCACAGATCAATCTGGGAAGACGAATACAAGGCTTCGACGGACGTCCGGATCTATTCGAGGGTAAAGTACATCCACGCAAATCTGTAGCCCATAAAAATATTTTCTTCGACACCCTGGTACATGACACAGGATCTCTAAAACTGGTTGTAGAGAACCAGAGTTCTAAACAAGTGGTAATGGGGCTAGACGATCCTTACCCCCTAGGTGAGATGGAAAGTGAATCACAATCCTCTTATCCCGGGAAGATACTTGACCTGGCAAAGGAAAGAAATATCCTTACTTCTGAAGAGTGTGACCAGATCTGGGAGGACAATGTCCTTCAATGGCTGTTTGGCGAAGATGAAGAATCTAAAGCCAAACTAGTAAAACAAATACTGGGTGAATAATGGATTTTCTACCTGAAAGGATAGACGAATACGTAGTAGCACATTCTCAGCCCGAACCTGAGCTTTTAAAAGAACTTAGTAGGGAGACCTGGCAAAAAGTACTCGCTCCCCGTATGTTAAGCGGGCATTTGCAGGGTAGAGTTTTAAGTATGCTTTCAAAGTTAATCTGCCCTGAGAATATTCTCGAAATAGGCACCTATACCGGGTACTCTGCACTCTGTCTTGCAGAAGGCATGAGTAACAATGGTGAATTGCACACCATCGATATTAACGAAGAGTTACATGATTTCCAACGAAAATATTTCGATAGATCCGAATTAGGCGATCGAATTATTCAGCACACCGGTAACGCTCTAGAGATCATTCCTAAGCTTAAAAAAACATTCGATCTGGTATTTATCGATGCGGATAAGCGCAACTATCCCAGGTATTTGGAACTACTACTTCCTAAGCTGGAAAAAGGAGCTGTGATCTTAAGTGACAATGTGCTTTGGAGCGGTAAAGTGGTTGAACCGCTACAACCCGATGATGAAGACACCAGAGCTTTACTTCAGTATAATAAGTTACTGAACAAACACCCTAAACTGGAGACAGTAATATTGCCTATTCGCGACGGACTCACAATTAGCAGGGTGAAATAATTGTCATGGTACGAAGATCTTGTGCTTTATAGCATATATCACGAGTCCTGTTCTGTTTCTCAAATTCAATTTTTCGAAGATAGAGTTTCGGTAGCCTTCGATGGTTTTCGGACTCAGGAACATTTCATCGGCAATCTCCTTATAGGTTTTTTCGGTACAGGCATGACGAATAAATTCGATCTCGCGCTCTTTTAAGGTATCTATACTACGTTCCTTGCTCGATAGCGAATCCACTAACACTTTTGCCACAGTATTGGTATGATAATACCCCTTCTCGATTAGTTCGATCAATGCCACCTGTAATTCAGATTTCTTAACATCCTTCATGAGATATCCCCTCGCACCTGCTCTTAACATTTTCAAGATGGTATTCTCATCTTCTTCTATGGACAGGGCTAGTATTTTCACCTGTGGAAAGTTCTGATACAAGTAAGATGTCGCCTCGATACCATTCATGATAGGCATATTAACATCCATAAGGACTATATCCGGAATATTCCTGGGATTCTTTAGTTTTTCAATTAGTTCCTTACCGTTCTTACAGGTATATAGCACCGAGAACTTATCAAATCCGTCCACTAAACCCCCTATAGCCTGCGACAAAAGGTTATGGTCATCTACTACAACTACCGAATAACTCATAATTCGTTCTTTTTATAGGTTAGTTTGAAATGTGTTCCCTCCCCTTCTTTAGAAAGTATTTCTGCATCTGCCCCTATCAGGGTTGCGCGATTTTTTATATTCATCAGACCAATACCGGAATCTGCGTTTTTAACTTCCGTATCAAATCCAATTCCGTTATCACTTGCATCGATCTTCAGTACACCCTCTTTAAAGTCGACATTCACTTTTAGAACGTCTGCTTTAGAGTGTTTTATTGTATTGGTAAAAAATTCCTGAAGCATACGGAAGATAATCAATTCTACCTTGTTATCGAGGGCGAAATCTGCTTCGCTGAAACTGAGACTCGCCTTTAGGTATTTCATCCTGTTAAATCGTTCCATTTCCAGCTGAAGAGCCTCAACTAATGAGAGATTGCTAAAGGTGTCCGGATTGATAAGCTTGGACAAACTGCGAAGTTCTTCCAGGCACTGTCCAATGGTTTCTGAAGCCTCCTGAATCCGCTCCGGCTTATCATCTGCATTCTGTAATTGTATCTTGGAAAGCGTGAGCAGTTGCCCTATATTATCGTGCAATTCCCAACTAATATTTCGTAATGTTTCTTCCTTGATCTCAATTTGGGTTTCTATGATCTCTTCACGGTAGCGGTTTTCGGCATCCTGTTGTTCGCGTAATAATTTATTCTTTCGCTTCTGAAAGATGGCAAACAATAAGATCACGGTGAGCGCCAACAAAAAAGCAATTACCGAAAAGATTATTAGAAACGATTGTACTCCTTTTTCGTCCATAGAAAACCAATTATATAACAACCATACAGAATGAGATTCATGCTCAAAATTATAATGAGATAGCTGATATCGTTGAGATCTGCGTATACAGTTAAGAACATGAGTGGTATCATCCCCATGTAAAACAACAGCAAGGCAGTTGAGATCCAAAAACTTAGTTTGTGCTTTACAATGAGTACTTCATCACTGTTCAATAATTTATAGAAATGAAATACCGTAAGTACAAGCACAAATGAAGCTCCTGTTAAAAATGTATAGCTATGATATGCAGACCAATCCTCGTAAATAAGGCTGTAGGTTGCAACTAACAAGAAAGTCGCAGTAAAAATCACAATGGTCTGTCTGAAACGCTTTCTTTTAAGGATACTGTAATACCAGTAAAAGTAGAACAGGAAACTTGAAATAATAAAACCGTTGTACACCCAGTAATTATCCGCTTCGAAGGCATATCCAATCAGGGTGCCGGTGATCTCTATCAGGAAGGTATACCAAAGAAAATAGAGAAAATATTTTTCATTTGAGCCAGAATACTTTCTATAGGTAATGGTTGCAACGATCGCCGCCAATAACTCCAGAAAGAGTGGAATGAAAAATAAATACGCTATTTTCATTTTTTCTATAGGTCGTTAGGCGGCCTTCCTCCCTGAGAAAAGTTTAGCGCTTTCAAGCTGTCCATGGCCTCATTTTCCACTGGCATGGGAAAGAACCCTTGTTTTAAGGGATTAGGTGCAGCCTCGGCGGTTGGTACTAAGAAAACAGTCGAATATCCCGGATCGGGGTAATTACTTTGTTGAGGGTATGCGGCGAAATAAATTCGAATTCCTAAATTCTCTTTTCCCATCTTCTTTCCTTCGTATTCTACATATTCGATATACTTTTTTAAGGTGTCAAGAGAAAACCAAAAATCTCTGGTATCCTGAAATCCCAGTGCACTGTCCAGAATTCTGGATCTGGTTTGTTTAAATTCTTCTTCGAGATTATCAGCTTCATCCAGGCTGATAGCTTGTTGAGGAGCTTCCTTTTTAATTTCACAGGAAACCACACTAAGCAATAGTACAAAAACCGAAAGGGTCGATACTAATAATCGTAGTGGTTTTTTCATGATCTGTTTGTTTAAGGGTTTTCGTAAAATTAGAGATAAATTACTGAAATTCAGTTGCTGAGTTATAAGCGATGTGTGAATATCGCCTTATAGCCCTGGCATCAAAGGGATTATATGAATTCGCAGATTATAAAAAGGTGGAAAACACCTGTAAGCTTTAGGGTTTTTCCTGTGTCTGTCGCAGGGGTTTTTCAGATAAAAAATAGAATTTGCCAAGCACATATTTAGAAATACTATAGAAGATCAATGCCATAAGAATTCCAACAATTGTACCTATAAAAATATCGCTAGGATAGTGTACACCAACGTAGATCCGGCTAAGTACAAATAAAAGAGGCCAGATAAATGCAAGCACGATCCAAATGGTATGTTTCCGAAGGGATAGAAAAATGAAGGTTGTAATAGCAAAGCTGGAGGAAGCATGCCCCGAAAAGAAGCTATAGGTTGTTGGTTTCTGAAGAATCCTGATCAGGCCGGCAAACTGTTCGTTATTGTTGGGTCGCAATCGCCCTATGAACTCTTTGGTTAAGTCTGTGAAAAGCAATGTAATACCGAAAGTCACCAGTACAAATGCCACTATTACGAGACCTTTCTTCCATTTGTGAAAGTATATAATTAGTACAAAGAAAAGAACGAATAGGGGTATCCAGCTTTCGATCTGTGTTACAAAGACCCAGAAGGCATCGTAGGATTCTATGCCCAGACTGTTGAGCCATATAAACAGCTCTCGATCCCAGCTCTTAATTTGTTCGATCATTTAGAATTTGCGCTTCACCGAGCCGGCGACATCATTCACCTCTTCCTTCACCTTATCGATCTCTTTTCGAACATCTTTAGTAATGTCCATATCGATACCTTGCTTCTCGGCACTCTTGGTAATCTCGGTCTTTATATCGTTGGTGGCATCTTTTATCTGTCGCATACCTTTTCCAAGGCCACGGGCTATTTCGGGCACCTTATCGGCACCAAATACCATAAGTACGATGAAGAGGATAAAAGCGATCTCCGCACCGCTAATAAAGAGTGGTAATACAGTTGCTGCCATCATAGTACAAATATACCTAAGATTATCTAAATTGGTATGATGAAATAAAAAAACCCCGCTTCGGTTGGCGGGGTTCTTAATATGTTTATTGTCCTTTAACTTTATTCTTAAATGTGTCGAACTCACCCAACTTTTTTCGTCTGGGCCAGCTGTTGTTAGAGGTATCGATATCGGCAGTTTCCTCATCGGGATCCACCACTATCTTCGTGATCTCTTTTTCGGAAGCAATAACTTTCCCAACGGCATCATCATTTTTACGCCAGATTTGCGGAGGATATGTAATTCTCTCTGTGCTACCGTCGCTGTATGTGTATTCTGCGATGATCGGCATAGGTATTCCTCCTGGTTTCTCGAATGTAACCTCATAGAAATACTTAGGTTTTTTTAAGTTCGCTCTTTCGTCTTCCGGGATATTATCCATAATGTATTCCTTCAACGTACTCACATCATCAAGTGTAGCAGTTCGCATATTTTCCTCGAAGTCCTCACTTCCTTCCTCGACAAGATATACCAAAGGAGGCAAATCGCTTTCGCTCATTCCTCTTCGCTCCATCATTTCTTTGATCTCTTTATTCATCTTGGAGGTTACGTAATATTTCTTCACTTCCTTTACGCCTATGTCTGTATAATCTGTAGTGTAAAACCAGGACCTCCAGAACCAATCGAGATCTACCGCCGATGCATCTTCCATGGTACGGAAGAAGTCCTCTGGTGTAGGGTGCTTGAACATCCAGCGCTGTGCATAGGTTTTAAATGCATAATCAAAAAGTTCACGACCCATGATCGTTTCTCTTAAAATATTTAATCCTGTTGCCGGTTTAGAATATGCATTCGCACCAAAATTATAAGTGTTAAGTCCTTTTGTCATAATGGGTGCCAGATAATCCTGGTCTCCTGCCATATAACTTACAATATTCTTTGCAGGGCCTCTTCTTGAAGGATACGCTTTGTTTGGAGCAATTGCCTCAGGATAGGTTTCCCCGAAATCCTGTTCGGCTACATACTGAACAAAGGTGTTTAATCCTTCATCCATCCAAGTCCATTGTCTTTCATCGCTATTTACGATCATTGGAAAATAATTGTGTCCTACCTCGTGGATAATCACACTCATCATTCCAAATTTAGTCCTTTCGCTATAGTTACCATCTTTATCCGGACGTCCGTAGTTCCAGCAAATCATCGGGTATTCCATTCCCTGATTCTTTGCATGAACAGAGATTGCTTTGTGGTACGGATAATCGAATGTCATTCGTGAGTAAGATTTTAAGGTACTGGCCACAACTTTCGTAGACCATTCAGACCAAAGCGGATTTCCTTCAGGAGGATACACAGACACCGCCATGACATCTTTATTGCCAAGTTTAACCGCCATCATGTCCCACATATAGCGGCGAGAAGTGGCAATTCCGTAATCTCGTACATTCTCAGCTCTAAATTTCCAGGTTTTAGTTGCTGTTGAAAATCCTTTAGAAGCCGCCTCGGCTTCAGCCTCGGTCACGATCTGAACAGGTGTATCATAAGATCTCTTTGCCTGTTCGTAGCGTTTCATCATTTCTTTACTAAAAACTTCCTTGCGATTAAGAAGTTTACCCGTTGCATCGAGCGTGTGGTCTGCGGGCACTGTTATGCTTACATCGAAATTCCCGAATGGAAGTGCAAACTCATCCCGGCCCCAAAACTGACTATTCTGCCATCCTTCCACGTCGTTATATACAGCCATTCTAGGGTAGAACTGTGCGATCACATAGCCGCGATTGCCATCTTCAAATACTTCGTATCCACTTCTGGCCCGGTCTATGGTATGATCCGGAATATTATACCACCATTTTATGGAAAAGCTAAACTTCTCACCCGGTTTAAGATCTTTTGGCATCTCAACTCGCATCATGGTTTGATTGATAACATTTGGAAGGTCCTTTCCATTTGTATCTTTTACTTCCTGAATTTTAAATCCTCCGTCGAAGGGAGCACCCATATACTGCCCCACAAAATTACTTGCCAGATCCGCAGGTACCGCTCCACTTCCTTCTATAAGCGGAGATTTTGAATCGGCCGCCCTAACAT
>CAJQNO010000020.1 GCA_905479745.1 uncultured Flavobacteriaceae bacterium | reverse complement strand
TTTTAATTCATAAATTTGCACACCCGAAAAAAGCGTTCGGGCCTTAAAAGAAATTTAACACGACTGTCCTATGTCAAAAGACATTAAGATTAAAAAAGGTCTTAACATTCGATTAAAAGGCGAAGCCGAAAAAACCCTTTCTAACGCTCCACGTTCTCGTACTTTCGCCATCAGACCCTCCGACTTTCATCTTATTATTCCTAAAATGGTTGTTAAAGAAGGCGCAAAATTGCAGGCCGGAGACACCATTTTTTACTCAAAAGATAACGAGCCCATTAAATTTGTTTCTCCGGTAAGCGGTACACTTACTGCGATTGAAAGAGGGCCCAAACGAGTTATTACCCGTTTGTTGATAGAAGGAGATCCGCAGGATACATTCAAGGATTTCGGGAAACTGGATCCGGGGGCTTCCTCTGCCGAGGTGATCAGGGAATTGTTATTGAGCGCGGGCTGCTGGCCCTTTATAAAACAACGTCCTTACGACGTTGTGGCCAGACCAGACTCACAGCCAAAAGCGATATTTGTTTCGGGCTATTCAACGGCTCCGCTTGCGGCCGATCTGGATTTTACCCTGAAGGGTAAAGAGAACGAACTTCAGGCGGCACTTACCGCCCTTTCGAAACTTACCGAAGGGGTAGTACATGTTTGTGTTGGGAGTAATGATTCGCCTCTTGCCGGAATGAAGGATGTTACCTTGCACCATATCAAAGGACCACATCCGGCTGGGAACGTGGGAACTCAGATCGCAAAGATCGATCCCGTTAACAAAGGTGAAATTGTATGGACAGTAGCTGCGCAGGACCTGGTGATCATTGGAGAATTACTCTTAACCGGAAAGTTTAATGCAGAACGGGTAATTGCCCTGGCAGGTTCTTCGGTAAAATCTCCAAAATATTACCGAACACGAATCGGCTCTGAGGTTTCTACCTTCGTGTACGATTCGGGATTGGATGAAGAGAATGTGAGAGTTATTAGCGGGGATGTACTTACAGGTACCGCCATCTCACCAAAAGAACACCTTGGCTTTTACAACAACACGGTAACGATCATCCCCGAAGGAGATGACTACGAATTCTTCGGTTGGAACAAACCCGTATTTAACAAGATATCACCATCCAGAGCATTGACCTTCTCCTGGATGTTTCCGAAGAAAAAATTTGAATTGAACACCAATACAAACGGCGAGCATCGTGCTTTTGTAGTAACCGGGAATTACGAGGAAGTATTTCCATTGGATATATATCCTTTACAGATACTGAAAGCCTGTATGGTTCAGGACCTGGATCAGATGGAGGCGTTAGGGATGTACGAAGTAGCACCCGAAGACTTCTCATTAACAGAGTTTATTTGTGTTTCGAAACAACCACATCAGGAGATCATTAGAAAAGGTCTGGATTTAATGTATAAAGAAATTGGATAACGCTATGGGATTGAAGCAAAAATTACATAGACTTAAAGAAAAATACAAGGGCACCAAAATGGCCCCTGCTTTTAATGCGCTGCACACCTTTTTGTATCTGCCAAACGATACTACACATGGCGGCACGCATGTAAAAGCAGCAGACGACCTGAAACGAACCATGAATATTGTGATCATGGCTCTGATCCCCTGTCTTATCTTCGGGATGTTCAATGCGGGTTATCAGCATTATCTGGCTTTAGGAGAGATCAATGCCGCCTCTGGAGGTTTCTTTAGTTCAGAATTCTGGACTATGAGCAATTTTTCGTTAGGGGCATGGAAAATATTACCACTAGTTGCTATCTCCTATGGAGTGGGACTGGGGATAGAATTTTTGTTTGCGGTAATAAAAGGCCATGAAGTAGAAGAGGGTTATCTGGTAACCGGGATGCTGGTACCTTTAATCGTACCTGTGGATATTCCATTGTGGATGCTGGTAGTGGCTGTGGCTTTTGGCGTTGTGATCGGGAAAGAGGTGTTTGGAGGTACCGGAATGAACATTTTAAATCCGGCACTTACCATTAGAGCCTTCTTGTTCTTTGCCTATCCAACCTGGATGAGTGGAGATAAGGTTTGGGTGCATGGTGCTGTGGAGAGAGCCGGGACACCAGACGCTATTTCGGGTGAGACAATTCTTGGTAGCCTTGCGCAGAATAAAGTGTTTGAATACGATACTATGGATATGTTCTTTGGTTTTATACCGGGCTCGGTAGGAGAAACGTCCACCTTGCTCATCATTCTGGGAGCGCTGATACTTATTTTCACGAAAATTGGTAGCTGGCGTATTATGCTTTCTTCCATAATCGGGGCTCTTGTAATGGGTTACCTTTTCAATTTAGTAGCAGAGTGGGGATGGATTTCTGAAAGTAGTAAATTCTATAGCCTGATGAGTATCGAATTCTGGAAACACCTTCTTATTGGTGGTCTGGCATTTGGGATCGTTTATATGGCAACAGACCCTGTAACTGCATCCCAAACCAATAAAGGGAAGTGGTTCTATGGATTCCTTATTGGTTTTATTTCGGTGATGATACGAGTGTTCAACCCGGCCTATCCCGAAGGTGTAATGCTTGCAATTCTATTGATGAATGTGTTTGCCCCAACGATCGATCACTATGTGCTTCAGGGGAATATAAAGAGAAGAGCGAAACGTTTAAAAGTTAAAACTGCTTAATTATGGCAATTAACACAGAAAAGAATAGTTATACCGTCGTTTTTGCTATCATTATGGTATTAGTGGTAGGATCGTTATTGGCGGGTCTGGCCAATGGTTTCAAACCTTTGATTAAGGCTAACGAACGTTACGAGAAACAACAAAACATCCTTTATGCCATGGGGGTTCACGAAAATGAAGGTCCTAACGATGTTGTATTTATCCCTACCGACAGGGTGGAGGCCGAGTTCGCTAAATATATCAAGAAGCAATATGTGATCCAGGGCGATAAAGTGATCGAGGATGACCAGGCCTATCTTATAGATATAAAAAAAGAAGCTAATAAAGCGAAAGACGGAAATTACCAGCGAAGGCTGCCGCTTTTCGTAGGGGAGAAAGATGGTGAGGAGATCTATGTGATGCCTGTACGTGGAAAAGGACTCTGGGACGCTATCTGGGGCTTTGTGGCCGTAGACAAGACCATGACCATAAAGGGAGTTTATTTCGACCACAAAGGTGAAACACCTGGTCTGGGTGCAGAGATCAAACAACGATACTTCATGGATGATTTTACTGGTGAGAAGTTTCTGGACGGTGGTGCCTTTGAAGGCATAACTGTAGCAAAAGGAAACAACGACCCTAAAAATGAAGATAAAAGTGATGGTGAGGTAGATGCTTTGGCAGGGGCCACCATTACCGGAGACGGTTTAACGGCCATGTTGAAGAAAGATGTGAAATTATATGTGGACTATTTCAAAAAATTAAATTAATTGTATGGGACTTCTATCTAAAAAAGACAGCAAATTAATACTAGACCCATTAGCAGATAACAACCCAATTACGATACAGGTATTGGGGATTTGTTCTGCTTTGGCGATCACCGCCCAACTGAAACCGTCCATAGTAATGGCGATATCGGTGATCTTTGTACTAGGTGTGGGAAATGTGATCATCTCCCTGATGAGAAACATCATTCCTTCCAAGATTAGAATTATTGTACAATTGATCGTTGTTGCCACTCTGGTGATCATTGTAGATCAGGTTCTAAAAGCCTTCGCCTACGAATTAAGCAAGGAACTCTCGGTTTTCATCGGACTTATAATCACAAACTGTATCATTATGGGACGCTTTGAGGCCTTTGCACTTGGCAATGGACCATGGAAATCGTTCCTGGATGGAGTAGGAAATGCGCTGGGATATGGTATTATCCTCATCATTGTAGGTTTCTTCCGTGAACTTTTAGGTTCCGGAACCCTTTTTGGTTTTAAAGTACTGGGAGATCCAGTTGAGAAGACATTCTTATATTCCATTGGATACGAAAACAACGGCTTTATGGTATTACCACCAATGGCCCTTATCGTAGTGGGAATTATTATCTGGGTACAAAGAAGCAGGAACAGGGCATTAATTGAAGAAAACTAGTAGCAGCTACTGAAAACATTACACTATGGAACACGTAGAATTATTTTTTAAGTCGGTCTTTGTAGACAACATGGTATTTGCATATTTCCTCGGAATGTGTTCCTACCTGGCTGTTTCAAAAAAGGTGAGCACTGCGGTAGGTTTAGGAGCAGCTGTGATCTTTGTATTAACGGTAACAGTACCACTAAACTGGTTGCTGGATCAGTATATACTTCAGGAAGGTGCACTAAGCTGGTTGGGAGCCGAATTTGCCGACTACGACCTTAGTTTCCTTTCGTTTATCCTCTTTATTGCTACCATTGCAACTATGGTACAATTGGTGGAGATCGTGGTAGAGCGATTCTCTCCATCTCTTTATAATTCACTTGGGATTTTCCTACCACTGATCGCTGTAAACTGTGCGATTCTTGGAGGCTCTTTATTTATGCAGTCTAGGGAAATCGAGAGTTTCACACTTGCTCTTAATTACGGTTTTAGCAGTGGGATAGGATGGTTCCTGGCAATATTAGCGATAGCAGCAATTCGTGAGAAGATCCGTTATTCTAATGTGCCTGCTCCCTTGAGAGGCCTCGGAATTACTTTTATCATTACCGGGCTAATGGCCATCGGATTTATGAGCTTCGGAGGAATGCTTACCGGAGGTGACGAAGAAATAGAAGTTTCGGAAGTAAGATCGGCAGAAGTTGAAAAGACTTCAGAATTAAATACAGAAAATATAGCGCAGAACGAAACCTTAGAAGTTTCAGAAATAACACCACAGTAGTATGTTCTTAGCAAGCACATTAGGAGTCATAATCGCAACGGTTGTTGCCTTCCTTGTACTCACTTTAGCATTAGTAGCCCTCTTGTTATTCACAAAACAAAAACTGGCTCCATCCGGACCGGTTAAGATCACAATAAATGATGAGAAGGTGATCGAAGTGCCCTCAGGCGGGACACTGTTATCAACACTTGGAAATCAGAAGGTATTCTTACCATCTGCTTGTGGTGGTGGAGGTACCTGTATTCAGTGCGAATGTCATGTACTTGAAGGAGGAGGAGAGGCTTTACCAACTGAAACCCCTCATTTTACGAGAAAAGAATTAAAAGCCGGAGCCAGGTTGGCCTGTCAGGTAAAAGTTAAACAGGATATGAATATTCATATACCTGAAGAGGTCTTCGGAATTAAAAAATGGGAGGCGACTGTGGTTAGAAATTATAATGTGGCTTCATTTATCAAGGAATTTGTTGTTGAGATCCCGGAGGATATGAATTATAAGGCCGGGGGTTATATACAAATTGAAATTCCACCTTGCGAGGTAAAATATTCCGATATTGATATCACAGCTCACCCGGAAGAACATGAAACTCCGGATAAATTCCAGGCCGAGTGGGATAAATTTGGTTTATGGCCATTGGTAATGAAAAATACCGAAACGGTAGAACGAGCCTATTCCATGGCTTCTTATCCGGCCGAGGGGCGTGAGATCATGCTTAATGTTCGTATTGCCACCCCACCATGGGATAGAGCAAAAAATCAATGGATGCAAGTAAATCCTGGTATTGCTTCGTCGTATATCTTCAATTGTAAGGAAGGCGATAAAGTGACCATATCTGGACCTTACGGAGAATTCTTCATTAATCCTTCAGACGCTGAAATGCTGTATGTTGGAGGTGGAGCCGGAATGGCACCCATGCGATCGCATTTATATCATTTATTCCGTACGCTGAAAACCGGACGTAAAGTTACCTATTGGTATGGAGGTCGTTCGAAACGCGAATTGTTCTATATTGAGCACTTCAGAAATCTTGAGAAAGATTTCCCGAACTTTAAATTTTACATGGCTTTATCTGAACCACTACCGGAAGATAACTGGAAGGTAAAGAAAAGTATAGACGATGAAGGAGACGGTTTCGTTGGTTTCATTCATCAGGTGGTAATCGATAATTATCTTAACCATCACGAGACTCCTGAAGACATCGAATTGTACTTCTGCGGCCCGCCTTTAATGAACCAGGCGGTGCAGAAAATGGGTGAAGACTTCGGTATACCAGACGAAAATATTCGCTTCGACGATTTCGGCGGATAATCACTAATTTATACTCTAAATCAACGCTTTACATTTTGTAAAGCGTTTTTTTGTATCTTATACCTTAGAAATCAGGCATTTCATCGATTAAAAGTTGCTTTTTTACGATAAAATACTATTTTTGGAGATAATTTAGTCCGAAATCTTAAATTGCCCCTAAATACCCGTTTCACTATGAGAAGATTATTATTACTAGCGATGCTTCTGTCATTTTTCGTAGGTTCAGCTCAGACGTTACAACGAAGTGAAGATGCCAATCCAAGAAAAACCGATTCTACAAAGTATACCCCACAGATTAAAACTATTGTAGATAGTTATGATCAGACTGCCCTTGCAGACCTGTTCGTAGTAAATGATGCCAAAGAACGAGCCGAGAAGCAGGATGCTCTTGCCTACGCGCTTGTAAAGAACATTCCTGTAAAAAGATACAATCCTGATGGTTCATTTGATGAGTTACAAAAAATAGCCGTAGACGGTACTCCTATCTATTATACTCTTCATAATGTTAATGCCGCTATTTCCACTCGTGCTAATTTCTTAAACACCGGTGGAGGTTTAGGCCTTACGGTAGATGGGAATGGAATGACAGCTCATGTCTGGGATGGGGGACCAACTCGCCCAACGCATGAAGCATTCGATGGTCCGGGAGGAACAAACCGAGTTACCATTAACGATGGCAATACAACCCTGGATGGTAATAGTTTTCATTCGCAGCACGTAACGGGTACGATCCTAGCTTCCGGTCAGCCGGACGCTTCATCTAAAGGGATGGCCTGGCAGGCAACTGCATTAACACACGATTGGAATAGTGACCTTTCGGAAGCAACTACCGAGGCAAGCTCGGGTATGCTATTGTCTAATCACTCTTATGGATATAACGCATCGGGAATT
>CAJQNO010000019.1 GCA_905479745.1 uncultured Flavobacteriaceae bacterium | reverse complement strand
CTTTCTCTTTTCAGACTCCATTGAAAACAACATTAAATTCGGAAAGCACGACGCCACTAAAGAAGAAGTCATTACGGTTGCTAAAAATGCCGTTGTTCATGAAAATATCATGGGCTTCACGCAGCAGTACAACACGGTTTTAGGGGAAAGAGGCATAACCTTAAGTGGAGGGCAAAAACAGCGGGTTTCCATTGCCAGAGCATTGTTGAAAGACCCACAGATCTATGCTTTTGACGATTGTCTTTCGGCCGTGGACACCGAAACCGAGGAGGAAATTTTAAACAACCTTAAAAAGGCTTCTCACAATAGAACTACACTCATTGTTAGCCACCGCGTATCTTCTGCTAAAAACGCGGATAAGATTATCGTTCTAGAAGATGGTAAGCTGCTGCAAGAGGGCACACATGAAGAACTTAATAGCACTGATGGCTATTACAAAGAGCTTTATGAGAATCAACTGTCAGAGAAAGAAAACTGACAAATTGTTGCTGGATACGCTTTTTTTTTACATTTTTGGTAGATTATTATTGAGCACTAACCAACACTACGTAAGATGGGCGAAAGAGATTCAATGGAACAAGAGGAGATACACTCCAAGGTTCTAAGGGCTGGAAGAAGGACTTATTTTTTTGATGTAAGAAGTACAAAAGCCGGAGATTATTACCTAACAATTACTGAAAGTAAAAAATTCACTCACGACGATGGATCTTTTCATTACAAGAAACACAAAATCTATCTCTATAAAGAAGACTTCTATGAGTTTAAGGAGAACGTCAATGAAATGATACAGTACATCATCGATGAAAAAGGAGAAGAGGTTATTAGCGAACGTCATCAGAAGGATTATAAAAAAGATGAAGATGGAAACGAGATCGATAAAGTAGAAGAACCAAAGGACGAGACATCCACTTCCAGTTTTACCGACATAGAGTTCGATGATATATAACTTAAAATCGTCTTAAAATTATTAAAACCGCCCATCTATATGTGGCGGTTTTTTTATATTTAGCCTTCTTGCTCTAGGCAGGCCTAAACTAACTTCTTATCCAATTATGAAAAAATTAATGTTATTATGCATCTTCCTGACGTCTTACTTTCTTACAGCGCAGGAATATGTAGTCGATCTTAGTTATTATCTTCCTAAAGACGTCTCTTACAATAAAAACATACCCACACCAAAATCTGTGATCGGCCACGAAGTAGGCGAATGGCATATTACCCACGATAAGCTGGTGCAATACATGTATGCGTTGGACAAGGCAAGTGACAGGATAAGCATACAGGATCGCGGTACTACCTACGAAGGGAGGCCTTTATTACTATTAACGATCACCTCACCGGCGAATCATAATAATATCTCTACCTTAAAGTCTCAGCACCTTGCATTGACAGAAGCCGGTTCTTCTTCGCTTAACACGGCATCGATGCCGGCTGTTGTGTATCAGGGTTTTTCCATACATGGGAACGAACCCAGTGGATCCAACGCAGCACTTGCGGTAGCTTATTACCTTGCTGCAGCTGAAGGTCCGAAGATAGACGATCTACTCAACAATACTGTGATACTATTCGATCCTTCCTTCAATCCGGACGGGTTACAACGCTTTGCGTACTGGGCGAATATGCATAAGTCGAAAAATATTAATCCCGACCCGAACGACCGGGAATACAGTGAAGTATGGCCGGGAGGTCGTACCAACCATTACTGGTTCGATATGAACAGGGACTGGCTTCCCGTGCAGCTGCCGGAGAGTAAAGCCAGAATACAGACCTTTCACGAATGGTATCCCAATATATTAACAGATCATCACGAAATGGGAACCAATTCAAGTTTTTTCTTTCAGCCGGGAATTCCTTCCAGAACCCATCCGCTTACCCCTCAGAAGAATCAGGACCTTACGGGGCAGATCGCGAAGTTTCACGCCAAAGCGCTGGATCGAATTGGGAGTTTTTATTATTCTGAAGAGAATTTCGACGACTTTTACTACGGAAAAGGGTCGTCATTTCCAGATATCAACGGAAGTGTGGGGATCTTATTCGAGCAAGCATCTTCGCGCGGACACGCCCAGGAAAGCGAAAATGGGATCCTAACTTTTCCTTTCACCATCCGAAATCAATTCACTGCTGCCCTTTCCACCCTCGAAGCGGCAGTAAATATGCGAAAGGACCTCTTAGATTATCAACGTGATTTCTTTGACGAAGCACGCAAAGAGGCAGCCGCTGGAGGTGCCATAGTGTTCGGTGACGAAAAAGACGCCGCCAAAGCATATCACCTGGCAGAGATCTTAAAGCGACATAAGATCAAAATTCATGAATTAAAGGAAGATTTCAGTAGTGGTGGCAGGAACTTTAAAAAAGGATTCAGTTATGTAATTCCGAAGAACCAGAGACAGCATAGACTCATCAACGCCATGTTTGAGAAACGCACGAAATTTCAGGATAGCTTGTTTTACGATATCAGTGCCTGGAGCTTTCCACTGGCGTTCAATCTTGATTATGTGGAGAACGCATCTGCCAGTCGGGCCGGTAGCGAGATAACCGACCTAAAAATGCGCGTACCGGATACCCCGATTGTCTCTACTTACGCCTATCTCATGGAATGGCATGAATATTATAGTCCGAAAGCACTGCACATGATACTGAACGAGGGGCTAAGGGCCAAAGTTGCCATGAAGCAATTTTCCATTGAGAATAAGAATTACGATTATGGTACCATTTTGATTCCGGTTCAGAACCAGGAAATGAATATGGCCGATCTTACTAAATTCCTGGCTAAAGTAAGCCGCGAAACCAAAGTACAGATCAATGGTGTAAAGACCGGACTAGCGCAAGGGATCGATCTGGGAAGTAGTCAGTTTAGAGCCGTGGAGCTACCTAAAGTCGCTATTCTTGTAGGTGATGGTGTAAACCCATACGATGCCGGGGAGATCTGGCACTTGTTCGATACGCGATACAACATGCGCATCACAAAATTAGATACGCGAAATTTTGGAAGAGCCGATCTTAGCAGATATACCGATATTATCATGCCGGCCAGCTGGGGTAATGCTCTGGATAAAGGAGACGCCGAAAAACTAAAGAGCTGGGTGCAGGCGGGAGGTTCGTTGATCGCCTATAAGAATGCCGGACGATTTCTGGACCGTAATGAACTCATGAAAATAAAATTTAAATCAAGAAAGGATACTGCCACCAATATCACCTTCGAGCAAAGGAGAGATTACAGCGGAGCCCAGGTTATAGGAGGTGCTATTTTCGAAACTACATTAGATAGAAGCCATCCTATTGCATTTGGGTATAAGAACGACCGGCTGCCTATGTTCCGGAATTCTACCCTATTCATGGAAGCCGATAGCGACAGCTACAACAATCCTATCCAGTACACCGCCAATCCATTGCTGAGTGGATATATTTCGAAACCCAACCTGAAAGATCTGGCCAACACAGTGCCCTTTAAAACCTCTGGTTTGGGTCGTGGGCAGGTGATCTATTTTACCGATAATACCAATTTCAGAGCTTTTTGGTATGGGACAAATAAGTTATTGATGAACGCCATATTCTTTGGAGATTCCATGTAGGTTTCACGAAAACCTTTTCGTAACTTTTATCTTGTAAAATGGGCGCTCTTGCATCCTGAAACCTTATCTTTGCCGCTTTTTTAAGCGACAAAGATGATTAGGAAAACCATAAAGAATTTCACTCAGAACCCTAAGAACGACATTCTTTCCGGGCTTACCGTTGCACTGGCATTGGTGCCCGAAGCGGTAGCATTTGCCTTTGTTGCCGGTATAGATCCCCTGGTGGGCCTGTACGGTGCCTTTATGATGGGTATAGTAACATCCTTGTTTGGTGGTCGTCCCGGCATGATCTCTGGCGCAACCGGAGCAATGGCAGTGGTAATGGTTCATCTTATTCAGAAAGGTAATGAGGTAGGCAGTGCTCTAGACACCCCTATCGATAACCTGGGGCTGCAGTGGCTCTTCATTACATTGTTATTAGTTGGTGCAATTCAAATAGGTGCAGGAGTCTTAAGACTCGGGAAGTTTGTTCGTCTTATCCCACACTCGGTAATGATGGGGTTTGTAAACGGACTTGCCATTGTGATCTTTTTGTCTCAATTAGGGATGTTTAAAAAGACAGTGGATGGTGAGAGCTCCTGGTTACAAGGAACCGAACTTATGGTCATGCTGGGGCTTGTTTTACTTACTATGGCCATTATGTTTGGTTTGCCAAAGCTTACCAAGAAGATCCCTTCGGCATTAACAGCTATTATAGTAGTAGCAGCCATTGTGATCTTTGGGAAGATCGATGTTAGCACCGTTGGTTCCTTTATAAGAGACGGCGGAGGTGACGGCTTGCAGGGAGCACTTCCCAGCTTCCAGGATCAGATCTTCACACTATTCTATACCTTGAAAGGTCATTGGAGCATAATCCTCTCAACGGCATTCATATTAGCCGCGGTTGGGCTTATCGAATCCCTTATGACTCTTAGTTTGATTGATGAAATGACAGAGAGTCGTGGTAGCGGAAATAGAGAATGCGTAGCCCAGGGTGGAGCGAATATCTTAAACGGACTCTTTGGCGGTATGGGCGGCTGTGCTATGATAGGCCAGTCCATCATCAATATAAATTCCGGAGGTCGTGGCAGACTATCGGGTGCAACAGCTGCTATAGCCTTATTGTGTTTTGTTTTATTTGGGGCACCGCTTATTGAGCAAATCCCCATTGCGGCATTGGTAGGAGTTATGTTCATGGTTGTTATAGGTACTTTTGCCTGGAGTAGCTTCCGTATTCTTCATAAGATCCCTAAAAGTGATGCCTTTGTACTTATAGCGGTATCCGCCATCACAGTATGGCAAGACCTTGCGATTGCTGTTATTGCCGGGGTGATTATGAGTGCCCTTACTTTTGCATGGAAAAACGCCATAATGATCCGTGCCAGAAAAAGCGTGAAGGAAGATGGAACCAAGGTCTATGAGATCTGGGGGCCTCTGTTCTTTGGATCTACAACAAATTTCCTTACCAAGTTCGATGTGAGGAACGACCCGGACAATGTTGAAATTGATTTTAT
>CAJQNO010000018.1 GCA_905479745.1 uncultured Flavobacteriaceae bacterium | reverse complement strand
TTATGGATATAACGCATCGGGAATTCCTGATGCATGGTTCGGTCAGTATGGCTCCGATGCCCGGGATTGGGATCTACTAATGTTTAGTGCTCCTTATTACCTTCAGATAAAATCTGCCGGAAACGATGGAGGTGATGATACGTCCAATGCTTTACCGCTGGATGGGCAATCCGCTTACGATAAACTAAATGGAGATGCCTGTGCCAAGAACAACCTGGTAATAGCAAACGGACAGGATGCAACGGTGAATGCCACTACCGGCGCACTGATCTCCGTTACGCGAAATTCCGGAAGTAGTGAAGGACCAACAGATGATTACAGGATCAAGCCGGATATCATGGCCAATGGAACCAGTTTAAGATCTACCTTGGAAACTAGTGATTCTGCCTATGGGAATTTAACAGGTACGTCCATGTCGGCACCTAACACTACGGGAACTCTTCTACTGTTGCAGGAACACTACAACGATGTGAACGGATCTTTTATGAAGGCAGCCACTCTTAAAGGTCTGGCGCTACATACGGCAGACGATGTTGCCCCTTCTGGCCCAGATGCTCAGACGGGTTGGGGACAGTTAAATGCTAAGTTTGCTGCTGAAACTATCTCTGCTTCACCAACAACTGCATTGATTTCAGAATTAAATTTATCAAATGGTGCCACTTACCAAATAACTATACAATCTGATGGTGTCAATCCACTGATGGCTTCAATTTCCTGGACCGATCCTGCCGGAGCCATAAACTCTGGAACTAACAGTAATACTCCTGCATTGATAAACGACCTTGATCTAAGACTGGATAATGGAACAACATACACTCCCTGGAGACTAACAGGAGTTACAACAAACGGAACCGGAGACAATATTGTGGATCCATATGAGCGAATCGATATTTCGGGTGCGTCTGGTCAATATACACTTACTGTAACACACAAAGGGTCCCTTACCAATGGGTCGCAGGACTTTTCACTCATTGTTACCGGTGGTACTATAGCAGCCTCCTCTCCGGAAATTTCATACGGAACAACCACAACTACATCTACAGAAGGTACAGATTGTAGCTTTACCGATGTAGTGGTACCCCTCAATATTGCCATGGCTCCTTCCCAAAACGCCGATGTCACTTTTTCGGTCAATGGCGGAACGGCGACAAATGGCGTTGACTATGAGATATTAACACCTTCGGTTACCTTCCTGCAAGGACAGACCGCCTCTCAAAACCTCACCGTCCGTTTTTATAACGATGGGGTAGTTGAGAGTCCGGAAACAGCGATCATCGACTTTACCGTGAATGCAAATGGTGGAGATGCTACAGCGAATCCTGCGGCAGATTCCCTCACCATAACTATGAACGACGACGATGCGGTTCCTGCCGTATCTACCGATGTCACCTTATTAACCGAAGACTTTGAGGATTGGACCGGCTGGTTAAACGCCGATAGAGATGGCGACGGCAATGTATGGGTGTCCATTTCTTTCTCCTCAGGAGGATATACAGGATTTTCGGGTAATTTTGCAGGTTCGGAAACAGATCTAACCATCCTGGGAGGTACTGGTTCTGCTAATGCAGATAATTACCTTATTAGCCCTCAGGTAAGCATCCCATCAAACACCACTAATACGGCCTTTAATTTTTCTGTTGGCGGATTCAATTCGGTAGAACATTACAGACTACAATGGACTACAGACATTTCCACCTATGGCACTATAGATGCCGGTGTTATACTGGAAGAACGAAATTCAATATCTGGTGATGGTGAAATACGGACTGTAAACAGGACCGACCTGGCCGGACAGACGGGCTATTTTGTGATCAGGCACTACAATTCATCTGCCAACAATGGTATTTTACTCTTCGACGGACTTTCCATTGTTGCTACCACAGAAACTCCGGTTCAGACCGCGGTTAACTCGGGAACAAGCGATCAAACAGATGTGCCGGGATCCGGGACTATGTATGCAGACGATAGTTCATCCGGGGATATAATGCTGGCTATTAATAATACAGGAGGTGACGATTACGGTTGTGTAACATCTTATGTGTCCAGAGCAGGTACTAGCGCCCAGGCCTATATGGGAAGTACAAGTCCGGACCTGGTGATGGACAAAACTTTTAATATTAGCACAGCTAATAGCGTCGCAACCGGGAACACCTCTATAACCTTCTATTTTACCGAGGCAGAGGTGGCCGGATGGGAAGCTGCCGCGCCTGGAGCAAGAGCTAACCTGGTTGCTGCTCGTGATGATGGCAGCTCGGTTGAGACTTCTACACTTGTTATTGGTGCATTTGGAAGTCATGTCACCTTAACAGGTACCTTTACCGGATTGGAGGGAACATACTATTTCGGCCCGCTGGGTGCTTTTGTACCTTGTACCGGGGTAACCAAGACCTGGGATGGTGCTAACTGGAGCCCTGCCGGAGCACCGGGTGGAACAGATATGGTAATTATAAACGGAAATTATAACACTGCAACACACGGCGATCTCGATGCATGTACACTAACAATTAATTCAGGATTTACCCTTACTGTAAACGCAAATGGTTACCTGAATGTGGATGGAGATATAACTGTATCGGGTACCCTGGACGTTGAACATACAGGGAGTGTGGTACAGGTAGATCCGGATGGAGTTGTTACAAATTCCGGTTCAATTAGTGTGGATATTACCACCCCTCCTCTTAAAGAACGCGACTTCCTTATATTGGGTAGTCCTATGAATGCTGAAACCAGAGGAGGTGTATTCGGAAGCGCCTATAATGTACAGGAATATACCCCGGCTAATTTCATCCCCCACGGTAGTGTACCTGCTGGTGGAACAAATTTTGCCGACGACAACTTTAACGATTGGAATGAGATGACCTCCGGTACTCTCAACCCGGGTGAAGGATATCTTGTATATCCCCAGGCGGCGTACATCGATCCGGCTTACGCAGGACCACCGCCGGTTACCACTATCGCTTTCCCGTTATCCTATACACAGGGAACACTGAACAATGGTACGATAAATCAATCTATTGTGTACAATGGTGGATCCAATCCGGACGGAACTCCTAATATCCTGGCTAATCCATACCCTTCGCCTATAAGTGCGAACCTGTTGGTGACCAATAACGCCTTGATCAATGAGGTGTATTTCTGGGAGCATCTCACCCCACCAAGTTCATCCACTCCGGGAGCAAATACTATAAACGTCTCTATGGATGATATTTCTATGCACAATGGTACGATGGGTGTACCGGCAGCCAACGATACCGGGACCAGTACAACACCCAACGGTGTGATCTCCACAGCTCAGGGATTTGGAATAAAAGCCTTTGCCTCGGGAACGGTTTCCTTCACCAATAGTATGCGTCTAACTACCGGGAACACAACTCTTAGAAATAACGTAGAAGAAATCGATAAGATCACGTTGAAAGTAGAGAATGATCAGTTCGAGCTAAGAAGTTACACCGGGATAGGTTTCCGAAGTGAAGGAACACCGCAGCTAGACCAGAATATGGATTCTAACAGACTGGCTACAATGATCGCCCTTTATTCACATCTGGAGGATGGTAGTGAGCAGTTAGGTATACAAACTCGCGAAAGCTTTGAAACCGGGATAAAGATCCCTATGGGCTTTGCTTCACAGGTAGATACAGATGCGCTCTATGTGATCTCTATCAGCAGTATTGAAGGCAGTGAGATAACCAATGCTCATGTCTATCTTGTTGATCACTTAACTAATACAATAACCGATCTTACACAAGGATCTTACCAGTTCAGTAGTAATAAAGGTACCTTCAACAACAGGTTTACCCTACAATTTGAAAGTGAAAATCTGGGTACCGATGATCTGGCTCTTGAGAAGATCTCAGTTTATCCTAATCCTACAGACAACCTTCTCAATATATTGTCACCAGGTGCAGGGATAGATGGAGTTGTGATCTATGATCTTCGAGGTAGAAAAGTGGAAGAAGTTAGTCTAAATGGCGAAAGAAGCTACGCCGTAGATATGTCGGCACTTGGATCGGCTATGTATTTCATCACGATTTCCACCGAGAATGGATCGATCACTAAAAGAGTTATAAAACAGTAAATATTCTAGAACTAATTGAAAAACCGCCTTATTAAAAGGCGGTTTTTTTATGTTTAAAAAATATTGTTCTTCAAATTCTGTTCTACAAGTATGAAGAAATACATTATTGGATTTATTTTATTAGGCTTCGCCTTGTTTTTCTTCGGAACCGATAAAGGCAGAATGGCCAAACAAGTGGCCAAAAGCTACCTCGTAAAACCGGTTTATATCAATGAGGAAGGAACTACAATTTCACAACGATGCCTGCTTCCTGAAGGTTTTGTACGTACATCTTATCCTGAAGGATCTTTTCAAAATTATCTACAGCAATACCGCTTGAAACCTTTTGGTGCCAAAGTTATTAATTATGATGGAGAGGATTACTTGTACCAGGGTGGTCATGTTGGTGTCCTGGAGCTCCCCGTGCCCGATAATGGACTTCAGCAATGTGCAGATGCGTTAATGCGAATCAGGTCGGAGTATTTGTGGCAGCAGAACAGAAAGCAAGAGATCGGCTTTAACTTTACTTCAGGCCATTATTGTTCCTGGCAGCAATATGCCGATGGGTTTCGGCCTATAATAGATGGAAACAAGGTGACTTTCAGAAAAACTGCCGCAAAGGATCATTCAGAAGCTTATTTTTATCGATATCTTAATTTAATCTTCATGTATTCAGGAACGCAATCTCTGTACAACGAATTACCACCTGTACAAACCATAGATGAGGTGGAGGTAGGGGATATGCTTATTTATCCGGGTAGTCCGGGTCATGTGATCATGGTTGTGGACAAGGCAGTGCACACTAACGGCAGGAAATTGTTTATTTTTGCACAGGGAAATACACCCGCCCAGAGTGTGCATGTATTGAAGAATCCAAATAACGGCGATTTGAGTCCGTGGTATGAGATTGAGATGGGTGAATATTTGGAAATTCCCACCTATTATTTTAATGAAGTAAAATTTGTGCGATTTAAATAATGTCTGAACCATTAACCAAACAGGAATTACATTACCTCGCCATGAACATTGTTGGCAAGGATCTGGAAGAACAGGGTTTCGAATTTTTAGGTATTAATAGCGAACTTAAAAAAGATCCCCAGTTTGTCGCATTGAAAAACAAGGATCTCCACTTCGTGATCGTTAGAGCCACTTCATACCCTCAGGACGCACATGTCTACGACCCCGTACTCATAGAAACCATAAAAGCGCATGCGGCAAAGTTTGAGGCTAAAACTTATTACGCAGGGGTAGGCCTGGGGCATGGTTCCGACTATGCAAAACCGGTTATAAAAGACGAAGATTACACGCTGGTGTATAAAGGTATTCAGGAGGTATGAAACAGATTATTACATTCATGATCTGCCTGTTGGCGGTCTTTTCCTGCGAAAAGGGACCGCAGCCTCACAGAGCGCTAAGTGGTGACGCATTTGGAACCACCTATACCATATATTATTTTACAAACAATGAGTTTGATGCCGTTAAAGGAGTGGATTCTGTGATACACGCGGTGAATCGTTCGGTAAGTACTTATATGCCTCAAAGCGATATTAGCCGTATAAATAAAGGTGATTCTACCCTGGTGGTGGATAAGATTTTTCAAGAGGTTTTTTTGCTTTCTGAAGAGGTTTTTATCGCTTCGGAAGGGTATTTCGATCCAACCATAGGGGTGCTGCGAAACGCGTACGGCTTTGGGGATGTCGCACCTCTATCCGAAATTAATGAGGTTACCCTGGATTCGTTACGAGCATATGTTGGATTTGATAAAGTAACCCTTACTTCCAAAGGTACCATTAAGAAACAACGGCCCGAGATCTATTTCGATTTTAATGCTGTGGCAAAAGGGTACGGTATAGATCGACTAGGCGCGTATTTCAGCGCAAAAGGCGTTACGAATTTCCTGATAGAACTTGGAGGCGAGATCCTCGCGGCAGGTAGTAATACCCATAAGGGACAACCCTGGGTTGTGGGGGTAGAATCGGTAAGCTCTGATCTTGAGAACCGGGGATACGATGCGTTGGTTTACCTCACAGATGAGGCTATGGCATCATCGGGGAATTACAGGAAATACCGTATTGATCCGGCAACCGGTAAAAAATATGTTCATACCATCGATCCTTTAACCGGGATGGCAAAAGAAAGTAACCTTACCAGTGCTACTGTAATTGCCTCCAATTGTGCTACCGCCGATGCTTACGCCACAGCTTTTATGGCTATGGGGCTGGAACGCAGTAAGCGCTTGCTGGAAAATTCGGAAGAGCTGGAAGCGTATCTCACCTACCTGGACACAACGGGTTCTCCCGAGGTATATATGACCGAGGGTTTCAGAAAAAAAATAAAAAAAGATTAACGCTTCAGCGTGAAATGGCCACGAACTTCCCGGCCGTCGTTCATAATTATAGAGAACCAATAGTCGTTTGAAGGAACGGCAACCCCATTGTCATCGGTGCCATCCCAACCAACCGAATCTAATCTAATGCCGTTGAGCACTCTGCCATAGCGGTCGAAAATAAGGATCTTACTACCCGGAAATTCCCAAATACCTTCAATTTGCCAGGTATCGTTGATACCATCACCATTCGGGGTAAAAAATCGTGGATAGTCGAGAACCAGGATCTCCACTTCGATCACACCACAACCCTTTTTATCACGAACTGTTATGGTATGATACCCTCTTCTCAACCCATCGAAGAAATTTTCGTCCTGAAAAGGAAGCAGGTTGTCCAACTGAAACTGATAATCGCCATTTCCCTCTACACTAATGGTGGCTCTATTATTCATTCCCCTGAAATCTTCTACTACCACATCGGTTATGGTTGCGATCTCGGAGGAATTCACAAAAGTGGACGCACGAACCTTACATCCCTGTGTATCGGTAACATTTACCCAATAATCACCTCCGTCGGTAATCTCTATAGCGTATTGGTTTGGGCCTTCCTCTCCTGTGCTCCATTGGTAGTAGGCAAAACCAGCCTGGGTGGCTAGTGTTACAGGATCGGAGCTATTATTGCAAACAAAAAGGTCGTCTGGTAGGGTTACAGTAAAGGGTTCTTCTACTCGTATCTCAAAATCGTTTATATCTACACAGCCCGAATTATTATTCTCTACGCGGTAATAGATATTCATGGGATTGGCAATATTCGTGTACGGACTAACAATGGGGTTAATCCCTATATTGGCGTCGTTCAGGGATTGGTGGAAGGTCACCGTCATATTAGTCTGGCCTTGCAGTATGTCTGGAATAAGCGGATCGAAATTAAACTCGGTTGCCCCATCTACTATCTCATCCATCTCACATGTTGCCAGATCTGTAACCGGGTAAGCGAAAGGTTGTTCAGGTAGTACAGCCGAACCTGTCATTTCCATGGAGAATCCTCCCGATCCATGCGGACGGTCTATAAGTACCAGGTATTCTTCTCCGGCAAGCACATCGAGGTATTGCAAGTATCCGTTTCCGTCTTCTCCCGGACCTTCAAAATGATCGGTTTCGGTTAAGTTTAATCCGGTATTGGCAGACACACCTGCATTTTGAGGATTCGTGCTGGAACATCTAATCGCACTGCCAAGCATATCACAGCTTACATTTGGACCATAGATGGCGAAGTCATAGTCTGCCGAACTACTATCCGGTATAAGATCGAACGTGAGTTGTCCCGATTCTTCGATCACAAATCGCAACCAAATGGTATTATTGTTAAAATCGTAACAAGGCGGACGTATATTGCCCGGAAGGGAGAACTCGTCGAAACCTACCCCGTCCGGTTCCAATCCAAAAGAGGTATTTCCGCAAACAAGGATCGCATTGGTACAGTCACTGGGGCTTTGCCCTAGTGCGATGGTACCAACAAGAATTGCGATTAATATGTAGCTAAAACGGTACATGGGTTCTTACAACGAAAAAGGTAGTCAATATAAAAGTAGCTAAGCAGTAGGGAAAACACAAAGAAAGAGGGTCGCTGTTTATAAATTCAGACTATTGGCGGGTAGTAGCGAAGTACAGTATTATAACTTTTTACAAACCGGTAAAAGTTCGCCCTTGGCCAGGCGATATCTGTTGATCTGCTCCTCGGTAAAAGAAGAGGTGTAATCCAGGGCTTCTACTATAAATCCAGTTGCCTTTAATTTCTCAAAATAATCCATTCCATACACCCGTACATGATCATACTGCCCGAAAATACGAGCTCTTTCCTTGGGATCTGTGATGGAATCATCCTCGAAGGTGGTGTTCCGGTCACGATCGTATGGCACTTGCAGTATAGCCGTTCCACCGGGAGCAAGGACCCGGTACAATTCTTTCATAGCCTTCATATCATCAGGGATATGTTCCAGGACGTGGTTGCAGATAATGAAGTTAAAACTATTATCATCGAAGGGTAAATTGCAAATATCGGCTTTTACATCGGCGATAGGCGAATTGAGGTCTGTAGTGGTATATTCCAGGTGTTTTATTTTTCTGAATCGTTTCAGAAAAGCTTGCTCTGGCGCAAAATGAAGTAGTTTCTGTGGCTGTGTAAAAAGATCTGTTTCATTCTGAAGGTATAGCCAGCACAGACGATGGCGTTCCAGGGAAAGCGTTCCGGGCGCGAGTACATTCTCCCGCACTTTCTCGTAACCATAAGGCAGGAATTTTCGATAAGAATTCCCATCGATAGGATCGGTGTACTTTTTTCCTCTTAGAAAAAAAGCCAGTATAGGGCGCGCTACATAGCTTAGGCGAATTAAAAACGGTCTTGGAAATAAATTCAGAAAAAATTTAAAGATTTTTTGCATGGCCTGGCTTGTTAAAGCACTAATTCCTTCTGCCTGAATTCTTTCTCTTCATCACTTTGAATCCCGAGGGCTTCATATACATAGGCAAAAGTGGAAAGCAATTCCGGTTTGCCATCTACCAGGGCAACATCGTGTTCGAAATGCGCACTGGGTTTGCCATCCTGGGTAACAATGGTCCAGCCGTCTTTCAACTGTTTTACCTTATGGGTTCCCATGTTGATCATAGGTTCGATAGCTATGGTCATCCCTTCGATAAATTTCTTACCTCTACCGCGTTTGCCGTAATTTGGGATCTCCGGATCTTCATGAAGTTTGGTGCCAAGGCCGTGACCTACCAATTCCCGAACTACTCCATAACCGAAAGACTCGCAATAATTTTGGATAGCATAGCCAATATCACCAACGCGATTCCCCTTTTTAAACTGCCTGATACCACGATAAAGGGATTCTTTGGTTACTTCAAGTAATTTCCTTGTCTCTGGAGCAACTTCTCCCACTTCGAAAGTATAGGCATGGTCTCCGTAAAATCCGTGTAATACGGCACCACAATCAATGGCTACAATATCGCCTTCTTCCAGAGGAATATCGGTAGGAAGTCCGTGAACCACTGCTTCGTTCACACTGGTGAGCAGGGTAGAAGGGCAATCGTACAATCCAAGAAACCCGGGAACTGCACCCAGATCACGAATAAAAGTCTCGGCCTTTTGGTTGAGGCTATTGGTGGTAACGCCTGGTTTAACTTCACTGGCCAGCATACCCAAGGTCTTTGAAACCACAAGGGCGGCTTCTCGCATTAGTTCTATTTCTTCAGAGGTTTTAGGTATGATCATATATCTAATTTAAAATGGGAACCAGCTTTTCTTTTGTTTTTTGGTCTTTACTTCGGGTGGTTTTTCACCTATGAGTATCTGATATATTTCACCCCAGCCTTTCAATCCCCCAATATTGCGATCGTCGATAAAATAATCGGCGTTTATCTTTCTGCTGTATTTTGGGTCGAACGTCTCTTCAGGGAAACTTTTATTCACAGCGTAGAAAGTTATTCCGTTTTCCTTACAAAAAGCTACCGCGTCATCCAGATGTTTACCATTCCGATAGGTCCAGAGTATTAATCTGTGCCCTTCCTCCTGAAGTTTCTTCATGGTTTCGAAAGCAAAGATTACTGGTTTGCCTATTCCGGGATATTCATCTTCCACGATTGTGCCATCAAAATCTACTGCGATGGTATACGTCTCCTTCATGCTAACTGTAGGTTAAACGGCAAAAATACAAAGAAATCTTACGATACTGAAAGATTAGACAAGCGATTCCCGCGTCATTACATCCGGTTTTTCGATCCCCATCAATTTAAGGATTGTAGGAGCAATATCGCCCAGGATACCATCCTTCACAGCTTTAATGTCGTTATCAGCTATGATAATAGGTACCGGATTGGTGGTATGCGAAGTATGCGGAGAACCATCGGGATTACGCATGGTCTCGCAATTGCCATGATCTGCAATAATTATAGTTGCGTAACCCTGCCGAAGTGCCGTTTCCACGATATCATGACTGCACCGGTCTACAGTCTCGCAGGCTTTAATTGCGGCGTCGAAATCTCCCGTGTGCCCCACCATATCGGGGTTTGCGAAGTTCAGGCAAATAAAATCGGCCGATCGTTTCTCGATCTCCGGAATGATCTTATCCCGGATATCGAAAGCGCTCATTTCGGGTTTGAGGTCGTAGGTGGCCACCTTAGGAGAGGGGCATAGAATTCGGCGCTCTCCGTCAAAAGGTATTTCCCGCCCTCCATTGAAGAAAAAGGTTACGTGCGGATACTTTTCGGTTTCAGCGATACGAATTTGAGGTTTCTTATTACGCGATAATACTTCGCCGAGCGTGTCCTTAAGGTTATCCTTATTGTACACTACTTTAACGCCTTGAAATGAATCGTCGTAATTGGTGAGCGTAACATAGTAAAGCGGAAGTTTCTTCATTTCAAATTCTGGAAAGTCTTCCTGTGTAAGTACCTGTGTTAGTTGTCTTCCCCGGTCTGTGCGGAAATTGAAGAAGATCACCACGTCATTTTCTGTAATGGTTGCCACCGGATTTCCGTTTTCAATCATCACAATAGGCCTGAGGAATTCGTCCGTAACTCCGGTATCATAGCTCTCCAAAATGCTGGCAGTAGCATTTTCGGAAGGAGTCCCTTTCCCATTAACCAACAGATCGTAAGCCTCTTTAACACGTTCCCATCGTTTATCCCTGTCCATGGCATAATATCTACCAATTATAGAAGCCAGTTTGCCTCCTGTAACCTTTAAATGCTCCTGTAAGGATTGTATATATCCCACTCCCGACCTGGGATCTACGTCTCTACCATCGGTAAAAGCGTGAACGTACATATTTTTCACACCCTGATGCCGGGCGGTAGATAATAATCCTTTTAAATGGTCTATATGAGAATGTACACCACCGTCTGATAAAAGGCCGAGAAAATGAACTTTCTTATTATTATCTATTGCGTACTGGAAGGCATCGGAAAGCGTCTTTTCATCCTTCAGCGTATTATTCTCGATCGCAAGGCTGATCTTTGCCAGATCCTGGTACACGATACGACCCGCTCCCAAGTTCATGTGCCCCACTTCACTATTACCCATTTGTCCCTCGGGAAGGCCTACGTTCAATCCATCGGTTCGAAGTGACGCGTGTGGAAATCGTTCGTAAAGTGAATCTATATATGGAGTATTTGCCCTGGCGATAGCCGATACAGTTGGATCCTGTGTAATTCCCCATCCATCCAGAATGAGAAGCAGTACTTTCTTATTCATATTACAAAGGTAAAAACAAAATCCCGCCTAAGCGGGATCGTTCGTTGGATTTTAAGAGTTATCCTCCATATTTTTCAATCGATTCTCTTATTCGTTCAATTCTGTTGTCCGGATCGGGATGAGTTGATTGAAATTCGGGAGCCCTGTTGGGACCTGCAGCTTCTTTTAGAATTTCCATTACTCTTATCATTTCATACGGATCGTATCCGGCGTTCATCATAATAAGGACGCCAAGGTCATCACTCTCAAGTTCATCACCACGGCCATTAGTAAGCAGTGTATTCTGGCCAATTCCTGCAATAAGATCTCCGGCATTGGCTCCTACATTTGCACCCTGAGATACAGTTTGCCAAAATTCGGTATTGGCAATTCTCTCAGAAGAATGTCTCCCCAGTACATGACCTATCTCGTGGCCCAGTACTCCGGCCAGCTGATCTTCGTTCAGCTTTTCGAATAAGGCATAAGTTATAAAGATCTGGCCACCGGGTAGCGCGAATGCGTTGATGGTCTGATCGTCTGTCAATAAATGGAATTCGTATTGATAAGGGCTTTCGGCTGCCACACTATTTCTTACAAGCTTATCACCTACACGGTCCACATAATCCTGTAAGCTTTCATCGGGATAAAGTCCACCATGTTGAGCGGCCATTTGTGGTGCACTTTGCACACCTAACATTATTTCTTCCTGAGGATCCAGAGCGATCGCCTGCTCTCGGTTAGTGTAGGGATTGGTCTCGGTACTGGCACATTTTCGCATAAAGGCAAATGCGACGATCGCCAGGCCTATGAAAATTCTTATTTTACAAGTATTTCTCCTACTCATCTTTGAAGTGTTGAATATAATAAAGTTACAAAAGATTGGGGTTGATGTCCAATATATTTTCAGAAATATACCTGTTTATGAAATCCTCTGAAAAGTGTTTAGAACCTTTTATTTCCAAGTCTCTAAGCAGTTGCTTTACATCCATTTCCCTGTATGCTTTCAGCATTGGTTTTGAAACCGGGGCATAACTGAAATGCCAGGGTTCGTATGCGAATCCCTTACGATGTGGATTATCGGTAAAGACCTCATAAAACCCGAAGGACTCTGCAAATTCATCCATCCAATCCTTCAATTTGCAATACGGGCCATTACCGTGATAATGCTCCGGTACTAGCAGATTCCTCGGCCTGGGTGCGTTGGCGTCTATTATATCTATATCGGTGCCCCAGTGATGGCGGGAGGTTCCGGGAATGGTAGAATACTCAATGATCTTTTCTAAAGCAGCTTCAGGTGTTAAGCCTTGAGCTGTGTACCGATCGTACTTTCCTTCATAGATCTGCTTTTGTCGCTCGAAACTTCTGTATGAAGAAACAGATTCAATTCTAATACCAACTTTCTCGGCGGCAGCCTGCATGCGTTTAAACCAAAGAAGAGTTTCCTTATGCATTCTGGTGGTGTAGGAGTCGCCCACTATGTCCGGATTTCCTTTTCCAATAAGTTGATCACGGGTGTACAATGTCTGTTCCTGAATAAAGGAATACTGTGGAAGCATTGCTAACCCCAGACCGGAATAAAAACATGTTTTTAGGAAATTGGAACGCTTCATGTACTACAGATTATCAATTTCGGTGCCGCTATTAATTTCATAAGGGATATTATCTTTCACAAACACTCTGCATGAGTGATTTCCACGTAATGCCACCTTATCACCTCGAACTTCCAGCCAACTACCTTCTCGCAGTCCGATCACGGGGATCGTATTTTGCGTATGAAACTCCTTGATCCTGGTTTCACGGGTTTCACCCATGTGAGTGCTTGATGGATCGGGATCCAGATAATGCGGATTAATATTAAACGGTATAACACCTAATGTTTTAAACGAAGGTGGATAAACAATAGGCATATCGTTTGTTGTTTGCATATTAACACCGCAAATGTTACTACCGGCACTGGTGCCAAGATAAGGTGTTCCGTCGAATATAGCAGTACGCAGAGCCGACATCAGGTCCAGATCGTGCAGCATTTTTACAAGTAAGAAGGTGTTACCCCCACCTGTAAAGATGCCTTTCGCCTTCTGCAGGGCGGCTATTGGGTCCTTATAGTTGTGGATACCCTTTAGGCTCTTGTTAATTTTACTGAAGGCTTCATTTGCTTTCAAGGTATACGCATCATGACTTATTCCTCCCGGTTTAGCGTATGGAATGAACAGGATTTCGGAAGTATTTTTAAAAAGCTCTGAAATTGGGTTGAGCAAATATTCAAGATAAGCTTCACCGTGAATAGTTGAAGTGCTCGCGACGATCAAATTCTTCATGAGGATCAAATATTTGATAAATTTAACAAACACTTGTGTGTTTTTTTAATTAGCACTAAATAATTTGCAGTTGTGAAAATAATATTCCTCATCCTGTTTATATCACTTCCTATTGTCTTAACAGCACAGGACGGGGAAAAGATCCTGCTTCAGGGTAAGATAACGAACGAAAAGGATGTGGAGGGGATTCATATCCTAAATAGATCTTCACGCTATAATTCGGTTACAGACCCTTATGGTAATTTTGCTATTACTGTAAAGCAGGGAGACAGCCTGCTGTTCTCTTCGGTTCATTATACTCCTTATGAAGTGGAAGTTACTCCCGAGATCTTCGAAAGAGGTTTGCTCATTGTAAGTCTAACCGAATTGGTGAACGAACTGGATGAGGTGATCCTTGGGCCTGATCTTTCGGGTAATCTTCAGGCCGATCTTGAAAAGATAGAAGTAACGGACCCGGTAAATTTTCAAGATCTGGGACTTCCCGGTTTTACTGGTACACCACAGGAAAAGATCGTTCCTGTAGCCGCAGCCTTTTTTCCCACAAATGTTAACATAGAAGCGATTTATAAACACCTCAGTGGATATTATCGTAAATTGCGGCTTCGCCGGAAATGGGATGCCGAGAATCTGGCTGTTGCCTCAATGATCGATTTTTACACCCCAGCTTTTCTTGATGAGGTTTATGGTATTCCTGAAGATAGAGTTTACGATTTTGTTTTATTTTGTGTTGAAACTACAAATGTCGAGAGCGAATTCTATGCCGGACGCTATGAGAATGTACTTTCCGAATTTCAATTGAAAAGCCTGATGTACCTGGAAAGAATGACAGAAAAAAAGGAATGAATATTGTAACGATGCTAAGTAAAAAACGTCATACTAACTTAGATGCTTCCCTATTTATGAAATTGATTAAAATACCTGTTCTTCTCTTATTAATCCTTACACTTTCCTCTTCCACAGCTCATAAATTTTATGTGAGTATCACTATGATAGAGTATGTAGAAGAGAAAGAATCGTTACAGATCATTTCAAAGATCTTTACAGACGATATTGAAGATGCGCTCCAGGAACGATATGATAAGAATTTACGATTGGATTCTGATAAGGAAACCAAAAAAGAGGAGATGTTCCTGAAGGAATATTTGAGAAAAAAGATACATATAAACGTAAACGGTAAACCCGTAAACTATACGTATTTAGGAAGAGAATACGACATAGATATAACTAAAGTTTACCTGGAAATCACCGGAGTTTCGAAGGTGGAAAGCCTCGAGGTTTCTAATGAGGTCCTCATGGAAATGTTCGAAGAACAACAAAATATCATTCACTTTAAAAATGGAGACACCAGGCGCAGTCTTGTGCTGGAAAAGGAATATCATAAAGGAATGTTAAACTTCAATTAAACCGCCATTCAGAAACCTATATAAAAACTATTTTTAACACCTGATAAATCAAAATCAAAACCTAATGAAATTTTTGAAATACTTATCGCTGGCTTTCATTTTAATGGCCACGGCTACAACCCTTGCGCAAGATAACAGCGGGGAAAATGAAGAACGCAAACCCGGACATTACAATGAGAATCGCTTTAAGCAATTGTATGAAGAGTTTTCAACGCCAAATGTATTTCGTACCGCAAGTGGAGCTCCCGGCCCACAATATTACCAGCAACAGGCCGATTATGTAATGAACATCACCCTGGACGATAAAAATGCGCGTCTCTACGGAACAGAAACTATAACGTACACCAATAACTCTCCCGATGTACTCGATTATCTTTGGGTTCAGCTCGATCAAAATGTTAGGGCGGCCGATTCAAAATCTCCGCTTATAGAAGGAAGTGGAGCGGTACCTGCGGATCTGGCAAGTAATTTTGTGGGGCAGTATATGGGTGCTCCCTTCGACG
>CAJQNO010000017.1 GCA_905479745.1 uncultured Flavobacteriaceae bacterium | reverse complement strand
ATTTCTTAGTTTAAAATGAAACCTGCTAAAGTCACGGCCTTTAACGTGAACCGTTCCCATTAATTCTTTCATGTCTCTGGCCATTTTTACGGCCTTAAAGGCATCTACGCGTCCAGATCCCAACTTCCCGGCAAAAGGCTCATTCCCGGGCAGATGATCTATAGCTGCAGAGGTTAACTTTAAAATTGACTCTGTTTCGTACGAATCCAGGCAATAATTGACAGACCACATAAGCCCGATAACCCCGGTGATATAAGGTGCCGTACTGGACGTTGCCCCACCGTAAATAGTTTCATTACGGCATAGATCGTTACCCAGGAGATAGGATCGTGCCGGAGCACAGATATCGATAGATTCGTTAAACTGCATCACATATTTCTGGTATTTCGCGATCACCTTCCCACTTTTTACAATGGCAAAGTCGCTTGCATGTCTGTCTTTAAGGTGCCGTGCACCAGTATACCCCTCGGTGTCGATATAGGTACTGTCCAGGTGTGATGAAAATCTAGAATGCACCCCTGTAACCGATATAACTTTCTCATAGGATGCAGGATAGGCGTAATCGTCCGGAGCATAATCATCTTCCCGGTTACAGTCCTTTGCATTTCCGGCCCCTGCAACGATTAGGATACCATCCTCGTACATTTCGTTGATCCTGTCTTCGATCTCTTTGTGGTATTTTCCCATACTGCAAACCGCCCAGCTGGTATTTATAACCCGTGCCCCTGCTGCTACCAGTTCTTCTACAAATTTGAAGTTTCCATAACCATGGGAAACAATACGGCAGTTCGAGCAAATGCCCGGCCTTCCATAGGCGTTATTCGCAGATGCAGCTGCGATAGCCGCCACATTTGTTCCGTGGGCACATTGGAGTCCGCTTTGTATATCCCTATAACTTAAATATTGAACTCGATTTAAAAATTCGGTATTGGTAGAATCGATCTTGGCATCTGAGATTCCCATCACCACTTTTTCTGAACCGAGGGTAATACCCCACGCTCCGGCCGCATTGATAAGGTCGAGATCGTATAACGGTTGATCAACCCCGTGATTGGTAACCGGGCTTGTGGTACCAAAATCATTGGGGTAAAAGCTGGCTTCATTTGGGTAGAATTGATCGATCTTGGTGTATTTTTCGGGGAAGTTGTGCCATAAACGGCCTAGAAGCTCTACCCGGTTGGTAACTATGCGATACACCTTTTTAAGATGATCCAGGCGAGACCCGGGAAAGGCAGGTTCAAACTCGTATACCTTGAAAGCATTGTAGATATTGGCTTCCTGGGATTCGTTCTGAGTTATCAGACGGAGGGTGCCATCACCGTTTTCAGAAAAAGTAAGGTTCCCCAGATCGTTGATAGTTACATAGAAGTAATAACGATCTTCATCGGTAGCCGTCTGCGCAGTGGCAATGAAATTCAGAAATAAAAAAAATATAAATAAAACCCTGGTCATACCTATTGCTGTAATTGCTGTACAGTTTCCTTCAAGGTCTCTATTTCTTTTTGCTGTTCCAGGGTATACAAGGTGAGTTCCTCAATTTTTTGTAACAAAAGCAGGTTCATTTCCTTAAGTGAGAGTCCGTCTGTCTCGATCCTATCGGCAGAGGGAATCCCGGGCAGATGGTGGTTTTTAGCTACGAAAATACCCACCTCTTCTAGGGATGGCATTATATAATCCGGATTTCGGTTGGATCTTCCTTCAAAATAATGTTCAAATACATAATCGGGAGCTACGGCGCCGTTGAGATCGACCAGGACCTCCTGGGTGTGAATTTTTCCTTTTACTGTAAGCATTTCGTCCGGAGTTTTCGTACCAATGCCTATCATGCCTTTGCGTTCGGTGATTACTTTATAGGTGTTTCGTTGGGCGAAAGTGGAACAGGTGATTAACAACACACATATTACAAGAATATTTTTCATAGGATGAGGTTTTATTTCATGATCATTAAATGTACTGTAAATTTTAATGATACTGAAAAGGCTACTTTTTATCAACATACTTATATCGCAATTGTTGCGTTACTAAGTAAAGCTGAACTTAATTTTTGAACGGCTAACGTATGTAAAAAAAGTACTATAAATCTGTTGATTTATCTGTTAAAAACCTTTTGCTTTCGGGCTTTTGGTTCATTTAGTAACCTGTATCTTTATATGCGTTAAAAACCCCATTCGAATGTTCAGAAACCTCATTATTGTTGCGTTTTGCGTATTTTATTCATACTCAATTCATTCCCAGCAAACGGCAATTTTCACCAACGACCTTGAAACTTTTAATAAAGCCATCGAACTGTATGATAACGAACAGTTTCTGGCTGCCCAATCACTGTTTGACAAAGTGCAACGTCAAGTACAGGACGAAACCATTAAAGGAGACTGTGCTTATTATATTGCCAATTGTGCTGTTAGGCTAAATCAGCAAAATGCCGATGAGCTGATGGAGACCTTCGTTGCAGATTATCCCACCAGTATTAAACGCAATGATGCCTATATCAACGTGGCTAATTTCTACTTTGAGAATGGAAGATATTCTTATGCGAGAAAATGGTACGATAAAGTTGACGAATCCAGCCTAAGTAGGGGAGAACGGGAAAAATTCAACTTCAATAATGGTTATGCCTATTTCAGAAACAAAAGATATAATGAGGCCAAAAAGTATTTTAATAGAGTAAGCGATTCGCAGAAATACGGAGCTCAGGCCAAATATTACCTTGGTTTTATCGCCTACGAAGGTGATGAATACGAAGAAGCCAACGAACTGTTCGAGTCTGTAAAAGACGAAGAACGCTACGCCGAGGGACTATCATACTACCAGGCCGACATGAATTTTAAACTGGGTAAATTCCAGGAAGCCATCGACATGGGGCTGGAACAATATGAGAATTCGAGTCCGATGGAACGCAGCGAACTCTCCAAGATCATCGGAGAAAGTTATTTTAATTTGGGTAAGTATAAGGAAGCTATTCCGTATCTAACCGAATATAAAGGGAAGCGAGGTAAATGGAGTAATACCGATTACTATTTACTGGGTTACGCCTATTATAAGCAGAAAGACTACGAAAATGCCATTGGAGAATTCAATAAGATCGTGGATGGGAGAAATGCCGTCGCTCAAAACGCCTATTATCACCTGGCAGAAAGTTATTTAAAACTGGATAAGAAGCAACAGGCCTTGAATGCTTTTAAAAATGCTTCGGAAATGGATTTCAGTGAAGAGATCCGAGAGGATGCCTGGCTTAATTATGCAAAGCTTAGCTATGAGATAGGAAACAGCTATCAACCCGTTCCACAAGTGTTGCTTTCCTTTATCGAGGCCTATCCTAAAAATAGAAATAATGAGGCTTTAAAAGATCTGCTTATCGATTCTTACCTCAGTTCGAAGAACTACAAGGAAGCCATCACATTGCTGGAAAACAATAAATCCTTCGAGAATAAGCTTGCCTACCAGAAGGTGGCCTTCTTCAGGGGGCTCGAATTATACAATGAAGGCAATTACGATGAGGCCGTGAGTTATTTCGACAAATCCCTGAAAGAACCAAGGGATCCTGTTTTCACGGCCAGAGCCACTTTTTGGAAGGCTGAAAGCGATTACCATCGGTCATATTTCGATAAGGCATTGGTGGGATATAAGCAGTTCTTGCAATTACCACAGGCCTCGCAAACACCCGAATTTGAGTACAGTCAATACAACCTGGCGTACAATTACTTTAAATTGAAGAACTATTCGGAAGCCATTAACAATTTTAAGGGCTATGTAGAATCTTCTTCTTCCAACGGTGCACGAAAACAAGATGCTTTTCTACGTTTGGGTGATAGCTATTTTGTAACGAGTCAGTACTGGCCTGCCATGGAAAATTACAATCAGGCGATCAGCCTGGGAAGCCCCGATAAGGATTATGCAGCGTTTCAGAAAGCTATAAGTTATGGATTCGTGGAGAGAGAGAGTAAAAAACTGGAAGAACTGGAACAGTTTAATGCGACCTACCCTAAATCTATTTACAGGGATGATGCGTTATACGAATTGGGAAATACCTACGCATCACTTGAACGTAACGACGAGGCCATTAAGGCTTACGATAAATTGGTAAGGGAATTACCCGGTAGCAGCTACACCTCCAGGGCATTGCTCAAAAAAGCACTGATCTATGACAATACGGGAAGAAGTGAAGACGCTCTCGCTATCTTTAGAAGAGTTGCCAAGGATTATCCCGGCTCCGCCGAATCCTTACAGGCGGTTTCTTCGGCAAAACTTATTTATATCGACCTGGGTAGGGTGAGTGAGTATGCCGATTGGGTTCGTACTCTGGATTATGTTGAGGTGGAGGATGCCGAGCTGGACGACGCTACCTATACCGCCGCCGAACAACCCTACCTGGAAAATAAGCTTAACCAGGCAAAAGGCAGATTTGAGGAGTATCTTTCTGAATTCCCTAACGGACGCCACGCTTTGAAAGCACATTTCTATCTGGGCCAGATCTATTTTGGAGATAATGACGGCAGCAAAGCGATTCCGCACTACGAATTTGTTGCTTCCAAAGAACGAAGTGAATTTACCGAGCAGGCATTGGCAAGGGTGTCGGAACTATACCTCACCAAAAAGGATTATGAGAACGCGATCCGCTACCTGAAACGATTGGAAGTTGAAGCCGATTTTCCGCAGAATATTGTCTTTGCCCAGACCAATAGCATGAAGGCGAGTTATGAACTAAAGCGATATGAAGATGCGGTTGCTTACGCCGAAAAAGTTCTTCAAAATGGAAAGATAGATAACTCCATAAAAAGTGATGCCCAGGTGGTGATTGCCCGCTCTGCTATGAAAACAGGGGACGAGGACAAAGCCAAGAACGCCTACGCCAAGGTAGCTACCATAGCCACCGGAAAGCTAGCCGCAGAAGCGCTCTATTACGATGCTTATTTTAAGAATAAAAGCGGGAACTATGAAGGTTCTAATGCTTCGGTACAAAAACTGGCGAAGGACTATTCCGGCTATAAGGAGTTTGGTGCCAAAGGACTAGTACTTATGGCGAAGAATTTTTACGCCCTGGACGACGCCTATCAGGCTAGTTATATCCTGGAAAGCGTGATCACAAACTTTACAGATTTTCCAGATGTGGTCGAAGAGGCCAAAGCCGAATTAGCAGTGATAAAAGCTGCACAATCCAAGACAAATTCATCGGTGGAAACCGGCGATAACTAAGTTTCATCAATCATAATTGCAATTAGACCATGACAATGTTAAAAGACATTTTCTCTCGTTTATTTACTATGTTCACAGCTAATAAATCCTATAGCGAACGACTTATAAGGATCGTGCTTATTATTACCCTGTCGCTGCTATGTATTACCCTGGCTTCGGCTCAGGACGACAATATTGGGACCGAGGTGGTGAATATCGTGAAGCCTTATACACCAACGATCTCTGATGCCTTTAAAGTTAAAGAAACACCTGTGCTGAACGATTCGGTGACTACGCAGAAAAAGGAGGTTACCTATGAGATATTTTCTGTGCCTGTGGCATCTACCTTTACCCCGGCCAAGGGTCGTGCTGCCGCCGTTGAGAAGCCTAAACCCCTCAAACTGTATGATAATTATGCTACCCTGGGATTTGGCAATTATACCTCTATCCTGGCCGAATTATACAGCAATTTTCAAATAAGCCGAACAGACAACGCCGGTTTTTTTCTGAGACATAATTCTTCTCAAGGAGGTATTGACGATGTACGGATAGAGAACAAATATTACGACACCCGTTTGGACGGGAACTACAGCAGCAGACAAAAGGATATGACGTACGCAGTTGACGGCGGAATTGAACATCAGCTCTTTAATTGGTACGGCTTACCGTCGTTTTACGATGGGTTGCCAGACGAAACCATAGACGCTATAGACGCTCAACAAACGTATTTTAGTGGTTATGTGGGAGGTAGTATTGTAGTTGAGGATTCTTTCTTTGAACAAATTAGCGCGAACCTGCGCTTTTTGTCCGATTCGTACTCCTCTTCAGAGTTTAACTTTGTGGCGAAGCCCGAGTTCGCTTTTCCTTTAACCACCTTCACCCTAAAGATAGATGGTGATGTGAATTATCTAAGCGGTAGTTTCGACAAGGGATTATTTGGGCTTAACGGTATGAACTACAGTTTTCTGAATATAGGTATTAGCCCTGCACTGGTATATGTAGATGAGGATCTAAGCCTCTCATTGGGTGTGGCCGGCTATGCAGGTCTGGACAATGAGAACAGCGACTCGAATTTCTATGTGTATCCAAGGATTAACGTATCCTACAGATTGGTAGACGAGCTCCTTATTGTATATGGCGGTGCCGATGGTGGTTTACATCAAAATACATACTATGATTTCAAGGAGGAGAATCCTTTTGTGTCCCCAACTTTGTGGGTGATGCCTACCAGCCAATTATACGAAGCTTTTGGAGGATTAAAAGGAAAGTTATCCAATTCGGTGGGGTATAATATAAGGGCGTCCTACGGAAAAGAAGAGAATAAGGCTTTATTTCAGGCGAATCCTGTGATCGATGTCACCCCTACCGAAGCCTACGAATACGGCAACTCCTTCAGTGTGGTTTACGACGATGTGAACACTCTATCCATATTTGGCGAACTTAAAGTTGAGGTTTCCGATGCGTTCTCATTGGGAGCCAGTGGTGAATATTTCAGTTATACCATGACCAACGAACCAGAAGCTTGGAATTTACCCGATTTTAAAGCGACCATCTTCTCTAATTTTGATATAACCGAACAGATCTATGCCGGTGTTTCGGTGTTCTATGTAGGTGAAAGAAATTCACTCTTTACGGGAGATGTTGGGATCTTCGGTGATGGAATGGTGGTTTTCGGGACCCTTGATAGCTACATCGATGCAAACGCTCATCTTGGTTACAGGGTGAACGACAGGTTATCTATTTTCGCGAAGGGTAGTAATCTTCTGGGCGAGAATTACGAAAAATGGCAGAATTACCCGGTTCAGGGGATTCAGGGCTTATTGGGAGCCACCTATAAGTTCGATTGGTAACGAATTTTCATATCTTGTGGGTATGAAAAAACTAGTACACCTCGCACTTTTACCATTATTTTTTATATCTCTTTCTTGTTCTTCGGAATGGATACCCGTAGACCTTCTTGTACAAAACGCTACCGTGTATACGGTGGATGAGTTTTTCACAACGGTGGACGCGTTTGTGGTTAAGGATGGCAAGATCGTCGAGACCGGTACCATGGAAGAACTGGTTTCAAAGTACAGTCCCGCCGAAATATATGACGCAGGAGGCAAGGTGATCGTTCCCGGTCTAATCGATGCGCATGCGCATCTCTACGGATTGGGCGGATCCTTGCAAACTGTAGACTTGGTTGGCACTAAAAGCTACGATGAGGTGCTGGAACGCGTTGTTGCGTTTCAGAAGGAAAAAAACCTATCATTCATCCAGGGACGGGGCTGGGATCAGAATGATTGGGAAGTGAAAGAATTCCCTACCAAAGACAAACTGGATGCCTTGTTTCCCGATACTCCCGTTGTTTTAAGACGCATTGATGGTCACGCGCTACTGGCAAACTCCAAAGCACTGGAGCTAGGTGGAGTAACACCCGATACATATGTGGAAGGAGGAGAGGTGATCGTTAAGGATGGAAAACTTACGGGAGTATTGGTAGATGCACCTATGTCTATGGTGTACACAAATGCACCCGATGTAACCAATGAAAATGCTGCGCAGGCATTATTGGATGCCGAAAATATATGCTTATCGTTGGGACTTACCACTGTTAATGACGCGGGTCTTTCACGCCGGATCATAGAATTGATCGACAGTTTGCAGCAACGGGGAGAAATGAAATTACGCGTATATGCAATGGCGAGTAATTACAAGGAGAACCTCGATCATTTCCTTTCTAAAGGGATAATAAAAACAGACCGACTCCATGTGCGTAGCGTAAAAGTGTACGCCGACGGGGCTCTGGGATCGAGGGGAGCTGCTTTAAAAGCTCCATACAGCGATCAGCCGGGACATTTTGGTGCGATGATCACCACCGAGGAGCAATTAAACGCCCTCGCCCAACGTATAGCCACTGCGGGATACCAAATGAATACACACGCCATTGGAGATTCTGCTAATGTAGCCGTGTTACGTGCCTACACCAAGGCACTGAAAGACAAAACCGATGCCAGGTGGAAAGTTGAACATGCACAGGTAGTAGATGTTTCCGATTTCGATTATTTCTCTAAGAATATCATACCATCCGTACAGCCTACTCATGCCACCAGCGATATGTATTGGGCCGAAGACCGGGTAGGGCCGGATAGGATCAAAGGGGCGTATGCGTATAAGACCTTGTTGAATAAGGCCGGGATCATTGCCCTGGGAACCGATTTTCCCGTAGAGCAAGTTAACCCAATGTATACGTTCTACGCTGCCGTTGCCCGGAAAGACCTGGAGAACTATCCCGAAGGAGGTTTTCGAATGGAAGAATCCTTGAGCAGGGAGGAAGCCTTGAGAGGGATGACTATCTGGGCAGCCTATTCTAATTTTGAGGAGGATGAAAAAGGAAGTCTTGAGGTAGGTAAATTTGCCGATTTCGTCGTGCTCGATCAGGATATTATGAAAGTGGATGAAGCCACCTTACCCAGCACAAAAGTACTCGCCACCTTCATTAATGGTGAAAATGTTACGCCAAAGAAATAGCTAATCTAAGCTCTTAGGTAATAATTATTTATTTACCTCCTTTAGCCTGGAGATCTTCTATGCATAGGGGATCCAATGTAGGTTTATCTCCCACCATCGGATCTGGAATAGTAGACGGAATAGTACTGGCAAAGTACATTAAACATCCCTCCACGATACAGTGCTTAGAGCTTTCAGGGTCGATATGACCATCCGGGTGAATATCGTCTCCCGAGATATCCACCAACCCGAGTATATGCCCGAACTCATGACGAATAGTAGTGGCTTCCATGAGGAACAGATCCTGTTCCAGGCTTTGAAGCGTTTCCTGATAGATCACCATGGAGGTGTTCTGGTAGGCTGTACCAAGCGTTACTGAAGAATTGGTGTCGTTAGACGAATTACCATTCGCAAAGAAAACAAAAACAGCTATTTCATTGCCATTGGTGTATTTTGTACGTACATCCTTTTCAATATCCCGTATCTCCTGAACGGTATAAGGTTCGCCGGATGGCGGATCGATAACCGTTTCAACGATCGAGATCCCACCAGGTTTATTAAGTCGTTGATTCAAAAAAGTTCTAAAAGTATCTATGGTGAGCTGTTTGGGTCTGAACCCTTGTGAATAGACTATCTCCACCACAAGTTTGGTATAAAAATCGTCCGATAAAAGGTCTTCTGCCGAGGCACCCAGGGCTTTCAGATTCTCCGCATTTTCATTGGTTGTGTCGCCGGAATCATCACTTTTACACGCTGCATTGAGCAACAGAACAACCAGACATAGCAATAGGTTTATTCGAATATACTTCATTATTGTACCTTTGTTTTTTCAACAAACATAATCTTTAAAAGACCATTATGAAAATGCGGTTCTTGATTTTAACGCTTTTTTTTCCAATTTGTTTTTCCATTTCAGCACAGGAGGACCCATATCAGGAAGATATTATAACTTACCTCAACAACAACGGTACCCGCGAACAATACAGCGGAGCTTACGATAGTATGTTCGAGGTGTTAAAACAGCAATTTTCGGTTTCGAACGTGCCCGACAATGTGTGGAAGGACCTTCAGAAGGATAAAGATAAAAGCCTGGACGAAATTGTTAAATTCCTCACCTTTGCCTACAGAAATCATTTCACCAGGGAAGAGATCAACCAGTTGAATACCTTCTATCAAACCCCTGCAGCTAAACAAATGACGATCGACCCATCTGCCCTGAGTGAAACCGAGCAGGCAGAGATCACGGCCTTTTATAGCAGCGCATTAGGGAAGAAGATAGAAGATAAACGGAACGATCTTACCAAAGATATAGTCGAAATATCGGAGCATTGGAGCAGGGATCTGTTTGCTGAAAAGATGAGTAAATTGGTAAAGCTGGGTTATTCTACCGGACACTAAGCTTTGCCAGATAGTCGAAATTATCCCCTCTTTCCAGGATCTCGAAATTGAATTCGTGATCATCTGCCAGAAGTTCGAACAGCCGATCATCCAGGTATAACCAGGGGAATGGTTTGGTAGATCTACCCTTATATGTGATCACAAAATCCAATTCGCCATAATAACGGTTAGCAGGAACCATGATTCCTCCTTCAGAGGTTCGATCGTACATATACTGAAGATCACTGCCATCGATCAGGATCTGTCCTTTAGCGTTTAACAATGTTCTTAAATGCTCCAGATATCGCGGTACTTCCTCGAGGGTAGAGAATATTCCAGTACCATTCATTAGCAGCAGGATGGTGTCGAAACGACCTTCAGAATAATTGAGCAGTGATGAGTGAATCGCCTTTTTAACACCTCTGGAACGGGCAACTTGTACAGCCCCCGGGGATTCGTCTATGGCGGTTACATCAAGGCCTTGGTTCTGCAGGTATAACGAATGACTACCGGCTCCGCAACCCACATCCAGAACAGAACCCCGGCAATGCGCTAAAGCTGTGCGTTCTATGGACGGCATAGTATTAAAACTTCTGAAAAGATAGGAGACAGGAAGTACATCTTCTTCACTGATGGAAGTTTCGGTTATAAGTTCTCCCATTTGCTCCCCGGCATGGTAATCGAGCAAGGCCTTTCCAAAGATATCATCCATTTAACTACATTTGAACCATGGAAGACATCGTGAAAAATCTCCCAAATAAGGCCAAAGATACGCATAAGGAGAATAAAAAGTTCTTCGCTAAACTAAAGCAAAAACCTCCTAAACATCTCGACTCCCTGATGCAGGAGCTGCATGATGAGGAATTTCGGCGAACGGATTGTTTAGAGTGTGCCAATTGTTGCAAGACTACAGGGCCTTTGTTTACAGATAAGGATATAGCGAGAATTTCCAAACATCTTAAAATGAAGCCTCAGAAATTTATAGAGGCCTACTTGAGGATAGATGAAGAAAACGATTATGTGCTCCAATCTGTGCCCTGTACTTTCCTGGGACCAGATAATTTCTGCAGCATTTATGATGTTCGTCCTAAGGCCTGTAGGGAATTTCCGCACACCGACCGAAAAAAATTTCAGCAGATTTCTAATCTTACACTAAAGAATGTGGCTATTTGTCCGGCGGCCTTCAATATAGTAGAGGAAATGAAACGCCGTCTTAAATCCTGAGTCCCTCCGGTTAATCATATAAAAGGTACTTTTTTCGCATCGCTTTATAGGCTTTAAGATCATCCTGCCAGCTGTTGCGAATCTCTTCCATGGAAAGTCCCTGTTCTATTTGCTTCTGAAGCTTTGCCGTTCCTGCGTGAGCCGTGAAATTTTTGGTGTTGAAGAATTCGTTCTTCCTCGAATGGTTTTTATAAGCTTCTATGATCCAGCTTAGATCCACCTTGTTCATCCTGGGGGTATCGCGAAGGTCGAGTCCGTTGCATTGCGTACCCTTGTGTTTCGGATTTTTAGAACCAAAATTAGGCTGAGGTGTGTACCGAAAGGTATAGATCCCGGCAGGAAGGTGGGGCGATCCGAAAATCTGAAATTGCATTTCGGTACCACGACCCGCATCGAGATTGGTTCCTTCCAGCAGTCCCAGGCTGGGATATAGGTTTATTGCCGTGTCGTTAGGTAGATTGGGTGAAGGCCGGACTGGGACAGAATAAACGGTATCATGGGTGTAATTTTTCATCTGTATAACTTCCAACTCACATCGCATACCATTAGACAACCATCCCTCTCCGTTGATCATTTGTGCGTATTCGCCCATGGTCATCCCGTGAACAAGCGGAACCGGATGCATACCCAAAAAACTTCGATGTGCTTCTTCCATCATTGGGCCGTCTACATAATGTCCGTTAGGGTTGGGTCGATCCATCACAATAACAGGAATACCATTTTCGGCGGCAGCCTCCATGATATAGTGCATGGTTGAAACGTAAGTGTAAAACCTAACTCCCACATCCTGCATATCGAAGACCATCACATCGAGATCTTTCAGCTGATCCACAAAGGGTTTCTTATTCTTCCCGTACAAAGATACAATAGGTAGGCCGGTGTTAGTATCAACGCCATCTTTTACGGCTTCACCGGCATCTGCTTCCCCCCGAAATCCATGTTCGGGAGAAAATACCTTTTTAACAGAAATTCCTTTCCGAAGTAAAAAATCCACCAAGTGCATTTCAACGTCGAAAGCGTTAAGACTGTTGTCCGGTTCAGAGCGATAAGTGACTACCGAGGTCTGGTTAGCAACTACTCCCACCTTTTTATTCTGAAGAAACTTTTTATAGACCTCGAATCGTTCTGCGCCTACTACAATAGGGCCGCTGTTTTCCATATTATTTTTTTTCTGAACCTCATCGAGCGGGTACATATCATGGATCACAATATCCTCATTATCGGCAGTGTTTTCCTTCCCGGAACCACTTCCGCAGGAAAAACAAAATAAGACAAGCAGGAATAGTGTATTTTTGAAAAAAGTTAACCGCATCTTTAATCCGTGAATTTCGAATTCTTCATTGCCAGACGCATCATTGCATCCAAGGATCGTAAAAGTAGCATTTCGGCACCAATAATAAAAATTGCCATAACGGCTATCGCTATTGGAGTTATAATGATGCTCATTTCTATTGCTACGGGGGTAGGACTTCAGAAAAAAATACGAGAAAAAGTATCGGCCTTTAACGGGGATATAGTCATCACAAATTTCGACACCAACTTCTCTAACGATTCGCAGATCCCCATTTCAAAAAAGCAGGATTTCTACCCAAATTTTAATTTGGTGGAAGGGATCAGCCACATCCAGATCACTGCGATGAAAGGAGGGGTGATCCGCACCGAAAACGACTTTGAAGGGATTGTGGTGAAAGGTGTGGCCGAGGATTACAGATGGCAGAATTTCGAAGAATATCTCGTGGAAGGTGAGCTGCCGGATTTTTCGGGCGATCTCAATTCGGATATTCTAATTTCACAATATCTTGCCAAGAGACTCGATCTGAAACTAGGAGACAAAGTAGTAACATTTTTCATCAATGCAGATAGTTCTAAACCACCAAGGAGCAGAGGCTTCGATATAGTAGGTATTTACAACAGCGGATTTCAGCAGTTCGATGAGCAATACATCATTGCCGATATCAGGCATATTCAACGGCTCAATAAATGGGAGGATGACCAAATTGGGGCTTTCGAGCTATTTGTAGACGATTTCGATGAGATCGAGAATATTGGCAATGCGGTCTATATGGAAACCGCCAGTACGCTCGACACTCAAACCATCAGGCAAAAGTACGGTTCCATCTTCGAATGGCTGGACCTGTTCGATTTCAATATTGCGCTTATCATTGGGATCATGATCCTGGTGGCGGGAATCAATATGATCACTGCCTTATTGGTTCTAATTTTGGAGAGAACACAAATGATAGGGATCTTAAAAGCCCTGGGGAGTAACGATTGGAGTGTTAGGAAGGTATTTATCTACAATGCAATGTACCTTATTTGCCTTGGACTTTTCTTCGGAAATGTTATTGGGATCGGACTCTTGTTAGCACAAAAATACATCAAGTTGTTTCCTCTCGATCCGGATACCTACTACGTCACCGAAGCACCGGTATATCTCGACCTTGGATACATCTTATTACTGAATACGGGAACCTTTTTATTGTGTTTGCTTATGCTGCTTATACCTTCCTGGATCATTACACGTATCTCGCCGGTGAAGGCCATAAGATTTGAATAACCCGAACCTTGCACATCGTTAGTTGAAAGTGTACTTTTGCACCGTCTAAACAACTTTATGGATTACGCAGAGAACATACTCGAAACAATTGGTAACACCCCTTTGGTGAAGATCAATAAATTAACCGAAGAATTACCCTGCCTGGTACTGGCCAAATACGAGACGTTTAACCCGGGGAATTCGGTTAAAGACCGGATGGCTCTAAAAATGATCGAAGATGCTGAAGCCGACGGCAGATTAAAACCGGGAGGTACTATCATTGAAGGTACTTCCGGTAATACAGGGATGGGCCTTGCGCTAGCGGCCATTGTAAAAGGCTATAAATGTGTTTTCGTTATTTCCGATAAGCAGTCTAAAGAAAAGATGGATGTTCTAAGGGCCGTTGGAGCCGAGGTAGTTGTTTGCCCAACCGATGTGGCACCAGACGATCCCAGGTCGTATTATTCGGTTTCCAGAAGGCTGGCTGAGGAAACACCTAATAGCTGGTATGTAAATCAGTATGACAATCCTAGTAATACCAGGGCGCATTACGAAAGTACCGGCCCGGAGATTTGGAAACAAACCGATGGTAAGATAACTCACTTTGTAGTAGGTGTTGGAACCGGAGGAACTATTAGCGGTGTGGGAACTTATCTTAAAGAACAGAATCCCAATATTAAAGTGTGGGGAGTAGATACCTACGGAAGTGTATTCAAGAAATATCATGAGACGGGAATCTTCGATGAGAATGAGATCTATCCATATGTCACAGAAGGAATAGGAGAGGATATATTACCCAAGAACGTAAATTTTGACATCATTGACGGTTTTACCAAAGTAACCGATAAGGACGCTGCGGTCTACACTCAGGAATTGGCTAAGAAGGAAGGAATGTTCCTTGGAAATTCGGCTGGAGCAGCTATCAAAGGGGTGCTTCAGTTAAAAGAACACTTTAATGAAGATGATGTGGTTGTTGTACTTTTTCACGACCATGGAAGTAGATATGTAGGAAAGATGTTCAACGACGACTGGATGCGGGAAAAAGGATATATAGAGTAATAATTGCTCGTTCGAATCCTGCTAACCGGCAGGATTTTTTTATTTTAGTAAAGCATTTCTACTCTCCCCCCTTACTCATTTTATTTTGAAAGAAGATTTTCTGCATTACGTGTGGAAGTATCAGAAGTTCGATGTTGCGAATTTAAGGACTGTAAACAACGAAACTGTGGTCGTCCATTCGCCGGGACTTCACAATGCTAACTCTGGCCCCGATTTCTTCAACGGTCAGGTTTCCATCGCTCAGGTGCTGTGGGCCGGAAATATTGAAATCCATGTTCGCTCATCCTCCTGGTATAAACATAAGCATCAAGAAGATCCTGCTTACGACAATGTGATCTTGCATGTTGTTTGGCAATTTGATGAGCGCGTTTATAGAAAAGACGGTTCAGAGATCCCTACTATCGAGCTTCAACACTGGGTTTCTGCCACTACCGTGGCTGCCTATAAAAAGTTATTTCGGAACGCCGCGAATTGGATTCCTTGTGAAAGGGATTTTAGTATGGTGGATGATTTCACATTGAGAAATTGGATGGAACGGCTTTTTATCCAACGCCTTGAAAACAGGACAGACCGATTTGCACGTGATCTTGAAAATCTCAATAACGATTGGGAGGCGTTGTTTTTCCAGTCACTGGCGGCGGCTTTCGGTACAAAGGTTAATTCAGAATCCTTTAGAAGTGTGGTACAATCGGTCGATTTTTCCCTGGTGCGTAAATGCGCATCACAACCAAACATGCTGGAGGCTTTGCTCATGGGCCAGGCGGGGTTGCTGGAGGGAGATTGCGAGGATTTATATTTTAGAGTTCTCAAAGATCATTATTCATTTCTGAAATTGAAATATGCAATACATAATGACCACATAATTTCACCAAAATTCTTTCGGCTGCGTCCAAACAATTTTCCCACCATCAGGTTATCACAATTAGCTGCAATATACTGCAACAAACCTCATCTTTTTTCCAAGCTGCTGGAGGCGAAAACGAAGGACGATTATTACCATGTTTTACACTGTGAAGCAAATGATTATTGGGATACACATTACAGTTTCGGAAAACAAGTAAGGAATACATCTAAACGACTCCATGCCACTTTTCTAGACCTGCTTCTGATAAATGTAGTTTTACCGTTAAAATTCTTTTATCTAAGAGAGAACGGGAGATTTAGTGATGAGGAGATACTGGTGGTATCACGTTCTCTAAAAGCCGAATCCAACACCATTATCCGTAATTTCGACGAGATAGGAGTGAGTGCAGAAGATCTTCTAGAAAGTCAGGCGCTTTTAGAACTTAAGACTAATTATTGCGATGCAAAAAAGTGTCTTCAGTGTGCAATTGGTAACAAGTTAATTCGAAAAAAGTTGTGAAGGGATAATCTCGAACAAATAATTAAAAAGTAGTATTTTGCAGTAATGTTACAACTGGTTTACAACATCCGTTATTATCTCGAGAAACGCGGGTATTATGTGTGTGCGAGGTTGGCCGATCGATTGGGGATGCGTGCTAAAAGCGTACGGCTTTTTTTCATATACGTGTCCTTTGCCACCCTGGGAGTGGGATTTGCGATCTACCTTACCCTGGCCTTCTGGTTGAAGTTAAAAGACCTGGTTTATACTAAACGAACCTCGGTATTCGATCTATGAGAAATTTTTATAAATCCGAATTATTCGGTGCAATATTCCTTGTCCTTTTTGTCTTTATGGCGGGAGTAATGGGTTTTAAACTATTCTCCGGTTACAGCTGGATAGATTCGGTGTACATGACCGTTATCACTATTACCACGGTTGGTTATGGGGAAGTTCACCCCTTGAGCCCGGGCGAAAAAATATTCGCCTCCATATTAATTATCTCCAGTATATTTATTGTGGGTTACGCTATCAAAGTATTTTCCGAATATATTTTAGGACAGAATAATATTGGAAATTTTAAAATTAAGAGAGTGAAGAAAACTATCGAAAAAATTGAAGGCCATGTGATTGTTTGTGGTTTTGGACGAAATGGAATGCAGGCGGCTGAAAAGCTTCGAGATTACGACCAGGAGTTTGTTGTTATCGAACAAGACGAAGCTTTGGTAAATCAGCATAGAGATGAAGAAATACTTTTTGTTCATGGAAACGCCATCGAGGATGAAGTTTTAATGGAAGCCGGAATAAAAAACGCCTCTACTTTAATATGTGCCTTACCAAGCGATGCAGATAATCTGTTTATCGTATTATCTGCAAGACAGATCAATCCCGATCTAAAGATCATCAGCAGGGCTACCGAAGAGACCAGTTTTCAGAAACTGAAGTTAGCAGGAGCCGATAATGTGATCCTGCCCGATAAGATTGGCGGAGACCATATGGCAAATTTGGTCGTGACTCCCGATCTAGTGGAATTTCTGGACAATCTATCGGTCTCTGGTGAGAAGGACAGTATCAATGTAGAACAAATAGGCTTTGATAAAATATGCCATGGTGGCGAGGAAAAATCGATCCGCGAGTTGGATATTCGAAAGAAAACAGGTTGTTCGATCATTGGGTACAAAGGGCCGGATGGAGCTTATATAGTGAACCCGGAACCGTGCCTTATGCTTCAGAAGGATTCGAAACTGATATTAATTGGCAGACCCGATCAAATAAAAAATCTAAAAGAACTTTATAACGTTTAACAGAACCTTACCTTTTTTATGTCTAAAATTTGAAAACGGCTATTTTTTTTAGCATCTTGCCTTGCTTTTAACCGATATCTAACTAAAAATCCAATTATGAAGAAATTTCTTCTCTCACTATTTTCTTTTCTCATTCCCATTATAGCATTTGCGCAGGAAACCGAAGATGTTGGTTTCGACCAAAAGATAGATCAGGCCTTTCAGCCCATATCCGATTTCTTTACCCGGGTAATATTCTTTGAGATTGCCGGAATACCCTTTGTGTTGATCTTGTTGGTGGTGAGTGCGGCCTTCTTTACATTGGTTTTTGGGTTTCCTAATATCCGTTTCTTTGGTAAGGCCATAAATACAGTTCGTGGAAAATACGACGAAGTAGACCACCACGAAGTTGGAGACCAGGCAGCAGCAGTAGATGGTGATATTAGAGATACTATTAGGGATGAGAGTAAGGAAGGAGAAGTAAGTCACTTCCAGGCCCTGGCAACAGCGGTGTCGGGAACTGTTGGAAACGGTAATATTGCAGGTGTTGCCTTGGCAATCGCTCTGGGTGGCCCAGGTGCTACCTTTTGGATGATAGTTTGTGGACTCCTGGGAATGTCCACAAAATTTGTTGAATGTACCCTCGGGGTACAATACCGTGATGTGGATGAAAATGGAACCGTATATGGCGGCCCCATGTATTATTTATCAAAAGGATTAAAAGAAAAAGGGTTTGCAATGTTGGGTAAGATCACTGCTGTCCTATTTGCTATCTTCTGTATTGGAGGATCGTTTGGTGGAGGTAATGCGGCGCAATCCAACCAGGCAACCATAGTTATCAAAGAATTGTTCGATTGGGAAAGTACGGGTGCAGGAACTCTCGTAGGCCTAGTGCTGGCTATCCTGGTGGGGATCATTATCATTGGAGGTATAAAGCGAATAGCTTCTGTTACCGAAAAGATCGTTCCTTTTATGGCCGTACTATATGTAGTATGTTGTCTTTATATCATTGGAAGCAATTTCTCATTGGTTGATGATGCCTTTAGTTTGATCTTTGCAGAGGCGTTCAAGCCTACGGCAATTGGAGTAGGAAGCCTTATAGGGGTATTATTGGTAGGATTCCAAAGAGCAGCTTTCTCCAACGAAGCAGGAGCTGGTTCGGCTTCTATAGCTCACTCTGCGGTACGAACTAAATACTCGGCTAGTGAGGGGTTAGTAGCCCTCCTTGAACCTTTTATAGATACAGTAGTTATTTGTACCATGACTGCCCTTGTTATTATCATCTTTAATTTTGGAGGCTTTTTCGAATATGGAGACGCAACCGGAGCAGGAGTGGTGATCATCGATGGAGCCACTTATGAAGGGGCAGGAATTACCTCCAAGGCCTTTGCCGAATACATCCCATATTCTAAGGTATTTTTAACCATAGCAGTGGTGCTGTTTGCGGTATCGACAATGATCTCGTGGTCTTATTACGGACTTCAATCGTGGAAGTATCTCTTCGGAAGAGGGAAAAGGGCAGACCTTATCTATAAACTGCTTTTCTGTACCTTCGTTGTGATAGGTGCTGCGGCAAGTATGGATTCTATCTGGGCCTTCTCTGATGCCATGATCTTTGCAATGGTATTCCCTAACATGATAGGGCTTTATTTCCTATTCCCGGTAGTGAAAAAACAATTACGAAGGTACCTGGATGCTATAAAGCTTGCACGTTAAAACGATTTAAAATAACAATTCTAACTCCCCATGAAAATGTAAGGAGTTATGAATTGGTTAAGATCCCATCTCACTTTCGACAGAGGTCAGCGTGATGGGATCTTTCGTTTAATAGCCTTCGTTCTTTCTTTGATCGCTGTAAATGTTTTTGTAGAATTCGAAGCCAAATCCAAGCTTGATATGAGCGCTCCTCTGGTAGTAGAGCTTCAGGCAGAAATGGATTCTCTTAAGAGGCTTCAGAAAGAAAAAAAGACAAGAGCGATCTATCCCTTCAATCCTAATTACCTTACAGAGTATAGGGCATATACAGTGGGACTATCTGTTTCCGAATTCGATAAACTGAAAGCCTACCGGGAACATGGAAAATGGATCAATTCTGTTTCAGATTTCAAGAAGGTAACCGGGGTTTCAGATTCACTTCTTAAAGAGATAAGCGTGTATTTTAAGTTTCCGGAATGGGTTACCAACAGGAAAAA
>CAJQNO010000016.1 GCA_905479745.1 uncultured Flavobacteriaceae bacterium | reverse complement strand
AAATTGCGTTTTTAATCTCATATCCTTTGCGATTGAGAATATCCAGGTCTTCACCAAATATTTTAATTGCAATATCGGCCCTTACTCCGGTGATTAATTCATTAAATCGCATCTCAATTGGCTGTGTAAACTCAACTTCTAACCCGGGAATAACAGCAATGGCTTTCTTAAATTTATCGGCCAGTTCGTCTTTTGTTGAGGCCGAAACCCATTCACTCTTTGGTTTTAGCCGGATAATCACATCGCTTTCTTCCATAGACATTGGATCTGTGGGAACTTCTGCAGCACCAATCCTGCTAACCACCTGATCTACTTCAGGAAATTTTTCCATTAAGATAGTTTCAATGCGAGTAGTAGTTTCAATCGTACTTTGCAAAGAAGTCCCCGTTTTTAAAACGGGTTGAATAACAAAGTCACCCTCATCCAAAGTTGGTACAAATTCACCTCCCATTGTGGAGAAAAGATAAATGGACAGTATTAAAACAATCCCAGATGCAGAGAGAACCAACTTTTTTCTGCTTAAAGCCCATCTAATTGTAGGGTCATATAGCCTATTAAAGAACTTCATCATTTTTACTGAAATGTTTTTCTCTGTTACCCTACTTGGTTTCAGAAATATAGAAGCCACAACAGGAACGTAAGTTAGACACAAAAGCATCGCCCCGATAAGCGCAAAACTAAACGTGAGTGCCATTGGCCTGAACATTTTACCTTCCACACCGCTTAAGGAAAGAATAGGAATGAAAACTATGAGTATAATAAGTTGTCCAAAAATTGCGGAGTTCATCATTTTCGAGGCTCCCGTATAGGTTATCTCATTTAGCTCTTTTCGATCTATTTTCGCATTTGTAGTGTCTCCATCCGTGAGTTTTTGTGTTAATTTAAAGGCTGTGAACTCGATAATTATCACCGCCCCGTCAATAATAATCCCAAAATCGATCGCCCCCAGGCTCATTAAATTGGCATCCACTCCAAATATGTACATCATTGAAAGTGCGAATAGTAAACTTAACGGAATAACAGAGGCTACCACTAAACCTGATCGCAGGTTTCCTAACAGTAGAACCACGACAAAAATCACGATTAAAGAACCGAGAATAAGGTTTTCGGCTACAGTAAAAGTTGTTTTATTAATTAGCTCGCTTCGTTCTAAAAATCCATTGATATAAACACCTTCCGGTAGCGAATTAGCGATCTGGTCTATTCGTTCGTGTACTGCATCAATTACCTCCTTTGTGTTCCCATCTTTGAGCATCATTACCTGGCCCAGCACTTTTTCTCCCTCTCCGTTCCCTGTAATAGCACCATACCTCGTGGCACTTCCCAATCCAACTTCAGCAACATCTTTTATAAAAATGGGCAACCCTTCAACATTTTTTACTACAATATTTTCAATATCCTCCATGGACTCTACCAGCCCTTCACCCCGGATAAAATAAGTTTGATCTTCTTTTTCTATGTATCCCCCACCACCTACATCATTATTGGATTCGAGCGCACTCATAATTTCATTCACACTAATATTCATGGCATTGAGCTTCTCTGAAATGATAGTGATCTCGTATTGTTTTAAGTATCCACCCCAACTGTTCACCTCAACCACTCCGGGAATACCCGAAAGTTGTCTGCGTACTACCCAATCCTGAATAGTTCTCAATTCCATAGCCGAGTACGTATCTTCATAACCGGGTTTTACATCCAATACGTATTGATAAATCTCTCCCAGACCTGTAGTAATAGGTCCCATTTCCGGTGTTCCAAAGCCCTGTGGGATCTTTTCCGATGCAGCCTTAATTTTTTCGGCTATTAATTGTCGTGGTAGATAAGTCCCCATTTTTTCCTCAAAAACAATGGTAACCACAGATAATCCAAATTTCGAAACGGATCGTATCTCTATTACACCCGGTAGATTTGCCATTTCCAACTCGATAGGATAAGTGATAAACTGTTCCATATCTCTTGTTCCTAAATTTTGAGATGTGGTAATCACCTGTACTTGATTATTGGTGACATCGGGAACAGCTCCCAACGGAATTTGAGTTATAGAAAATAACCCGAAACCTATTAGAAACACAGTGAATAGGATGACCAGGAACTTATTGGAAATACTAAATTTGATAATTTTTGAAAGCATAATTCATTGTATAAAATTTGACAACCCTTTATAAGAGGCTGTAAAAACAGATTTTAAATTGTTCTAAAATGAATTATGTAAACTGAGGCGGCTGGAATATGCCGGACTCATCCAGCGAAGTATATAAATTCGAATAATTGAAATATCCGGTAGTATCAACCACAGGTATTGGGTTATCAGGCAGTAAAGTTCTTACCGTTAAATTCAATGCTGCAATCGAATGTGAGCAATTTTGATGAGTAAAAGGCAATTTTTCATGATCACCACTGGTGTCATTACTTTCCTTTAAATGCTGTACCCGTAATTCTCCGTAATGTTTAGAAAGAAAAACAACAATATTGTCTCCATAAGTATCCGCATGTACTTTGGCATGCTCTAATAAGGTTTCTACCTCATCAAAGGTGCCTACATAACTACTCAAACTCTGAGTGAAGACGAGTAGCGATAAGAATATGGATGTTAACTTTATCATTTTCGATGTAAACTTACATTAATTATCAGAAAATGAATGTAACAGATGTTACAATAGGCTATCTAAGTTAAAAACCTCTTTCCTTCTGAAGCTGTTCATAGGCCTCCTGCACCTTTCTAAACTTATCTTCCGCGCCTTTGCGATAGGCTTCGTCCATGTGCTGTAGTTTATCGGGATGATATTTTTTGGCCATATGCCTGTAGGCCGTTTTTATTTCCTGTATGGTGGCAGTTCGATCTATTTCCAGGATCTTATAAGCACTATCAGGATTTTTAAAGAACATAGCCTTGATGCTTTCAAAGTCTTTATTCTGAATCCCAAGATTTACAGATATTCCCTGTATGGTGTTTACTTCAGCATTCGATACAAAACCATCAGCATTGGCAATACTGAATAGAAAATGAACTACCTGAAGACGCGACTCGTAGCGCATTCGTTGTCTAAGTACGTTTCCAATTCGGGAACCGGATATTTCCCGCTTTTTTATAACTTCATTAAAGACCTTGAAGATAGCATTGGCCCGATCTTTCCCATAGGCCTGGACAAAATACTGCCGCACATAGTCCAGTTCGGCCTGGCTTACTTTACCATCTGCTTTTATAACCAACGACGCCAGAGAGAGTAAATTCAGCTCGAAATCGGCCGGACTCACCTTATCACTCCGTTGTTGTTGAAACACCTGTTTATAACCCCCGGTCCTTTTCGCACCGCCGAGATTATCCAGGAAACTCCCTAAAAGAAATCCAACAATCGCCCCCGGTAAGCGGTACAGGGCAAATCCTAAAATAGCGGCAATCCAACGATACATGAAATGGTAACTGTGTATAAATTCGTGACAAAGATAAGTAATCGGTCCATGGAGGATGTTACACAACGAAACTATAAATTTCCCGGCGAACCACCCTGCCGTTTTGTGATAGTTTTAGGAACTAAATTGCTTATCTTTGCATTAAAATTGTTACATCTTAAATAATATACCTATGTATCCAGAAGAACTAGTAAAACCTATGCGCGAAGACCTAACGAGTATTGGTTTTACCGAACTTAAAACGGCCGGTGATGTAGAGCAGGCTTTAGCAAAAGAAGGAACCACTCTGGTTGTGGTAAATTCGGTTTGTGGTTGTGCCGCCGCCAACGCCAGGCCAGGAGCACGTATGTCTTTGCAAAATGCGAAAACACCGGATCACCTGGTAACCGTATTTGCAGGTATGGAAACCGAGGCAGTGGATGCTGCGCGTGCACAAATGGTTCCATTTCCTCCTAGTTCGCCCTCTATGGCGTTGTTCAAAAACGGGGAATTAGTACATATGCTGGAACGTCATCACATTGAAGGACGTTCGGCAGACATAATAGCCGAAAATCTAATGGGCGCTTATAACGAGTTCTGTTAAGAATTCCGAAGCCTAAAAAACCAAAGACCGTTCGCAGGCTGCTGTGAGCGGTTTTTTTATTTTTATAGTGTGAAACCCATATTAAAATTTTTAAGCTACGTTCTATCGGTTGTTTTTTACCTGGTCTTTGGGCTTTTACTCCTTCTCTTCGACCCAATTCAACGAATCTGCCTGAATGTGTTCGGGTATCAGGCTCATAAGAACAGTGTAGATTATTTTAACTGGCTGGTAATTAGGTCGCTTCATCTTCTGGGCACCACGTATTCGATTCGCATCCCCGAGTTTTTACCAGACAATGTGCCAGTGATCATTGCGTCAAATCATCAAAGTATGTGGGATATCCCGCCTATGATCTGGTTTCTTCGGAAACTACATCCCAAATTTATTTCGAAGATCGAACTGGGCAGAAAGATCCCAACCATTTCCTACAATCTTAAATATGGAGGTTCCGTACTTATCGATCGGAAAAACCCTAAACAGGCCACCGAACAAATTGAAAAGATAGGAAAGTACATTCAGCAATATAAAAGAGCGGTGGTAATATTCCCCGAGGGTACCCGAAGCAGGACTGGAGTCCCCAAGCCTTTTAAACGCAAGGGGTTACTCACGCTAATGGCGCACGCACCAGATGCATGGGTGTTACCCATTAGTATCAGTAATTCATGGAAATTACAACAGTTTGGGATGTTTCCCATGCCAGTAGGCACTCATCTTATCATGAAAGTGCATCCACCACTGCAGGTTGCCGGAAATGATCCTTCGGCATTGATCGATAAAGTTGAGCAACTGATCGTTTCAGAAATAGAGATCCCTAAATAAATCGCCTAAATCAGGGGTTGGATGGGGCAATAGGGTACGAACTCAATAACCCGAATGCGAGTCCGAAATTCCATCGTACATCCCAGTTAGACTGACTCCTTTCTCTTAGATAGGCTGTGCCGCCAAAAGGAGTGGCCGAAACAGACAGATAAAGTTCCTCCCCGTAGGATTCGATCATTTCGATCCCCACCACAATGTCGTTATCTACAACTATATTGTGCTGCTTCAAGGGTATAATCTCAATTCCTTTTGTTTTCCTGATCGTATGATAGATGTTAGTGCGTAAGATATTCTCCCCGGGCATATTATTCTCGCAACGGTAGATATTGATGCGCAACTTAATACTGTCCGCCTCGTTGCGGATCACATGAAATTTAAGATCGTGCAGCCTAGTTCTCTCATTATCGATCCTTATCCTCGAGGCAAGTTCCCCTCCCAGGGCGTCCTTCTCGGTCCAGTAGCCCAACTCACTAAGCGAATAGGTTTCGCTGCCCAATCGTTCATATTCTCTTTTCCCGGCCACTATCACTACCGGATCCAGGGTAGTGGTTTCAGGTTGCAGCAAGATATACTTTCCAGGCTCTCCCCAATCTTTCCATTCGTTAAAAGGAATACGTTCGGTAACATAACCTATGGAAGAGACAACCAGGTCGGTCTCCAAAGAGATAAGAGTATTATTCAGTTTCAGAAAGAAACTTCCATCGGAAGCACTTACTGTGCCTATTCCCTTTCCTTCAAAACCAATATTAACATATTCTACAGGCTTGCCGGAATTTGCATCAACAATAGTGGCCCGAATGGCGAGCTCCTCCTGGCTGAATACCGAAAGACAAACGAACAAAAATGTGACTAGGGTATAAATTCTCATGCGAACAGATTTTTATACCCTGAAACTACTATCGGGACATTTAGAAAAAAATATACATTGAGGGAAACCGTTGTTTCGTTTAGGAAAGAAGAATTATGAAGTGATTAATACACAAACGAATCCAGGGTGACCTTCTCTTCAAGATCCTGTAATTTCACGATCTTAACGATACGTTCCTCGGTGGGTAAACCATAATTTCTGTATAAGGTGTATTTCAACATGGTTGGATTAATTTCATCTTGTATACCCGAATACTTTAAATTGATCATCCAGGTGCCACGATCGGCATCTTCAATGTCGAACTCCTTTGTTGAAAACCCCTGTTCTATTTCCTGTCGTAACCGATCCTGATCTCCATACAGATTATGAAGGTACGGATAGTACTTTTTGCCAGGGGTGATAAACTGCAGTTCGAAATCTGCGAGAGGGTCGTTCCATTCTACCACCAGACGTATATCCTTCTTAAATCCTACCCGCAATAATTCGTTGGGAATATCCTGAAAGTTTATCTTCGATTTATGCAGGGCTATAAGTTGTTTGAATTCGTTAAAAACGATCACTCCCACATCATTAAAGTCTACTTTGGGAATACTATTGGCCACCATTTGTTTATATAAAGTAGCCGATAATTGATAGTTGCCAACCTGCTTATAATTCCTGGCCAGATCCAGGTAAGGTTGAACTTCGGAAGGGACCAGATTCACGATTCGTTCGTAAATGGGGGTTGCCAATTCATCTTCGCCATAGGCCTCGTAGGTATAGGCTAAGGACTTCAGGGCTTTTACATTGGTAGGGGCAATTTCGGCTATATCCGATACAACTTCATTGGCGAAGTTGGGATCCCATTTCCTGAAATAATCACCGGCTTCCAGATAAAAACTCACCGATCTATGTTTAGATTGTTTCAGCAAATCCAAATAAATGCGTCTGGCCTCATCGAGATCTTTCGCTTTTTCTAGCTGGGCAACATATACGGGTTTTGGAGACTTTACACGTGCTTCAGCCAGGGTGCTTATCATTTCATTATAGTCGTTCCCACTTAGCTGTTTTAGTTGGGGTTGCTCGATATACTCTCTTTCCGGTCCCTGATCTGTTTCAATAACTATAGCCCCAAAGGCAGCTAACTGGCCGTATTTAACCGTAGCATTTAGAGAGTTTAGCACTTTGATACTTTTAATTTGCTGCACGTTCACATAAGGTTGTTGTCCGTTTTGTTCGAACAACATCCCATTCACCACAAGTACGGGGTAGGTGGTGCCATGGATAGTGATCTCCATCGTTCTTCGTAGTTTATACAAGGGATTAGGTCCTCCCGGATTTTCCACCACCACCCCGGGCATTTTCTGTAAGATCTGCCATAGTTCCAATTGGTCGCTTCGTATTTCTTCCCTATTAATGGTATTTCTCGTAGAATAACCAACTGCTGCTTTTTTCTTTTCACCAAAAGCAGTATTAACAGTTTCCTTTTCCCCTTTTTTTGCCAATATTCTAATGGTTTCCAGTAATTCTCCATCCGGTTCCAGGGGAATGTGGATCTTCCTGGAATCCTGCACCATGGTATCCTTTATTAGCATTCCAAGCGCCCTGATCTCTAAAATATCTCCTTTAGAAGCCAGGATCCTGTACATACCATTAGCCGCAGTCCGGGTCTCTTCAAAAGTATCTTTAATCCTAACTATCGCACCCTGTATTGGCCCAGCTTCGTTATATACAACTCCATAGACAAGATTATCCGGATTATTTGCACTTGTTTCTTCCTTCAGATTCGCATCCTGGGAGTAAACACTACTAACACAGATATACATTAAGATTAATAGGACCTTCTTCATTGTTCTTTATTGATCTCAATTCCAAGATAGCTATTCTATTTTCTTTACTGAAACAAATTAACACAGCCTTAAAACTTAGAAAAGTCTCATTTGCGGATCTTTTAGCTGAAGATAGTGTGTCTTATCCAATTGGGGCATCCCTCCGCCTTTGAGGTATTTTTTCTTGCCCAGCTTCACCGAATCTGAAATTTGTTTCGCGATCGTCCCTTCCCCTCTTATCCTGCGGCCCCAATTACTGTCGTTTAAGTTTCCGCCGTGGCACTGGGCTATCTGGTTTAATATTCTGTCGGCTCGATGAGGGATGGTCTTTCTGGCCCAGTCTTCAAATAATAAGGCTATCTGTCCGTTTAAGCGGACTACCGTATGTGCCACGCTCACTGCGCCCAATTGAGACACTTTTTCAATAATAGGTAACACTTCATGACTATTAAGAGAGGGTATAACCGGAGCGATCATTACATTCACCGGGATCCCGTTTTCAGAAAGAATTTCAACGGTCTTTAATCGCTGTTTTATGCTGGCAGTTCTGGGCTCCAGGAGTCGGCGCGTCTTTTCGCTAAGCGTATTAATTGAAACATTTACAGCAATGGTATTGAATTTTGCCATTTCGATCATGAGGTCAAGATCTCTTAATATAAGAGAGTTCTTGGTGATAATTCCGGTGGGATGTTTCCATTTCAACATGACCTCAAGGCAGGCCCGGGTAATTTTGAGCTTTCGTTCTACAGGTTGATAGCAGTCTGTGTTTCCGGAGAAAACAATGGTGTTACCCTTCCAGGATTTTTTCTGAAGCGTTTGCTCGAGTAACTTGGGAGCATCACGCTTTATAAGGATGTTCCGTTCAAAATCTACCCCGGCACCATAACCCCAGTATTCGTGCGAATTTCGGGCATAACAATACACACAACCGTGTTCGCAGCCCTGGTATGGGTTGGCCGAAAATTCCATCCGAACATCCGGACTCACCACTTTGTTCACAAAGCTTTTTGGGAAGACCTCTATATAACGGGTTTGGTTAGACTCATGTTCTTCTCCTTCCTGTTCGCAGTAATTAAGAAAGTCTGCACGAAACTCATGCTCTAATTCAAAAAAACGATTGTGAACCTTACGCTGAGCGCCGCGGCCTTTAATGGGTTGGGACATAAAAAAACTTTGAGATTCTTGTGGAGAACCTCAAAGTTATAAATTTATTGGATTATTTCCTATTCGATTCGGACTATTTCCTATTTGCCCGGGAAATTTGCCTTTCTTTTTTCGAGAAATGCCTGGGTACCTTCATGGAAATCGGCAGTTCCAAAACATTTACCAAATTGGGTTATCTCTTCATCATAACCATTCTCGCCATCTTCGTATCCTGCATTGATCGCAGTAATGGCTGCTGAAATTGCCACCGAAGAATTATTTGCGATCTTTCCGGCGATCTTTTCGGTTAAGGGCATTAGATCTTCCAGAGTAGTAACATGATTCACCAGCCCGTACTGAAGAGCCTGTTCGGCACTTATCATTCCTGCGGTCATGATCATTTCGAAGGCCCGGCCTTTGCCAACAAGCTGTGGAAGTCGTTGTGTCCCTCCATAACCCGGGATAACCCCCAAAGAAACCTCCGGTAACCCCATTTTGGCATTATCGCTGGCAATTCGGAAATGGGCAGACATGGCAAGTTCAAGGCCCCCTCCCAGCGCAAAACCGTTAATAGCAGCAATTACAGGGGTAGATAAATGCGCTACAAAATCGAATAGTAGCGCCTGCCCCTGAGAGGCGAGCTCTGCTCCCTGGGAAACAGAATAATCTGCAAACTCGCTGATATCGGCGCCGGCAACGAAGGCCTTTTCGCCGCTTCCGGTTACCAGGATGACCCTGGTGGCCTTATCATTGTCTGCTTCTTTAAATGCCTCATGCAGCTCTTTGATTGTGACTTTGTTCAGGGCGTTTAATTTGGAAGGTCTGTTAATAGTAATAGTTGTGATCCCGTTTTCGGAATGGGTAAGTACATTTTCGTATTTCATTGTGAATAGTGTTAGGTTTTGGGGATATGTAGGACATAAAAATACGAAAATCCCTTTTACGTTCTGGGAAATGTCACTTTAAATGTAGTGCTTTCATTTACTTTGGAGACGAAGGTGATACGCCCGTTATAGGTTTCCACGATCTTCTTCACCATAGCCAGTCCAAGTCCCATTCCACTGGTTTTGGTAGTAAATTTTGGTTCGAAAATCATATTGAGATTCTCTTCAGAAACACCTACACCATTATCGGTAACGGTGATGACCGCATTATTGGCTTCAGCAAAAACCTTTACCTCGATTCGAGGCTCGTCAACCTCCCCTTGCTCAATGGCCTGAATGCTGTTTTTTATAAGATTGGTAACCACCCGTATAAGCTGAGTTCGATCGAAACGGGCGATCAATTCTTTTTCCTCTGGGAAATAGTAGATATAGTCTTCGTTAAAAATATCCAGCGCCAGTTTAGTGATCTGTACAACATTAAGGGTTTCGTCCTGCTGTGCAGGCATTTTAGCATAAGTGGAGAAAGCAGACGCTATGGAACTCATGGTATCTATCTGCTGAATAAGTGTATTACTGTATTCTTCAAGTTTGGTGTGTACATCCGGATCATTAGGATTGAAATTCCGCTGAAAACTTTGTACCGTTAACCGCATAGGCGTGAGGGGATTCTTGATCTCGTGAGCAACCTGTTTTGCCATTTCCCTCCAGGCAGCCTCCCTTTCGTTGGTGGCCAGTTGTGCAGCACTGCTTTCCAGTTCATCGATCATCCCGTTATACGCCTTTACAAGGGTGGATATCTCTTCGGTGGTCCTCTTGTCTACCTCTATCTTTTTATTTCGCTTATTAAGGCGGGTTTCGGTTATCTTTTCACTCACATCATTAAGGGAACGTGTAATATATTTTGAGAGGAAATACGCCAGGGCGATGGCAATAAGGAGCATGACAAAGTAAGCCAGGCCTAACCGGGAGAGGCTTTCTTTAAGTTCCCTGTTAATAAAACCATCATCTTCTATATACGGCAGGTATAAAATGGCCAGGGGTTTAAAATACTGGTCGGTGATGATGCTATAGGACGACTGGTAGTGCTGTCCGTCTTCTGTAAATTGTTCTATATAGGTTTTATTGGAGCGCGATTCGAGTTCTTTCAGGACATAATTGGGAACACGACTGTTTGTTGTGTCCCTAAAGAAAGATGCCTTGGACGATTTCAGAAAGCCGCCTTCCAGATCGTACAGGTAGATCTCCAGCTTATGAATGTCTTTAAGTTCGTATATCTTCTCCTTAAAAATTAAAGGTACTTTGTCGGTTTCTACGGGGTAGGTTGTATTCCGAAGCACATAATCGATGTTCTCCCTAATATTGGCTTCTTTCCTTTGCAGCCGCTCCCTGTGATAATCTACAGCCTCTTCCCGATACTGAAATATTGTCACTATAGCGATCAACACCGATGCCAGCAGTATTAGGGCTATCATGGAAAAGAAGATCCGGTTTCTAAGTGAGCGTTTGTAAAATGCCAAGCTTATATTTTTTAGTGAAGATAGCAATAATCAAACCAATTTGAAGCAGTTCGGCCGCCCGCGATCTGCTTCTGTTACTTTTCCCGAATTCGTTTATAAATTTTAAAGCCCAGCATGATGACTACGGCAAACAGAATGAGTCCTACGGTTCCGTAGATCCAGTTAATGGCATTTTTCAGAATCACCAAAAAAATCACTGCAAATAAAATGATCGTAGCTCCTTCATTGAATATTCGCATAAAATTGGACGAATAAGCCACCTTATCCCGCTGGAGGTCCTTGAAGATGAGATGACATTTTATGTGGTATATGATGAGCAGAACCACAAAACCCAGTTTAACCTGCATCCAGGCATCCGAGATGTAAAAAGGCCTGAGTATTAAAAGCCACACAGCAAAACCGGTAGCCAGTATCATGGATGGCCAGCTAATGATAAACCACAGTCGCCGCGCCATAAGTTTAAGCTGCTCACCCAATATTTCCTTTTCGGGCGAAGGCTTTTGGGAGGCTTCGATCTGGTATACAAAAAGGCGAACAATGTAGAACAGGCCGGCAAACCAGGTGATCACAAAGATGAGATGTAACGATTTTATATAATTATATTCCACTATTCCTTCTCGTCTTCAACAAAGAGATAATTCAGGTTTTTACTGTTGAACTGTCGGTTAAATTCTGCTATTTCTTCCGAAATAAGTTTGTTGAATTTTACCAGCTCAGCATTGATCTTCGCAGTGAGCTCGTCCTTAACCGCTACATCCTGTTGGGTAGGCGGAAAATCGTCCATACTAACCAGGCTGTTCAGGTGTGCGAGCTTATTGGTTAATTTTATAGGGAAATTCAAAGGGTCCTGGCCGCTCTTGTTCTTGGTCTGATACAGAGCTTTCTCGATTTCGGAAAAGCTTTCGCTTAGCGTTTTCGCCTTTTCTACCAATTCCTTCACATCCTCATTGTCCTTGTATTGTTTCTGAAAGGCTGAAAGTTGCTTATTTATATTCCTGATCTTCTTAATGGATTTATGCGCTTTATCCACCGTTTCATTGATATCTGTAATGAAATCGAATTGCCGCTGCATACCGGCAGCGTCTGTCTCGGCATTCTTATCTGCCAATACTGTGAATGGCTGAGCAAAAACCTCATCTTCTACTTCGAGCACCACCTTGTATTGTCCCGGAACTGCCTTTGGAGCATCGGTGCTGGCCCACCATAATATCATACCATCCAGTCTTTCGGCTCCCTTTCCTTTCAGGTTCCAGGTATGGAGATTAGCACCTTTTTTCACCTTAAGTTTATCCTTTTTGTCTTTTGTACTGAAGGTCTTAATGGTATCTCCTTTGCTGTTGAGGTAACTCAGTCTGATCTCCTTTTCTTCCGGATCTTCAACATAGAAATAGGTCATTACACCTGCCGGATGATTGGTGCCCGATGTGAGCGACCCAGTTCGGGAATTGCCACCCATCCTATATGTATCTTTAGGTTTATAGAGATAATTCTCTTTGTTTTTTGCTGCGGCTAATTGGTGAATTACTGTAAGATCATCTATAATCCATAGGCTTCTTCCCTGGGTAGCAACAATAAGATTATTATCTTTCAAAGCAAGATCGGTTATCGGTACTATGGGTAAATTCAGCTGAAAAGAATTCCAGCTTGCCCCATCATCGAAAGAAATATACATCCCAGTTTCGGTTCCGGCGTACAGGATGCCTTTGCGTTTTGGATCTTCCCGTAGCACACGTGTAAAATGCTCTGAGGATATCCCATTTGTGATCTTCTTCCAGGTCTTTCCGTAATCATTGGTCTTGTAAAGGTATGGGGCAAAATCTCCCGACTTGTATCTCGTCCCTGCGATATAGCAGGTAGCGGGGTCGTACACTGATGGCTCCACGCTATTGATCATCATCCATTCGGGCATTCCCTTTGGAGTCACGTTCTCCCAGGTACTTCCACTGTTTCTGGATACATGTACTAAACCGTCGTCACTTCCTGTCCACAATAACCCGGGTGTGACAGGTGATTCGGCAGCTGCAAAAATGGTACAATAATATTCTACAGAAGTATTATCCTGAGTTATAGGACCGCCTGAAGAACCCAATTTAGTGGGGTCGTTACGTGTAAGATCGGGGCTGATAACCTTCCAGCTCTCTCCCTCGTTCGTAGTGACGTGCAGGTGATTGGAGGCGGTG
>CAJQNO010000015.1 GCA_905479745.1 uncultured Flavobacteriaceae bacterium | reverse complement strand
TCATATAATTAAATACATTTCCCATATATTTTCCACAGGCTTCACCTTTGGAGCGATCACATTTATACAGGCTGCCGGATTTAAAATACACAGCCGCCTCCTTTAAAGATGGGGATTGTGCATAGCGAATTCGTCGATCGGTCATATACATCAGGCGTTTCATTTCCAGGCTGGATTTGGCGTCGATCGCCTGGCCCTGCTCCAGTTGAATTAAAAATTTCATCAAACCTATTGGTGTTCCTGTGCTGCCGCCTTTTGCGCCCACATAAGGATTAGCACCTCTGGTGAAAAAAGAACCTAACCGCCATTCTTCGTGTGTGATCCCCATTTCGCGCAACGGTAGATTTACCACATCATTTCCCAGATCTGTGATCTCATTTTTTGGAGTGGTTTTAAAGTATGCATCGGCCTGCTCCTGTGTTAGGGATGGGTAATCTTGTTTAAAGGCAGCCATAAGCAAAACCTCACGCCAAAGGATGCTAGCAGCCCCATTATTACTAACAGACATCATGTGATCTGCCCATTCGAACAAGGAAAAAACGTCACTGGGTACCACTTGACGTTTCACCAGTTTGTTGGTTTCGATATTGAATATAGGGATGGTGTGTTCATCGGTCATACCCCAGGGGCCGGCTTTTACAGATCGCTCCTTCAATAGTTTTATCCGGTCTTCAAAAGAATCGGGATACAGCTTTGCTAATTGATCGAATAAACCAATCATCACCGCAAGTTTACCCACACTGCCGGGCTGATAACCCGCCGTTTCGTTTCTGCTCGCGTATCGTGGTTTTTCCGGATCGGTCACATCCAGTACAGCCAGAGAATAACTTCTATCCAACCCCCTGAACAAGTCACTGATCTGTTGTTGAAAAGCCTCGTCTTTTACCAGGAAGGTAGTAACAGAATCCTGGTACCGGGAAAAGAGATTTAATTGAATGTCCACATAAGATTTCATGGCCCCTGGAGGCAGGACGGTACCGTCTATTAATTCCCCGCTTTTAATCATCTCCAGGCGTTTTAATCGCTTGATGCCTGTGTATTCATAACCGTCTATAGGATAGGGGTGAGGCGCGGTAAATGCTGTACTTATCAGGTAAACGAGGAGGATTGTTGCTATTTTTTTCATATCATGGTTTGATGGAAAGTGAAACTTTTTTCGAATGGTCTATAACAGGACTAATGGAGGCTAGATAATCTGAACTTAAGGCCTTTTTATTCTCAACAAAGGGCCGGATCTGGAAAAGCCAGATTTTATCATCTTTAAAACCTAATTCCACGTCGTAAGCTCCCTGGTAATCGGTGTCAGTGTCCTTTGGGATCTTATCTCTAATCGCCTCCGCAAGTTCGCAGATCTGTTGCATATTTTTTTCTGAAAGGATCCTGCTTTCAAAGGTCGCAGTCTGCTTCATTGTACCTCCTGTTACCGGAAGCCTGTTGAATGAAGCTTCTCGCGCCGGTGCCAGAAGTTCGTAAGTTACATCCATCCGCAATAAATAAGATTCTGCAGACTGGCCATCTACGGCACCGCCTGCTCCCCGGCTGAATGCAACCGTTAGGTCATTATTAATACCCGAACTAATGCCTTTGGTGATGAGTACACCGCTATAATCAACATCCACACTTGGAATTACCAGTATGGAAGGAAAGACATTTTCGGGATTGGACAAATACTTCTGCCGCCATTTGAAACTTCGCTCGGTGTAAGGAGAGGCCCACACATCCTTAATACCATTTAATATCTTTTCACGGTCCGATACATTGAAAAGAGTAAGGTTCAACCCGGCACCGGTGAAATCTTTCAGGTCCTCCATATTGGTATCACTCCTTAAGAACACAGGTAGTTCACCCATAGGCCGACCAAGGACAGATTTAAACTTAGCATCGAGGTCTGCCACGAATTCCGGCTTTAGTTTTATTTTTCGGATGGCTTCGCGAAGTATCGCCAATTTCCCCAATTGAAAATTTTCAACTTCAGCCTCCGGCACATTTCGTTCACGCTGCGCTTCCGCTTCTGCGAACATAGTATTGAGAAATTCCCAGTACGTATTGTTTTGTCCTGGCATGGGTTGATCCATATGATCTCTGAATATTCCGAAAGGGATTACAAGTCCTTCTACTACATTGTTAGGGAACATTTTCTTTAGTTGACCAAGATTGGCTGCCTTTGGACCGCACAGTATGCCCGAATCTGAAGCATCCACATCGCGCATATTAAGTACACTGGTTTCACTTAACACCAGCTTTTCGATAGGGACGGCTATTTTATCATCCTTTCGTACTTTCTTCGCAAATAAAGATCTCTCTGCTTCGGTCATGGCATCCTCGGTCTTCATCAACACGTTTCCATTGCCGGTAACCGCGTAGAACACCATTTTTCCATGGTATTTTTTTAGACTTTTTAAATTGTCGCCGGATAAAGCAGCGTTAGGAATACCGAGATTACGGGCTAACAACTGAACATGTGAAACCAGGTTGCCCTCGGCAACTGTTGCTATTCCGGCAACGGGTTTTAGGTCGGAAGGTGGACGTTCGAAAATATAGATCTTTTCCGAACTTACTTCTACCACATCGGCCGATCCTTCCACGACCACAAGTTCGCCGTATGCGTAGCCAGGGTTTAAACCACGAATTGCACTTTGCTCCGGGATTCCCAGTACCGAATTGGTGATATCGGATTGGTGCGCAACAATGTCCCCCAGTTCACTAACAGTTTTACCGAGGTGCAGGGCGATAGAACCTCGAATTCTATCGTCAATAAAGCCATAGGCCAAGGGCTCGAACTCAGTATACCTGTTTACCTCGTCATCATAAGCTGCTTTCACCATGGAGGCGCTCCATTCTGTTTGTCGCCTGGCGGTGTTAAGCACCCTGATGAGTTCCCCCAGGGTTATATTCTCTTTATTCTCGTTGTAGTTTAGTGTATTATTTATCTGGTCCCACTCCCAAAGTTCGATATATCCGGCACCTGTAGTGCCCATACCTAAGTGATAAATTTTCGAAAGCAACTCCTTTAATGTGGATGGTTCCCACTGCGGTGCTCTTTTAAATATGATCTCTTCCAGTTTCAATGAAATATCTAACAAATACATACGCGCCGTTGGGCGATTTTCAGAAACAATTCCGGTCCGTATTTCATATAATAGTCTGGCGGTGGCCGAAACCAATTCCGCGGGAGAAGTTTCCTGAGATTGTTGTGCGATGTAGCGCTCGATGGTCGTTCCAAGAGGAGTGCCTTTAAGCATTTTCTTTCCATCCAGCAGGGAAGTAATTTTCACAGGAGTATAAAACTCTTCCATGGTGTTTATTAGCACATCGATCTGTTTGAGGATCCCGGCACTTGCCTTGTTACTATGCTGGCCCCTGAAATTTCTTACCGCTTTTATATCTGCCTCTGCCGGCTGTCCATGAATCTTGATGCGAAGGTCCATAAACGCAGTATACCCATCACTGATATTTTTAGACTGGCTGCGCATAGCTTGTGCGAGATTGTCGTCACCGCTGTGTGGAACGTCTTTTATAGATTGCCGAATGAGGAAGTAATTGGAAGTAAGCTCTTCGTTCTTTCCCAGTAACCATTTGTAAAATTTAATACCGGCCGCTTCCTCGTCCTCAGCCTGGATAGCTCCCCGGTAGAACTGGCCTTTTCGAAGGACCCAGCCATCATCTACACTCGCAAGATATTTGCCTATCTGATATTGTTTAAGCCTGGAATGATTGGCAGATCCATCCCAAAGGATATTGGGCTCTGTATATGCGAGAATTTGCCCTAGGTATATATGCTCCGTTTTCCCTAGAGATTCTACGGTCTCCTTATAACGTGCATGCTGAACCCCCGGGCCGATGGTTTAGGGACAGGGGTCTTTTGGCATCCTTATACTACCGTCGGTGCAAAACCAGCGAATATCTCGGTAGGGCCCTCTAGGATCTGCTTTAAATTCATCTACCATTTTAACGATCTTACTAAGATCGGTAGTGGAGGAGGATTTGTGCTGGCAAATTCCTTGCTGAAATAAAAGAATTAAAAGTAGAAGGGGGAGTCGTCTCATTGTTAGCAATTTAGTACGTATTTAAAATAATCTATTTTTACGACATTTTCTTAGAAAAGGATTTAATTTTACAAAGATGCTTGTTGCGCGACGGAAAGAGTGTGTTAATTATGATTACGGGACTAACTTTTAGTTTAGTACAACGAGCCAATAATAATACATGTTAACGAAATACCTACCCGCTTTTATCATTTTATCTCTGCTGGCCGAAATTTTTGGTACGGTAGGTGGGTTTGGTTCCTCAGTGTTCTTTGTTCCTATCGCTAACTTTTTTCTGGATTTTCAGTCGGTTTTGGGGTTAACGGCCCTTTTTCATGTGTCCAGTAATATTACAAAGATCGCATTCTTTAGGAAAGGACTCGATAAACGACTCATACTCACACTTGGGGTTCCAGCTGTTGTTTTCGTGATTCTTGGTGCCCTGGTAGCTAAGTATTTCGACCCGGTTATACTCACTTATATCCTGGGAGGTTTTCTTATTACCCTGAGTCTGGTATTCCTTATTTTCAAGAAACTGGTTGTAACACCTAAAACATCCAATGCTATTATCGGCGGTACCTTATCTGGTTTTAGCGCTGGTATCCTGGGAACTGGTGGTGCCATTCGTGGTATTACCATGGCAGCTTTCAAAATGAGTAAGGACAAGTTTATCGCAACCTCAGCAGTAATAGATCTGGGAGTGGATTTCAGCAGGACCATAGTATATTGGTTTAACGGATTCATAAAAACAGATTTACTTTATCTCGTTCCAATTTTAATCGTTATTAGCATTTTGGGAACCTGGATCGGGAAAAGAATTCTTCATTACATATCACAGGAGCAGTTTAGGTATATCGTTTTATTCCTGATCCTGGGGATAGGAGTTGCCAGTATTGTTTCTAACCTCCAATAGATATTATTGCATTTTTTATTTATTGATTTCGAATACTTTGGCCCCTTTTATAAAAGAGAAAGGAAGCTGTTATTGCTTTATTAACGGGTACTAGCTGGTGATTATAAAATATCAATATGACACAAATCATATTTTTTCCCTTCATAGAAAAGTACATTTGAAATATAAATCAAATTAACAGGTATGACTATTACAATTCAATATGTAAAAATGCCAACCAGCGAAACGCTTACGGCATTCACAGAAAAGAGACTGAACAAACTGGCTTCTAAGTATAATTGGCTTATTAACGCAGAAGTATTTTTCAAATTAGGACAGGATATCAATAAAAAAAGTATTTGTGAGATCGAACTAAGTCTTCCCGGACCAAAGATTTTTGCTTCTTCAAAAGCAGAAAACTTCGAAGTTGCAGTTAAAGAATCTATTTCCGACCTCGACAGACAGCTAAAGAAAAGAAAAGAAACAACATACAATCACTAATCCAAATAAATCCCTATAAAAATGAAAACGATATTAGTTCCTATAGATTTTTCAGATTATTCTGAATACGCCCTGGAGGTGGCCGCTAAAATTGCCAAAAGGCACGGAGCCTCCCTGGTTGCACTACATATGATGGGTCTGTCACAGGCTGTCTTAACCAAAGATGATTCGCAGGAAGTATTCGAAGCCATGTATTATATGCAATTGGCCGATAAACGATTCGAAGAATTCCTGGACCGGGATTACCTTAAGGGAATAGAAGTTCAAACCACCGTACAGAATTATAAACTCTTTCATGAGATCGATTCGGTTGCACAGGAATTCAATGCAGACTTGATTGTTATGGGATCCCACGGGAGTAGTGGCCTGAGAGAGGTTTTTGTTGGGTCCAATACAGAGAAAGTAGTACGAACTTCCGAGATTCCTGTCCTGGTTGTTAAGAATCGCATGGGTGACGAACCAATGAATAACGTGGTGTTCGCCAATAACTTTGATAAAGAGAACGTGAATTCCTTTCTAAAAGCTAAGAAACTATTCGATGAATTGGGTGTTGAGATGCAAATGGTTTATATAAATACGCCCGGTGATGGTTTCCGAAGTACGCAGGAAATGGAAGAAAAGGTAACCGAATTCTTTTCGGAGGCAGGACTCGATGGAACTTATAGTGTGAATGATGTAAAATACTACAGCGCCTACTCTATAGAAGAAGGTATATTCACCTACAGTAACAAAGTGAATGCAGACCTGATAGCCATCCCTACACATGGTCGCAAAGGGTTGGCACACTTCTTTTCGGGAAGTATCAGTGAGGATCTGGTGAATCATTCAGATTTACCCGTGATCACATTCAAAATGTAATCAACGGCTAATTGCACGCTTTGACCCGGGGTTCCGTTAGGAGCCCCTTTTTTATTCAACTAATGTATGTAATGCAATTTCCACCATCTGGCTGAAGGTGGTTTCCCGTTCTTCTGCACTGCTGCGAATGCCACTCACCAGGGAATCTGAGATGGTAAGAAAGGCCAATGCCCGTACATTGTGTTTGGCGGCAATGGTATAAAGTCCGGCAGCCTCCATTTCAACGCAAAGTATACCAAATTCAGCCCACAATTTGTAGGCGTCTTTATCGTCTTCGTAAAACTCATCGGTGGATAGAACATTCCCGGCTTTTATAGGTATTCCCTGAGATTTCGCATAGGTAGCCGCTTTCATGAATAATTCGAAGTTGGCTGTTGGGGAGTAATCGGCGTTGACAAACCTGGAATTGTTAATCCCGGAGGTTGAAGAAGCAGCCATGGCAATAACAATATCGCGTAATTTGATATCGGGCTGATATGATCCGGCGCTGCCAACCCGGATGAGGTTTTTTACACCATAATCGTTAATTAGTTCATGGCAATAAATTAGGGCAGATGGTATCCCCATACCGGTCCCCTGAACCGAGACCCGTTTCCCGCGAAACGTTCCGGTATAGCCCAGCATAGCCCTAACATCGTTATAACAGAAAGGATCTTCCAGGAAAGTCTCAGCGATCCATTTTGCACGCATGGGGTCACCGGGTAACAAGACCGATTGGGCAATTTCTCCATTTTTGGCTTCCAGGTGTGTACTCATATTATCGGGTGTTTGTACCTTCCATCAATTGGACGCCCCGGGAGGTTCCAATTCGGTTTGCACCTAGTTCTATAAATCTCAATGCTTGCTCTGTGGAGGATATTCCTCCAGACGCTTTTATCTGCACCTTCTCGCTTACCGTTGCTCGCATTAGTATTACATCTTCCAAGGAAGCACCACCACTACCAAATCCGGTAGAAGTCTTTACAAAATCGGCACCGGCCTTTTCGGCGATCATACAGCCGATCTTCTTTTCCTCGTCGTCCAGATAACAGGTTTCCAG
>CAJQNO010000014.1 GCA_905479745.1 uncultured Flavobacteriaceae bacterium | reverse complement strand
TCATCTGCGGCTTCCACCAGGTAAGCTAATGGGTGGCGGGCATATGACAAATGATTGCCGGAAGCCCTGTTTATCAACCCGAGATTTTTTGCTACATCTTTAAAAAAAGAAGTGTCGGTTTGAAAAACTCCAAATTTCTTATCGGCTATATGGGTAGTAGGTTTCTTCGGAAGGGATTCCTTGGGATATTTCATAAATGCCCCAAGGGTGGCATAAGTAAGACGCAATCCTCCCTGAACGCCATTTTTGGTTTCGGTGAGTATTTTAAATCCGTTTGCGTTACCTTCAAAATCGATTAGGTCCTGGTATTCTTTTTCTGAAAGCTGATCCCGGAAACGTTTGCCATTACCATTTTTAAAATAATTGCCAATGGCCTTCTCGCCACTATGACCAAAGGGAGGGTTCCCAATATCATGAGCGAGGGACGCGGCTGCTACAATTGCGCCAAAGTCGTTAATCTCGTAGCCATGAACTTTATGCAAATAGGGATGCTTCTCAATGATCGCACTTCCTACCTGTCTGCCCAGGGATCTGCCAACAACCGAAACCTCCAGACTATGTGTTAAACGCGTGTGTACGAAGGATGTTTTCGAAAGAGGGATCACCTGTGTTTTATCCTGCAGACTTCTAAAGGCGGAAGAGAATATTATACGGTCGTAATCTACTTCAAAGCCACTTCTGGTCTGGTCTTCTTCATTGCGAATCCGTTTTTTTGTATCTCCTTGCTTCCTAAGCGAAAGCAACGATTCCCACTGCATCATGTGATTGAATTTATAGTGGTTGCAAGATAACATTTTTGTTCCCTATTGGCATCACCCTCGTTCAATTGATAATTAACATTAGGATAACTTTCTTATCACGAATTAGTAATGTATAGCTAACATCGACTTTACATTACCGCCCTTTCTTTGCCATGGAAATAATTAGAAAAAAGCAATCAAAAAAATAAATAAACACTTTTAAACTAATTCAAACATGAAAAAATTTTATTTACCATTTATAGCTATAGCATTCGCACTTGTTGCTGCAAGTTGTAGTTCGGATGACGGAGGAGCAATTATTCCTACAGATGATACCGGAACTCCCGCCGTAGACGTACGTCTAGTCGGCCAGATTACTAGCGATAAGACACTCACCAGTGATGTGATCTGGGAGCTAGAAGGACGTGTAACCGTTACAAATGGCGCCACACTTACTATCGAACCGGGAACAATTATTAAAGCCTTTGCAGGAACAGGAGCAAATGCTTCTACCCTTATTATTGCAAGAGGGGCAAAGATCAATGCTGTAGGAACAGCTAGCGCACCTATAATTTTCACTTCAATAGCAGACAATATCGCCATCGGACAAATTTCCGGATCTAACCTGGATGAGAACGACAGAGGACTTTGGGGAGGTGTACTTGTATTGGGAAATGCAAGAGTTTCTTTAGATGGTAATGCTACCGAGGCCCAGATTGAAGGGATACCCGCTTCCGATATAAACGGAAGATATGGTGGAAACGATGATGCCGATAATTCCGGATCTCTTGCATATGTTTCTATCCGTCATGGAGGTGCATTAATAGGAGAAGGAAATGAAATTAACGGACTTACCCTGGGAGGTGTAGGAACAGGGACCTCAATCTCTAACATAGAAGTTGTTGGAAACGTAGATGATGGAATAGAGTTCTTTGGTGGATCCGTAAATGCTAACAACCTCTTAGTTTGGGCACAGGGAGATGATGGACTCGATATAGATCAGGCCTACTCCGGAACCATAGACAACGCCGTTGTGGCACTTGGGGATATTTCGGATCACGCCCTGGAGATCGATGGTCCTGAAGGATCACTTGAAGGAATGTTCACTATCACTAATCTAACGCTAATAGGAAACTCTAATACCGAAAACGGAGAGTATGCAGATTATCGTGATGGAGCTATGGGTGTTACCAAGAATGTGCTTGCACGTAATTTCAAATCTGAATCTGATGTTGAGTTGGATAACAATGGAGTGGCTCAGAATTTCATTGATGGAAAACTTTCTTTTGAGAACTGGGTAGTAGATGTTAATCCTGCCAATGCAATCTTTGTTGAAAAAACAGGTGAAGGCGAAAATAAGATCATCGTTAATCCCGATTTTACAGAACGTGCTGCCTCATGGAGCTCTACCGGGAATAGTGGCGGAGCTACTATGAGTGCGTTCTCATGGACATATGCAGCCTCAAGAGGTGCACTGTAATTTCAAATATCAAAAGTCTCATTAGAGACATTCAATTGCTCGCCTTATTCTAAAGGCGAGCAATTGTTTTACAATTTTCAATAGATAATAATTATAAATGAAAAAGTTAATACTAGCATTAATATTGGGTTTCACGTCATTCTTTGTAGTAGGTCAGACAGGAACCGTAAGTGGTAAAGTGATAGATGGTGAATTTAACGATGTGCTCGCCTTTGCTAATGTGATAGTTAAAAATACTACCAATGGTACCACCACCGATTTCGACGGAGTTTATTCGATAGAACTTGCCGTTGGCACCTATACTCTCGTATACTCTTTCGTAGGTTATCAAACTAAAGAAATAAGTGATGTAATTGTAGAATCGGGAAAGAATAGTACGATAAATGTAACCTTAAATGTGAGCCAGCTTGACGAGGTAGTGGTAAGAACAACGGCCCGGAAAAATACAGAATCGGCTGTTCTGAGTTTTCAAAAAAATTCGGTGAACCTTCTTGATGGGCTTTCTATTGAAACCATGCAGAAAACAGGCGCTAATGATATTGCAAGTGCCGTAAAAAACGTTCCCGGTGTATCTGTACAAGGTGGTAAGTTTGTTTATGTGAGGGGTCTTGGAGATCGTTATACTAAATCGATCCTTAACGGCGTTGACGTTCCAGGGCTTGATCCAGACAGAAATACATTGCAGCTTGATATCTTTCCTACCCGTATTCTTGATAACATAATCGTAATAAAATCTGCAACTGCAGATCAGCCTGCCGATTTTACCGGTGGGGTGGTGGATATTGTAACTAAAGATATTCCGGCAAGTGCCCAGTACAGCTTGTCGCTTGGATTAGGATATAACTCAGATTTTCACTTTAAGGATAATTACCTGGTCGACCAACGTAGTAAAACAGATTTTCTGGGTTTTGATGATGGATTAAGAGACAATCCTATTCCAACAGCTCAGGAGATACCGCTACCCCAACAAAATGGAGAAGTAGTTGAGATCTTGACCCGAAGATTTGAAAAGAACCTGGCCGCCCAGCGTGAAAAGAGTTTGATGGATGTGAATTTTTCTGCCACCGCTGGTAATCAATATGCCATTGGGGACAATAGATTAGGCTTTTTAGCATCTATTTCATACCGAAATGAAACCCAATATTACGATGAGTACATCGATGGGCAAGTATGGAGATTGGATGATCAGGATCCTTCGGTTTTCGAATTACGTCCCGATAGAACCCAGACCGGAGAGGTAGGAAACAATAATGTACTTATAAGTGGATTGGCCGGACTCTCCTACAAAACCGAAAATTCTAAGTATCGACTAAACATTCTGCATATTCAGAATGGAGAATCTGAAGCCTCAATTTTCAGGCAGGTTAATCAGGTAAATAACTCCAACGAGATAAAAAAAGATAACCTAATCTATACGCAACGATCTATTACAAACGCCTTATTAAGCGGAAAACATTCGATTGGTGAGGATGGAGACTGGACCATAGAATGGAAGCTGTCCCCTACTCTAGGCATAATTGATGATAAGGATTTCCGGGTTACACCATTCAGGGTATTTATTGATTCTGAAACAGGGGAGGAAGTTTACTCGATCGAGCCTTCAGAATCCGGTGATGCTTCTCGCTTTTACAGAAATTTGCAGGAGATAAACCTTGCCGGAAAACTTGGAATCGACAAAAAACACAAATTATTTGGCTATGATGCCAAGGTAAAATTTGGGGGAGCTTATACCTACAAACAGCGTGAATTCTCTATCGATCAATTTGCCTTTCCTATTCTAAACGTCCCGTCCAATGCCTATGGCGGGGATCCTAATCAAGTACTGGCAGATGAGAATATATACGATGCCGACACCAATAGTGGAACTTTTGTAAGACGAGACTCCAACATATCGGACACCTTCGATTCGGAGATCACAGTGGCAGCGGGATATATTTCTGAAGAATTTAAAGTAAGCAGCTGGCTCAATGCTATTTTGGGAGTGCGATTCGAGAAATTCGATCTAATCTATACCGGGAGAAATCAAACAGGGGATATTTTTGATAATGCCACCATCCTGGATAAAGCTGATTTCTTTCCTTCCGCAAATTTAATTTTCAACTTGAACGAGGATGAAGACATGAAGATTCGAACATCCTATTCGAGAACCACAGCAAGGCCTTCTTTTAAAGAAGCCTCACTGGCCGAAATATTCGACCCCATAAGTAGTTCGTTCTTTATCGGGAATATTGATTTGCAGCCTACCTATATAGACAATTTGGACCTTAGGCTCGAGAAGTACGGAGAGGAAGGAGATTTCTTCGCCATTAGTGGATTTTATAAATCGTTCACAGACCCTATTGAACTTTCATTCATTCGCGGTGCGACTGGTCAATTTACTCCCCTTAATCTCGGTGATGCAACTGTGTTTGGAGGTGAATTAGAATTGAGGAAGAATCTGGGTTTTATTCACGGATTGGACAACTTTAGCCTGAACGCAAACCTATCAGTGATCGAATCTCAGCAAGAATATAGCGAGGATGAACGAGCGAGTAGACTCGATAACCTAAGAGTGGGCGAAACACTGGACGACAACAGACAGTTACAAGGACAATCTCCTTATCTCATCAACCTGGGTATAAATTTTGATGACGAGGACCACGGTTGGCAAGCTGGGTTATTTTATAATGCCCAGGGGAAAACATTACAAATCGTTGGCAGTGAAGACATTCCAGATGTATTCACGCTACCTTTTCACAATGTTAAACTAAACCTGTCTAAATCATTTGGAGAAGACAGAAACCAGAGAATTAGTCTTCGTTTCGACAATATTCTGGATGATGATATCGAGAGTGTTTACGAGTCTTTTGGGGCTCAAGACCAACTATTCTCCAAATGGAATCCCGGTCAGCGAATTAGTCTTGGATACAGTATAAACTTTTAAGTGATATTGTAAAATTTGGCCAATAAAAAGCCCTGTTCTTACTTTTTAGAACAGGGCTTATATTTTTTATAGGAATAGAGGTATTATCTATAGGATACAACTCGAGTATCATCTGCAGACCAAGTGGTTACTTTAGCAATTTTTGAATTGCTGTATGTTACTTCCCTAATCTTGTCGCCCTGGTAGAAATACCAAGTTCCGGTTTTTTCTCCATTGAAATACTTAGCTTCAGCGGTTTTATTACCGTTGATATCGTAACTAGTCCAATTTCCATGCAACTTATTTTCCTGAGTATAATAACCCTTTTGAGCTATAACACCATTGTCGTGAAACAGAGTAGCTTCAATCAGGTTGTCGTTTAAAACATAGGAATCTTTTTTGCATGTCTTTTTGCATTCTTGCGCAAATGAAATATTTGCGGCCATGACAATTACCAGTAAGGTGATTAAATTTTTCATAGTATAAAGGTTTTAATTGTCGACCATTTCAAAGATAGAAAAGAAGTAACAATTATGAAAGGTTTAGGTAACGTTTTCTTAACACTAAACCTTTAACTAGCTGTTAATCTGTTGTTTGAAAAGACTAATTTAACATTGAAAATGCAACAATCAACGTATTTCTTAATGTTTTTTTAATATTTCGATGATAGTAAAACTACATCACAGGCGTTACTTTGCGTTGTCTGAAATGGACAAATACATCTTTTGAAAATCGTTAAGTTTTTGTCGACTAGATTTCTAAGATGGGAGGCCGCTTACTTGTAAGTGGCCTTTTTTATTTAATGGGTGTTAATAATTTCTCCTTTACATTGTTAAAATTAATATTTAGGAAACATTAACTTAACATTGGGGTTGGTTCTTTGCAGCGACAAAAACTTAGAACGATTTTCATGAAACACCCTTATCTTTTACTTGTGGCCGCCTTATTTCTAATGGGCACAAGTCAATCGCAAGAAATAAGTGATACTTCCTTTGGTAAAGGAATGATCAATTTTATAGCAAAAGACAGTTCTTTTAGCGTGAAATTTGCCCCACGATTTCAGGTTCGTTATATGGCAGATTGGCAACATGACGGTGACAATTACAGTAGTGCCGAACAAAACTTTCTTGTTCGAAGAGCTCGTTTAAAATTCGACGGATTTGTTTTCACTCCCAAATTAAAATATAAACTTGAGTTGGGTCTATCCAACCGAGACATCAGCGGTGCAAACCAGTTTAACCGAAATACTCCTCGATATATTCTGGACGCGGTTATCAAATGGAATTTCTACGAGAATTTCGAATTGTGGGCAGGGCAAACCAAATTACCAGGTAACGTAGAACGAGTTGTGTCTTCGGGAAACCTGCAATTTATTGATCGCTCCATTCTAAACAGTCGTTTTAATATAGACCGAGATGCCGGAATTCAGTTACGGCATCACACATATCTAGGTGGAAATTTCTTAATCCGTGAAAAAATCGCCGTTTCACAAGGGGAAGGCCGAAATGTTACCCAGGGAAATGAAGGAGGATTGCAATATACGGCTAGACTGGAGCTACTGCCTTTTGGGAAGTTTCAATCCAGTGGCGACTATTCGCAAAGTGATTTAAAACGCGAACCCAACCCGAAATTAATGTTGGGTGCTACTTACGACTACAACCAGGACGCAGTAAAAACCCGGAGTAATTTGGGGAGTTATATGTTTTTAAGCGATGGTTCCCTTTACGAAACCGACCAATCCACCATTTTCGTCGATGCTATGTTTAAATTTCGGGGCTTTTCATTTATGGGTGAGTATGCCAATAGGGATGCAGATAATCCTGTGGCGGTAGAAGCAAATGGAACACCAGCTGTGGACAGTGACGGACTACCAACCGGTGACGTGGTATTAATTGGTAATTCTATTAACCTCCAGGCAGCCTATTTATTCAAGAATAATTACGAGATTGCAGGAAGGTTCACTACCGCCGATTATGACGCAATAACTGGAAGGGCAATGGAAGAACAATATACATTAGGCGTGTCTAGATATGTGGTTGGACACAAGCTTAAAGTTCAGTCTGATTTCACCTACGGAACCGCGGGGGGGAATGCAGATTTTTTGGAGTTTAGAATAGGGTTCGATGTACATCTGTAGAACCAGAAAGAGATAACAATTTGGTAACAAATGTGCCTGATATAATTAAGACATTTGTTGCGTTTTAACAAAAACGATTATGGATAATCTTTATTTATTAATGATAGTTGCTCTCGCCGTCCTGGCTATCGCCGATTTGGTTGTTGGAGTAAGTAATGATGCTATCAATTTCCTGAATTCGGCCATTGGGTCCAAGGCCATCCCGTTCAAGGCCATTATGGTAATTGCCAGCCTTGGGATATTTATAGGTGCGATCTCATCTAGCGGACTGATGGAAGTGGCCCGTAAAGGTATCTTTGTGCCGGGCGAATTCTATTTTAACGAGATCATGATCATATTCATGGCCGTAATGATCACCGATATATTGCTCCTGGACTTTTTTAACACCCTTGGATTACCAACCTCAACAACCGTTTCTATTGTTTTCGAATTATTGGGAGCCGCTGTTGTAATGTCCCTGATAAAGATCAGTAATTCTGAGACCGCTGTTTTTGGAGATCTATTTAATTATATCAACACAGAAAAGGCTATAGAGATCATCTCGGGTATATTGCTCTCTGTGGTGATTGCATTTTCGGTAGGTGCGTTTGTTCAATATATTTCAAGGCTAATCTTCACTTTTCATTACGAGCGTAAAATAAAGAATTTTGGGGCCCTCTTTGGCGGGGTCGCACTTACAGCCATAACTTATTTCATTTTTATGAAAGGCCTTAAGGGTACGCCGTATTACGATGATATGAAGGGATATATAGAAGGAAATGAATGGTTTATCATCGCCGGCAGTTTTATACTTTGGACTTTACTCTCACTAATTTATATGAGGGTTCTGAAAAAGAATATCCTTATTATCGTGATCGCTGTAGGTACTTTCGGATTGGCATTAGCCTTCTCAGGAAACGACCTGGTAAACTTTATCGGGGTACCAATGGCAGCTTATCACTCGTACGAAGCATGGGCCGGATCTGGTGTAGATGCCACCGCATTTTCGATGGAAGTACTGGACAAAAAAGTTCCCGCTGAACCCCTCTTATTATTTATTGCTGGTGGTGTAATGGTTGTAACCTTATGGTTCTCTAAGAAAGCACGTACCGTGGCAGACACCGAGATCGGACTTGCAACACAAGATGAAACCAAAGAGAAATTCAGGCCAAATATGTTATCCCGAGCTGTGGTAAAGGGGAGCACAAAGCTTGCTTCAATGTTGGGAGCTGCCATTCCTAATTCAACTCAGGAAAAAATTAATGCCAGTTTCGAAAAACCAGTTGTAACCTTACCAAAACACAAGAGCTACGAACTTCCGGCTTTCGACCAGATTCGTGCATCTGTAAACCTAATGGTGGCAGGAGTATTAATTTCGATAGCAACCTCCATGAAATTACCTCTTTCTACCACCTATGTAACCTTTATGGTGGCCATGGGTACTTCATTGGCCGATAGGGCCTGGGGAAGAGAAAGTGCAGTTTACAGAGTTGCAGGCGTATTAAATGTAATTGGCGGATGGTTCTTTACCGCATTTAGTGCCTTTATAGCAGCCGGTACTCTGGCTTACCTTATCTATCTGGCCCCGGCCCCTATGATCGCAGTACTGCTACTGCTGGCTATATTGCTATTAATTAGAAATTATCTTTCTCACAAAAACAAATCGAATGCGATTACATCGCCCGATGAATTAAAAAAGGCGGAAAGTAGTACGGTACAGGGGATTATCGAAGAAAGTGCCGATAATATTGCGAAGACGGCATCTCGAACAAACAAGATCTACTCGTCGATTATTGCCAATCTCGCAAAAGAAGATGCAACAAAGCTCAAGAAAAACCGACTACGCGTAGATAAACTTTCGGAAGAAGTAGATGAACTGCGAAATAATATTTTCTACTTCATCAAAAACCTGGATGAGACCAGTGTGCGTGGCAGCAATTTCTATATTATGGTGCTTGCCTATCTAACTGATGTCACTCAATCCCTGGAATATATTGCTAAAGTAAGTCACAAACACGTAAGAAATAACCATAAAACCTTACGCTTTAACCAGATCAAGGACCTTCAGAAGATCGATTCATCCTTTGAGCATCTTCTCCTGGACATAGAATCTATATTTAAAAACAGGGAGTTCGAAAGGCTGGAAGATATCCTCATTAGGAAGGAACGTGCTTTTAGTGATATAAATGCAATGATCGAAACACAGATCACCAGAACCAGAACAGAAGAGTCTAGTCCTAAGAATACAACCTTGTACTTTAGCCTGCTATTGGAAACTAAAGATCTGGTGACAGCACTCATGAACCTTATGGAAGAATACTATAAGAGTTTTAAAGGCTCATAAAGTCAAGAATTTCCACTAAACCCCGGCTCATCCGGGGTTTTTTTATATATGGTTTTCAAATAATGGATCTTGTTCACCATACAGCAGATCGGCAATCGTAATTAGCTTCTTAATGGTGTCGTTCACGTTATCTCTGTCGTTTACCAAGGAAGAACCCATATCGACTGTTATGAGTCCTTCCCGAATTAGCCGTTCTATAGAATCGCTCGTGTTGTGAATCTCCTCCCGGGCCTCATCGCGTAACTTCATCAACTTTTCGTGGTAGATATCTTTGTCCTTTTTTGTTCTGAAGTGATAGATTATACGGAGTACTTTGGCAATTTTCTTTCGAAGCTTATAATATTCCTTCCTTACATATTCGTTATCCGATTCGAGATATAACGCCACATTTGGTGCCAGTTCTCTCATATTACGTAGGATCTCTACCATCTTACGGTTAGCAAGTTTTATTTCTGAAACATGCTTATTCTGAGTTTCTGTTAGTTTGAAATTACTTTGTGCGAGCGAGGCATAACGGATAATCTCTCCATAGATTTTTTTTACTTTAGTGTGATACAATTCCTGAACATCGGTGTGCATATCTTCTGTAGATCGCTTAAGGATCTTCTTCATCTTTTCGTCCGATTTAATATCGGCGCGATGAATATTCAGTGCATGTGCCACTATCTCGAAAATAGCGTTTTTAAACAGGAATTTTGATTCCTTTTCAAGGGATATTATAAGCGTTTCTGGATATTTCAATACCCGCTTTTCAAGAAACTTGGGTTCGTCGATCTCTCTTTTCGGCAACTCCTTCTTAGGCACTAATCGCTCTACCAAACGAGCAATAGGACTAACAAACCAGACCAGTAACAACGTATTGCATATATTAAAAATAGTATGGAATAAGGAGATTGCCACGGGAATGGCAGCTGCATTTAAGTAAGGAGAGTCAGACCCTGTCCATTGGGCTATCCCACTCACCATTTTTAAGAATGGATAGAATAGTATCAATACCCACGCAACTCCAATCAAATTGAAGAGTAAGTGGGCCCGCGCTGTTCGTTTGGCATGAAAATTTGCCACAATCGCTGCAATATTTGCCGTGATGGTAGTCCCTATATTTTCACCCAGGACCATCGCTGCTGCCAGCTCGAACGGAATCCATCCCTGTGCCGTCATGATCAACGTGAGAGCCATGGTAGCACTGGAGGATTGTATGATAACTGTTAGTAAAGTCCCAATGAATAAAAAGATGAGAACGGACCAAAATCCAAGGTCGGTGTACCGGGTAAGGAACTCTAGTATTTGTGGATTCTCATCGATATTGGGTACAGCATCCTTCAAAAACTGCAACCCAATAAATAATACGGCAAATCCAATGATAAAGATTCCCCAGTTCTTGATGTTCTCCTTCTTCGCAAACGTAAAAGCAAATCCAAATCCCACCAGGGGTAATGCAATAGCGCTCATACTTACTTTAAAACCAAGGATGGTGATGAGCCAGGCAGTGATGGTAGTACCAATATTGGCCCCCATGATCACACTAATCGATTCGGTTAAGGTGAGAAGTGAAGCATTGGCGAAACTAACCACCATAAGGGTGGTAGCCGATGAAGACTGGATAACCGATGTTATAAAGAATCCCGTAAGTATACCGAAGAACCTGTTGGAGGTCATGGTTGCCAGGATTCTTCGCATTTTGTTTCCCGCGAGCTTCATTAAGGCATCGCTCATCACCATCATTCCGAAGAGAAACAAACCCAGCGAACCAAATAACTGCAACAACTCGGTATATCCGTAATTCATAAAAAGCTTTTGCCGACCGAATAAAAGTACTAAT
>CAJQNO010000013.1 GCA_905479745.1 uncultured Flavobacteriaceae bacterium | reverse complement strand
AAACTCCTCTTCGTTAGTATAGGTGAACAAAAGCTCCGAGATTCAGGAGCGAAGCGACGCGGAGTTTTGGAACCGGTTTCAAAACGCGAAAGCCGTTTTGAAAATACCTTAGAAGAGGCCTCCTTTTTACTCCTTTTTTTACTCACGTCTCTAATATTAAACTTTTTGGTGTTCGTGAATCTACGATTTGGAGGGGCAAAAAAAGGAAAAGAACAAAGATGATAGTTACTATCGTTCTATCAACTACTCACCTCTCACAATTCGCTATTCACCATTCACTACTCAATTTTTACAAATCACAATTATCAAAAAACAAATAATAATCAATGATCAATATTCAATATTTAAACTATTGGATATTGGAATTTATTTGAGATTTGATACTTGTTAGTTGGAATTTATTTATTCTTTGGTGCTTGTTATTTGATTTTTCAAATTTGTCCCAGACATTTATTTGCTTGGAATTAATTTCTTTTCACTTCTAACTTCCCCCCTTACATCTTAAAAATGTGGAATTACGTATCTTGAATCAAATTTTGAGATCATGAAATATTTCTATTTACTATTATTCGCATTTATCAGTCTCAATTCCTTTTCGCAGTCTGAAATGGACGATAAACAGGCAATTCGTGATGTGCTCGAAAAGCAGCGTGTTGCCTGGTCTAATAACGACCTGGAAGGGTTTATGGACGGGTATTGGAAGAGTGATAGTTTGAAGTTCTACGGAAGTCGTGGTATTACATACGGCTGGGAACAAACCCTGGCCAATTATAAAAAAGGGTATCCCACCAAAGATCATTCGGGAACGCTCACGTTTAAATTAAACGATATTAGTAAGATAAGTGAAGGTAGTTATTGGGTGATGGGGGAATTTTTCCTTACTCGCCCAGTTGGCGATGCCAATGGAATCTTTATGATCATATTCAAGAAGATCGACGGGGAATGGAAGATCGTAGCCGATATGTCCTGCGGGTAGGGATGGTGATTGGTTTAAGTTTCTTTTATTTTTAGATCTCTTTTTGGTTCTCACCACTCACTTCTCACATCAAAAAAGTTAATTCATGTACTTTTTACCATTGCCATTATTGTCTTCTTCATTTTCTTTATTCACGCGTTAATATTGTTTTAGGAATTCATGAATGCTTCGCATTTGACATGCCGTATTAAAATAATTTCTTTACATATTTCTTCTTTTTTGCATTGCTTTATTATTCACTTCATTTTCTTTGTTTGCCCAAAGAAAACGAAGCAAAAGAAAGGGCACTTCGCTGAGGAATTTTTTGCTTTCAGCAAAAACCGCTCGAAAACTTCGCGTCGCTTTGCTCCTGAATCTCGAAGTTTTCTTCACATATTCTGCACCGAAGACTTGCAGGGCTGCGCCCTGACTTTAATTTTAATTATTTGTTTTTTATTTACTACTAACTATTCACCACTCACTCTTAACAAATCACAAATCACAATTTTCAAAAAACAAATAATAATCAATGATCAATATTCAATTTGCAATATTTAAACTATTGGAAATTGGAATTTATTTGAGATTTGGTGCTTGTTATTTGTTCTTTCAATTTCTGTCCTAAACATTTTTAATTAAAATAGATTCTCCTTTCACTTCTAACTTTTCCTAACTTGATTTTAAACTTTTTTAAAAATAGTTAGTCTAAGGTTTCTAATACCACTAACACCCAATGAAACAAAAATTAACCATTCCCCTGTTTGCTCTGTTGTGTTTATTCCTTTTTTTAAATGCGACTATCGATTTAGACAACCTTTTCAACTATCAGGATCAGTTTATACCAAACTATATCACTAAAGATAACTCGGCCACAAATCCGATGGACGATAAACTCGCAACCTTGGGGCGAGTACTATTCTACGATAAAACACTCTCCAGTAATAACACGATAGCCTGTGCGAGTTGCCATATGCAGGAGTTTGCCTTCAGCGACCCTGCCACTCAGAGTGTAGGGCTGAATGGTGGTCTCACAGGGAGACATGCCATGCGCCTGGTAAATACACGATTTGCCGATGAGGTTCGATTCTTTTGGGATGAACGAGCTGCATCTCTAGAAGCGCAAACTACGCAACCTATTCAGGATCATATCGAAATGGGTTTCAGCGGGACTAATGGCGACCCCGATATAAATGACCTGATCGAAATTCTTGAAGGACTTACCTACTATGAACAGTTGTTTACTTTCGCCTACGGCGATCCCACCATTACCGAAGCACGCTTGCAACTGGCGCTGGCGCAATTTGTACGTAGCATACAATCGTTCGATTCTCGCTTCGACGATGGCCTGTCTCAAGTAAATAATGTAAATCAGCCTTTTCCAAATTTCACTCCTGAAGAAAACCAGGGGAAAAATTTATTTCTACAAACTCCGGCAAATGGTGGGGCCGGCTGCGCCGGATGTCATCGTCCTCCCGAATTCGATATAGACCCAATCACTTTAAATAATGGCGTGATAACTGTAGCAGGTACTGCCGGCACAGACCTTACCAATACACGGGCTCCTTCGCTACGGGATGTTGTAAATAATAACGGCGATCTTAACGGTCCGCTAATGCATGACGGTAGTTTTACAAGTTTGCTACAAGTAATAGATCATTATAATGCTATCCCAAACGATCCTACCAATACCAATCTGGACCCAAGGTTATTGGGCCCTGGAGGACAACCACAAAATTTAAATCTCACCATTGCCGAAAAGAACGCCTTAATTGACTTCCTTGGAACACTTACCGGGACAAATATCTATACCGACGAGAAATGGTCTGATCCCTTCGAGCCAAACGGAACTATAACAATAATTGGTGGAAATCTGGGAATAGACGCCTTACCTGCGTTGAAACCAACGCTTACTGTTAGTCCCAACCCGGTGCAACAATTAACTAACTTGAATATAACAGATGGAGCTTATTCGGTTACGATATTTAACCTGCTGGGGCAACAAATTCTTCAAAGCAATATTGAGGGCTCCAGCACTTTCGACCTTGGCTCATTTAAAGCCGGGCTATACATCCTATTGGTTGAAGACATGGATAGCGGACTTACCAATAGCGTGAAAATATTAAAACAGTAATTATAGGCCTGATAGTTCGTCCTTGAGTTTTCGGGTTAGCCCGCCTACCACCAAATCGTAGGAATGATCTATCAGGTTGAGGATAAGATCTCTTGGAACATTGCTATCGATTTCTACGGTATTCCAATGTAACTTGCTCATGTGGAAGGCTCCGTAAATGAGTCCGTCGTATTGTTCCCTAAGACTTGCAGAACGTTCGGGATCGCATTTTAGATTCACTTGAGCGGGGATCCTTTCCAGACCTGCCAGCGCAAACATTTTTCCCATCACCTTAAATACCAGTGTGTGTTTATCGAAAGGAAAGGATTCCGTAACTCCTTTCTTCGCCAGGCAGTACTCACGAAATTCCTCTATGTTCATTTACTTGATCTTAAAAGCGAGAGCAGGTTCATTATCGAAAAAGATCAATAAGTTCTGCTGTCCCAATTCAAAAGGTACACTAAATCGTATCAGGCCGTTTTCGGTCTCGGCTTCTACTGTCTGCGGGTCGCTTCCGAAGGAATAAGACACCACCACATCTTCATCCCAACGTACCCCAAAATCTACCTGCCCCAGGTTGGTTTCCGGATCAATGATACCCGACAGTGGCATTTCAACATCATCTAACGACATTTCCTCCACTATTACCAGGGGCCAGTTTGCATATACTTCTCTTGATATCATGGACCCCAGAAGGGTATCTTCCTCCAACTCTGGATAATGCGTTTTTATAAATAATTTAGGCGGGGTCTTATAATAGAAATAAGTGGGTTCTTTGATAAATTTTCCCTGGTATTTACCCGCTCCCCAGGTAGGGTCGAACAAATAGGCCTGGCCATCGATCACCGCAATATTCCACATATGAATCTTCTTAAAAGGCCGCCCTATATCGTTAAAATGGGTCTTGATATCTCCGCGCACCAGGTAATTTGATATCCCCTGCATATTGCAGAGTTTTTCGAACAGCATCGCATAGCCTTCACATACAGCAACACCTTCCTTCAGGGTTCGCTCGATGGTCTGTTCGCGAACTTTTTCTTCTTTACTGTTTCGCTCTCTGTAATTCTTGAAGTTGTAGTTGAATTTTTTATACTCGTCGGGGTCGTAGGCCACGTTCTTAATGATCCAGCTGTAGATACCTCTCACCTTTTCTTCATCGCTATGAAAATCCCGGCTTATCATAGCCGAAAGATCCTCTATATCTTCAAAAGATTCCGGGTAAAGTTCGATGGTGGCGTCTATTCGTGCGTAATCCTGGCCAAAAACCAAGGGAAAAGCCAGTAAACAAAGGACCAGGCTAAGATTCTTCATTAGTTTCTTGTAGTGATTTAGGGTCATTCTGATCCAATAATAAGGCAGAATAGTCTAATTTCCAACTAATTGTCTCTACAAGTTTCTCCATTAGCTGTATGGTGTCCATAGCTTGTTTGGACGCTTCTTCCAATAATCCACTGCCGGGTACCTTCTCGATTATATGATTTTTAGCCTCTTTATTTATCTCGGTGAGATCGGCTGCTGTGAACGGATTTGCCCAACCGTCTTTCTTATCGTAGTATTTAAAATCTGTTTCAACTGTGAGTAATTTTGGCTTCGGAAAATTACTTAGCCTAACTGTCTTTTTAGCCACATCTGCTTCTATCTTAAGATTGCTTAGATCGAAACCCACATAGGCTTTTGCTTCGATTACTACCAAGGCCTTTTTTTTACCCAGCAGCAGATTAACCCATTTACTTTTTAAATTCTCATAATGATAGATCTCCGAAAAATCACCCTCGACGGTTATTAGCTTACATACGGTTCGGATGCGTTCCATCAGCACAATCGATTGGGCCTGGGATCTCTTTTTTTTCCTGTCACTATTAAATCGAATAAACAAGAAATAGGCTACTATCGCCCCTATTGCCAATCCTAAGAAAAGTTGCTCCATATTAATTCTTACCTATAGTACCCAGATGGGTGTTATTAAAACTGTCTGCAAATTTCAGTCCGTATCCAAACATCCTGTCCATGGCCGAATGTGAGAACAGTATGATCCCCGCAAGGCTTAAAATTGGCATCGACATATAATAGCCCGCCAGCATGACCCCTATGGCAATGCCTTTGTGATGAAATATATTGTACGTGGCGGCACCGATCCTGCTGTTAATGAGATATCCTAACATGCCAATATCCGGTATTAGAATTAGAGCCGGAAACCACCACCAGGAGAAATCCAGCAAGCTAAACAAAACGATCCCTAGTATAAATTGGGCCAGTTCCTCGATTTTTAATACAGTTTTCATTGCGATATTATTTTATAAAGTACCGGCCTACTTGGGGTGGCATCATTCACAAAAGGTGCGGTTTGTAAATTGAGAAGATATGTCCCGTCCTTAATTCTATTCGAAACATAAATAAACTCTGTAATGGTCGCTTTTAATCGAGGTGCCTCGGGGTAATTCCAAAAGGCCTTATGTGCCTTTAATTTACCTCCGTCCTTTTCCTTGTCAACCGATGGCAGATCGATCAACAAATGGTCTACGCCCATCTCTCTAATATACTTTGCGGCACCTTCTTCCAGATATGGCCAATTAGTATCTGTGTATTTTTGAGATTTCTTTGAGGTTGTATTAGGGAGGGTTCTTAATACGAGTGCCTTGTTTGATTTCCCTTTGAGTATGCCATGTAATTGTTTTCTGGAAATTACTAAATCACCTTTCTTCAATTCGGGTGCCACCGAAATTACCGTGGCCAAATAGAAATATGAGCTTAATGATTTCTGAACCGAGTGCACCTTATCGGTAATATGCCCCAGACACTCCGTATGGGTGCCGTGTGCATGCGGATTAAAATAAATATTATTGAAATTAACTGCGGCTCCTTTCGCAACGCTGGCTGTCCATTCTTCTGAAGTAACCGGTTCGATCCTTGGCTTTTCAAGATCCCATGCTATTGGATTTCGTGATGAACCCTCCAACGGAATGGAAATGTCCAGTGGTTTGGACAGGTCGATTGTATAGGTGATGTTTTCATGTTCCAGGGATGCTATCATACTATTTTTTTTGCTGAAATAAATAAATAATCGCCCAGGTTGTTCTCGAACTTGGAAATGATCTCATCGATCTGCCCCGATTCAATATCTGCTTCCAATTGAAGTAGACCCTCTTTTACTTCTGTCTCGTTTGCAAGGGATGAAAACGACGATATTCCTCGCCTGAAATTCGGGTCGAGATATCTCCCGGGATGGTGCTTGCCCGAATAAAGGAACAGGTCTTGTAAATTCGGATCGATGAAATACTTTTCGGTGGTTACGAGCGTCAAACCAGATTTCGTAAGTACTTGCTCGATTAATTCAAAAGTGGGCATTTGTGCCGCGGAATTCTCCATCATTTCAGGAAAATAATGGCATAACCAATATCCTTTCATTTGCGCAGGATCTGAAGTGAAGATCACAATTTTCCCGTCAGGTTTAAGGACTTCAGAAAGCCTTTTAAATCCTTGTTCTAAGTTTTCCCAGTGATGAATAGTGAGCGTGGCTATTATCCCATCGATAGATTCGGAAGGCAGCGAAATTGTTTCAGCAGAACCCTGTTGCCAGGTCACATTAGACGATTCAGCATTTGCTACAGAAAGCATTGTCAAGGAGGGATCTACACCGATAATCTGAAAGTCACGTTTGGCAAATTCTTTTGTATAATTTCCCGTGCCGCAACCGATGTCGAGGTACAATCCGTTGGTTGCAGGAGACAGATGGTAAAGCAGCCTTTCAAATATTTGAGGGTCTGCTTTCCTGCTCGCATTGTAATTTAACCCAATAAGATCGTAAGTTGCATTCATAACAGGGGTTATTGCCATTCCGGTCTATAAATTTACTAAGAATAAATCGGCCGCGATCCCGTCACTCAGGAATTTTCCCTGTTTACTCACCCTGATAACGTCTGTATCCTTCAACAATAATTTATTTGCAAGATGCATTTCGGCCTGCTTCAGGAGATAGTTCTTAAACGTTATCCCGAAATTTTTCTCTACTTCCCTTATCACTATTCCCCCGGCCGTTCGCAGACGGGTCATCACATATTCGTTATACCTGTCTTCCATAGTGAGTACTTCTCTTTCCAATGGTAATTCCCCTAATTGTATACCCTTAAGATACAGGTTATTATTGGCTATATTCCAACTTCTCACTTTCCCGTTGTAGCTATGTGCCGAAGGACCTATCCCCAGGTAAGATCGCCCGTGCCAGTACGCCATGTTGTTCTTCGAATAAAAACCCGGCTTGCTAAAATTGGAAAATTCGTAATTCTCGTATCCCAGGGTTTCGGAGGTTTCTACTAGGATAGAATGATGTAGTTGAGCCATTTCATCATTAACAGCTGCCACTTCTCCCTTAGCGATCATGGCTTTTAGTGCGGTTTTAGGCTCCACCGTGAGTGCATAACAACTTAAATGGGGGACGTTGAAGTTAAAGGCCGTTTTAAGATTGCTTTTCCAGCGTTCCTTAGTCATCCCCGGAATACCGTAAATAAGATCGATACTGTAGTTTGTGAAATGTTTTTTTACTTCCGTGATACATTCCAGGGCTTCAGCAACTGTGTGAGCACGGTTCATCAATTCCAGGTCCTCCCTGAAAAATGACTGGATCCCAACACTAAGCCTGTTTACCGGAGAATTTGCCAATTCCTGTATTCGAACCGATGTAAGATCGTCTGGATTGGCTTCTAGGGTAATTTCCGGTTCTTCGGCAAGTATGTAATGCTCGCTAATTACAGCGAAAATCTTTTCTAATTCATCATTGCTAAGTAAACTTGGTGTCCCGCCTCCAAAATAGATGGTTTCCACACTTCCATTTATTTCTGCTTTTCTTATCCGTAGTTCTTCACAAATAGCTTCTACCATTTCATCTCTTTTCTTAAGGGAGGTAGAAAAATGAAAATCACAGTAGTGGCAGGCTTGCTTGCAAAAAGGTATGTGGATATAGATTCCCAAAATTTATAATTGCTTGAGGTAAACGATAAGGAACGAAATGGCGAAACCCAGTAAGCCATAGGAAATGAAGCTAATGAAATAAACAATAATGGCTTTCAGAAGCACCAGTATTTTCCGTTTTTGAAAGAACGAGATTAGGGCGTAGCAGAAATAGATCAACATTACTAATATGGCCAGGTACTGCACCTGCGAATCTACATATTGAATGAAGAACATATTCAGGGTGGTGATGATCGTATACACAGCGATCAGGTAGAACGAAACGGCAAGGAATTCGGCAAGACTGCGCTTTTTATAAAAAAACAATTTCAGAAAAAAGCCCATAGTAAATACAAAAACAAAGAGCAGCTTATCGATGTTAAGCAGCATGAAATTCCGAGCCTCGGTAAGCAATTGCCGCTGTGTTTCATCGGTAACATTCAAGGTTGTATTACCAAAGGGATCGTACCCAATAAGAGATCGAATCAACAGGTAGACCACCGTCATTACCAGGAAAAAGGCCACGGGCTTGTAATAACTTTTCCGTTTGCCCTCCAGGTATTCCCTTAATAATTTCCCCGGGTTTATAATTAACCATTTTATTGTCTTGAAGAAAGGGGCATTCACAGAAAAGATAAAGTCCCAAAAATCCTGAAAAGTATCCCTGAACGTAACTTTATGGATGGTGGTCCTTTGTCCACATCTGGAACAATAATTCCCAGTGGCTGGGGTATCGCAATTGTGACAATATGTGGATCGTTCACTCACGACTATTCTACTCTATCTTCATTTTGCTTTACAAAAGCAGACCAACCCGTATAACTCTTTCCAACATCCACCTTGCCGGCATTGTAGAAATGACAAACGGCTGCGGCCAGACCATCTGTACTGTCCAGGTTCTTGGGTAGTTCTTTTAGCTGAAGTAAACTTTGCAGCATCTTCGCCACCTGTTCTTTACTGGCATTTCCGTTTCCGGTAATAGCCATTTTTATCTTTTTCGGGGAATATTCGGTGATGGGAACCTGTCTGGAAAGGCCCGCTGCCATTGCGACACCCTGCGCTCTCCCAAGTTTCAACATAGACTGAACATTCTTACCAAAAAAGGGTGCTTCAATCGCGATCTCATCGGGATGATAGTTATCGATAAGCTCTACGGTTCGCTCGAAAATATATTTTAACCGTAGGTAATGGTCGTCGTATTTGGATAGTTTTAGTTCATTTAGCTGAAGAAACTGCATCTCTTTACCAACAACTTTTATGAGTCCGAAACCCATGATCGTAGTTCCGGGGTCAATTCCAAGAATAATTTTTTCCGAATTCACTACTTTAGCCATAGATGATGCACCTTTCCAACAAATCTAAGCATTATGGGTTGATTGCCCTAAAAGTTTTGATACTAACCGCCACCTTCTGGTTTATTTTCGATCGGCTCGCAGACACCAACATACAATCCCTCAGTACCTTTTCAAATCGATTAGGAGATGCCAATCTACTGTATTTAATTCTCTTTTTTTTTATGGCTATCCTCAACTGGGCCATGGAAATACGAAAATGGCAAGTATTGGTACAGCCGCTACAGCAGATCTCCTTTAAATCATCAATGCAACAATGCCTGGCATCACTTACAGCTTCATTATGGACACCAAACAGATTGGGAGAATATGGAGTAAAGCCACTCTTCTATCGCCCGGAAAAACGAAAAAAAGTGATGGTTCTCAAGCTGGTGTCTAATACAGCGCAAATGTTTGTCACGATACTTTTTGGGCTACCCGGCCTGATATATTTTCTGAATCAATACGGAGTAGCTGTAAGTTTATGGAAACCCATTGCAATTTTTACACTGGTATTGCTGTTGATCGTCTCCGGTTATTACTTCCGAAAAACACAACTCATCGTAAAGGGACTGAGCCTGCAAAAGATCATCAGATATATTAAGAATATACCAGGTGCAATAAAGTTGCAGGTGTTTTTACTATCGGCATTGCGCTATCTGGTTTTTGCATCTGCATTCTACCTGATCCTGCTCTTCCTGGGAGTTGAACTAGATCTCTTCAAGGCTATCCCGCTCATCACTGCCATGTATCTATTGGCTTCGGTACTTCCCACCTTTATTTTCCTGGATGTAGCTATCAAAGGAGGCGTTGCGATCTGGATATTTTCGTTCGCTGGCGTGGAGGAGCTACCGGTATTGGGCGCTGCTACCGCCATGTGGGTGCTCAATTTTGTGATCCCGGCCCTAATTGGGACCTATTTTGTAGCCAAATTTAAACCGGTAGCAGCATGATCTACGCGGGGTTTATATTGATCGCACTCTACGGATCCGTACTACTCTTCCTGGCAATAGGAAATTGGAGACTGAAACGTTCCGCTGCTGAAAAATCCCTTCCCTTTGAACATTTTTCCATTATCGTACCATTTAGAAATGAGGCTGAAAATCTACCTGCCTTGTTACGGTCTATTTCCGAAATAGACTACCCCCGCGATAAATTTGAACTAATATTGGTGAACGACCAATCTGAGGATGATTCGGTGCAGATCATCTCCCAAAGCCTTGCCAATTCACCTATCTCGTGGAAGGTGATAGAAAATGTGCGAAAAAGTAATTCGCCTAAAAAGGACGCCATCACTACGGCTGTAGAGATCGCCTCTTACCAATGGATCGCCACTACCGATGCAGACTGCCTCCTACCTGCCAACTGGCTCCATGGTTTTAATACCATCATCCATAACCATAACCCAAAAATGGTCTGCGGCCCTGTTGCGATCCCGGAAAGTGAAGATATGGTGCTGGCTTTTCAGAAATTTGAGACCTTGAGTATGCAGG
>CAJQNO010000012.1 GCA_905479745.1 uncultured Flavobacteriaceae bacterium | reverse complement strand
ACATCACGTAAAGCGGCCTGGGCTAATTGAGATATAGCAAACTTAAATTCTTCAACCTCGAGTACGGCCCTTTCGGGATCATTGATCTTAAAGAAAACAACCCCGTCTATACTACAAGGTACATTGTCCTCGGTCATCACTTCCTGTGAAACTATATTGATAGTGATAACGCGAATGTCTACTACTTGTATAGTCTCCACTATGGGAATGATCCATCTGAAACCGGGTTTCAGGGTTTTAATATATTTTCCAAACCTGAATTTTAGGGCTCTTTTATATTCATAAACTACCCGGATACCTGCCAATAGAAAAACACCGAATATAATACCAAATAACATTAAAGGATTCATAACAAAATATTTTAGAGTGAATGTATTTATTGCTGAAAGTTAGCCTCTTAAAGATACTGAAACTATAGGGATTTATGTAATGAAAACGGCTCTAATTCAACAGTTTAATTAAAAAACCCTTCACTGTAACAGTAAAGGGTTTTAGAGGTTCCGGTTGGCGAGAAACAAATTATCTGTGGATGGCATAGCTACTAGCTTTAGCATATTCGGCTAATTTTTCATTCCACTTATTCAGTTTCTCACTCCAAATTTGTTTTAGATCTTTCATAACTCGAATTTTTATGATTTATATATGACGACAAATTCAACAAGTGTGCCAAGAGAATAGACTCGCTTATAACTGTTTGATATATAGTGAAATAAAATTTATATAAGGAGATGCTTTCCCATTGATTTCTCGCTCAAAGTCTTTAAAGGCATTCGAGGATTTCGTATCTTAATATCAATTTTGAGGGTAATATGCTGAAAAGAATCTTATTTATTATGCTGATCTTTTTTACGGCTTTCGTCAATTGCCAGTCCGATTATTCGGAACGAAGGGAGAAGATGGTGAGAACCCAATTGGAATCTAGAGGGATCAGGGATAGAGCAACACTGGAAGCCATGCGAAAGGTGCCCAGGCATTTGTTTGTACCCGAAATTGCCAAGGGGAAAGCCTATATAGATGCTCCCCTTACTATAGGGGAAGGACAAACCATTTCACAGCCATTTATCGTTGGGTATATGACAGAGCAATTAAAACTAAAACCCACAGACAGGGTGCTGGAGATCGGGACCGGATCGGGTTATCAGGCCGCAGTCCTGGCCGAGATCGTTTCCGAAGTATATACAATAGAGATCATAGAATCCTTAGGGAACAACGCAGCCATTAGGTTACAAAGCCTTGGTTATGATAACGTGGAAGTTAAGATAGGAGACGGTTACCTGGGATGGCCGGAGAAATCACCTTTTGATGCCATAATTATAACAGCCGGAATTGACCATATTCCTCAGCCACTTATCGATCAGCTTGCAGAGGGCGGCCGACTTATCGTGCCGAAAGGCCCCAGGAGAAGCACACGGGAATTGATACTTCTCACAAAAAAGAAAGGGAAACTAAAACGCAAATACCTCATACCCGTTGTATTTGTTGAATTTCAAAGGAAAAACGAATAATCACATTTAAATTAAGTTTTTCTAACTCTCGATCACTTATTCAGAATCATTATTTATTTCGAATATTTTTCCTTTCCTGACAGGGGTCATAGGAAAGTATTTTCGCCTTCACGAACTTCGCAGAAAATTAGGTTATGACTCCCTGGATCGTCATAATATCCCTGTTGATAATACTCTTAATCTACTTGCTCTGGATGCCCGTTATAGTTAAGATAGATACAGATACCGGTGAGTATTTCATTCAGTTTAAAGGGCTTGCAAAGGCATCCATTCTGGGAGATGAACAAGAGCTGATAAAGATCAAACTCAATGTTCTTTTTATGAACTTCGATCTCTTTCCACTTCGGAAAAAGTTCAGCAGGAAAAAAAAACTTAAAGAACCCGAAAAGAAAAAGAAAAAATGGACGGTGGTTAAAGGACAAAAAGCTTTCAGGATATTAAGATCCTTTAAAGTGAAAAAACTGGTTCTGGAAATGGATACCGGGGATTTTGTTCTGAATGCAAAACTATACCCCGTTCTCTTTTTTATGAATAGGTTCAACGGTTCGTACGCCATTAATTTCGAGAACAGAAACAGACTGGCGTTACATTTGGAGAATCGACCTATCCGTATTATTAAATCAATTATTAACCCTTAAAAATTATGTCATGGTCTTACACTTTGAAGAATTATTGAAACAGATCACTGAGTTTATCAGGACTGAAGCGAAGACAGAAACCGTTGTAGGCGAACAATTTAAATTGGGCGAATTCATTTGTGTTCCTGTGATTAAAATCGGAATGGGATTTGGTTCCGGTGAAGGAGAAGGTATCGAAAAGAAAACTAAAACCGGTTACGGAATGGGAGCCGGTGCCGGAATGGGCATCGAACCTCTAGGATTTCTTGTAACCAAAGGTGAGGAAATTAGCTTTATCGAAGCCGGAAAGGCCCATGGTTTGGCCGCCGCTTTCGAAAAGGTACCGGATATGATCGAGAAGATCTACGATAACCGAGGTAAAGAAAAGGAGACTGCCTAGGTAAACTGGAGGACAGTAGATCGGCTTGAATTTTAGGCGAACCGCAAGATGGGAAATTTAAACTGTTCCTGTCTTGCGGTCTTTTTTTTCTGAAATTAATCTACACCACCTTTACGCTCGGGTGATCTGGGTGTAGGCCATTCCAACTGCTTTCCTGTTCTGTTGCTTACCGGAAGTACGGCTTTTACCCGTGATGTTTTTTCGGGATCTTCGCTCGCCATATAGGTCAGGATTGCAGTAAGTATCACATTATTCCTTACATCATCAAAAACTATCTTATCGTAAGTATCCCGGTTGGTATGCCAGGTATAATTCCAATAAGCCCAGCTTAGTGAGCTCAGGCTGAAACCGGGTGCACCTGCCGCCTGAAAAGAAGCGTAATCGGAGCCGCCACGTGCAGGCGTACCAGGAAATGTAGTTTCTATTTCGGAGGTGATCTCATTAGGCACAGCATCTAGCCAACGCCCAAGATAGTCGTATGAGTTTAAAAAGCCTCCACCCGAAAGCCTTACTACGCGTCCCGTACCGTTATCCTGGTTGAAAAGGGCCTGCAGCCCGTCTACAATTTCGGGGTGATCCTCTACAAAAGCACGAGAGCCATTAAGACCTTGTTCCTCGCTCCCCCAGAGTCCGACGAGGATAGTGCGTTTTGGATTTGGATAATACTTTTTCAAAATACGCGCGGCTTCCATCATTACAAGAGTTCCGGTTCCGTTATCGGTCGCACCCGTGGCACCGTCCCAAGAATCGAAATGGGCCGAAAGAATCACGTATTCCTCTGGTTTTTCTGTACCTCTTATCTCGGCTATCGTATTAAAAGTTGGCATCATTCCTAATTCTTTAGATTCTGCCACTATCTTTAGTTTGGGTTTATGTCCAGATTCGACCAATCTGTATAGCATCCCGTAATCCTCCAATTCCAGATCTACCGTGGGGATCGATTTTGTACGCGCACCAAATATCTTATTCACACCAAAACCGCGAGACCAGTTAGACATCACTATTCCTGCCGCCCCGGCTTTTTCCAATGCCGGCGCCAAGGTTCGCCTGTTGTATCCGGTACGTTTCATATTTTCCTGCCATTCCTCGGTTTGCTTTTCACGCTCTTCTTTCATTTTAGTAAATGATTTTTCAGTTGCATATTCTTCCCAATTATAATCTGGTCTTCCTGTTGGTTGATGCATAGAGATCATTACCAATTTCCCTTTTACCGACGGCAACCACCTGGCAAATTCTAACGAATCTTTGATCATTGGTAAAACCATGAGTTCGGCCGTGACGCCGTTCTTGCCTGTTCCCGGACTCCAGGCCAATTGCATCCCACGCAGACTCTGGACCCGGGGATGTATCATATCGATATGCGTAATACCTCGTTCCCATCCGCGCCATTCGCCCCATTGCTCATTTTTAGCGGTAATTCCCCAGGTATTGAACTTTGCAACAGCCCAATCGTGTGCATTTTTCATTTGAGGCGTTCCTACCAGTCTGGGGCCAATTACATCCATGAGCTCATGCCCAAGATTCTTTAATTGCGAATTGTCGTTAGCCTCACTTATCATGGCTTGTATTACAGGATCCTTTTCCTGGGCCACAAATATTGTGACCGAGAAGAACAACATTAAGCAAAGTGTAAAAAGTTTTTTCATTTGGATAGTTTTTCAGAATAATTAATCCTTTAAAAATACGGCTTCTTGAACGAATGTTGAAAATTGATCTAAAAATTTAAAGTGATCCACGGATAATTATTTTGAATTCAATCAAATAGCTCGATATTTATGTAACAAATTGAAAATTTTAGACTCTATTATATATAACTAGTTATCAATCAATCAATGAAAAAACTACTCTTTCTCCTCATGGGTTTCCTGATGTTTCAGGTAACTGCACAATCGAAATTTACTGCCAAACAATGGCAGGAAGACCTGAAATTTCTTCAGCAAACTGTTCACAATGATTACTCATTTCTTTTTAGAAAAACCTCTGCGGCGGAATTTGACAATGCCGTAAAAACGCTACACGATCAAATTCCAAAACTTCAGGAACACGAAATCACCGTTGGGCTGGCAAGGATAATAGGCTCATTTAAATATGGTCATACTCGTGTGGGATGGCAAAATAACCCGATTTCCTTGAGACAATTCCCTGTAAATCTGTATCATTTCTCCGATGGGATCTACGTACAGGGTGTTCATAAAGACTATGCAGATGCGCTGGGCGCTAAAGTGATCTCGGTTGGTGGAATGCCTGTAATGCAGGCGCTAAAGAAAATATATCCCGTAGTACCTTCCGAAAACGATCAGTTTTTCAAGGCGTATGGATTGCTCTATCTAATGAGCCCTGAAGTATTACATGCTCAGAGAGTTGTCCCTACCTTATCAGATAATGTTGAGCTTACCCTGGAAAAGAATGGCAAAACCTTTACTACATCACTAAAAGCTATGGCGGCCGGTGAATGGGCTCCCAGAACTTATGGTTTTGTGCAAAGTGAAGGAGAATGGCTGGATGCGAGAGAAGCAGGGGAAACACCATTGTACTTGAAAAATCTGGATAAGATCTACTATTTTGAACATTTACCTGAAAAGAATACGGTGTATATTCGGCATAGCCAGATCCAGGATGACCCTTCGGAGTCGATTCCGGAGTTCTATACCCGGGTATTCGACTTTATCGCTAAAAACGACGTTCAAAATCTCATACTGGACGTACGTTTGAATGGCGGAGGTAACAACTACAAGAATAAAGCAATAGTCACCAGAATCATCGAATCGCAAAAGATCAACACCACCGGAAACCTTAAGGTTATCATCGGGCGCAGAACCTTTTCTGCTTGTCAGAATCTCGTAAACGAACTGGACAATTACACTAACACAGTATTCTTTGGAGAGCCAACAAGTGAAAACATTAATTTCTACGGAGATAATAATGAACTCATTTTACCTAATACTAAAACTCCGGTCTATCTATCATTTGCCTGGTGGCAGGATAAACCCCAGTGGGAAAACGGCGAGTGGCTGGCTCCGCATGTGGCAGTGGAAATGAGCTTTGAAGAATACCGAACCAACCGGGACCCTGTGTTGAAAGCGGCTTTGGATTTTGGAGATGGAGATTTTGTTACAGACCCAATGCAGTATATGACCGAACTTTACCAGGCCGGAGAAAATGAGAAACTGGCCTCCGAGGTTTCTAAAATGATAAAGGATCCCCGATATAAATTCTATAATTTTGAAGCAGAGCTGAATAGTGCAGGTTATGCCCAGATTGGTAGAGGGGATCATCAAACAGCTATTGCGATCTTTTCCTTTGTTACCCAGTTATTCCCCGATTCGGCAAACGCATGGGATAGTCTGGCTGAAGGCTACCTGGAAGCCGGAGATAAGGAAAAAGCGAAAGAATATTATGAAAAAGCATACGAGATGGACCCGGATGGACCTACAGGCAAAAACGCCAGTAGTATGCTAAGGAAGATCGCCAGCCACTAAATCCAGAGTAAAATAAAAATCCCCTTATCATGCGGTAAGGGGATTTTTTTGTTTTCAAAAAACAGATTACCTATGGATGGCATAACTACTGGCTCGTGCATAGACGATCAGTTTTTCATTCCAAACCTTAAGTTTTTCGTTCCATTTTTTGAAGAATTTTTTACGTAGTTTTTTCTTCATATACTATTGTTTTA
>CAJQNO010000011.1 GCA_905479745.1 uncultured Flavobacteriaceae bacterium | reverse complement strand
TCCGAGTGCCATGGCGATCTCCCTGGATTGTTTCTGAACAGAAAGTTCTTTCCCCCGGCACTTTTGCCAAATATCGATGTCTTTTTGGGAAGCCTTACGGTAGATCTTGGGTAGTGCCTCTACATCGGTGGATTCAGATTTCTTTTTCATCTGAACTCTTACAAGTTCTCCGGTTAGGGTAACAATACCAATGTCGTGACCCGGGGAGGCCTCGGTGGCGACAACATCGCCTATGCTCAATGATAAATTCTCCGAATTTTGATAGAAGTGTTTTCTTCCATTCTTAAAGCGTACTTCCACCCCATTAAATGGTTTCTGATCTCCCGGAAGCGACATATTGGAAAGCCAGTCGAATACCGTTAGTTTATTACAGCCATCAGATCCGCAGGTACCATTGTTCCTGCATCCTTTTGGCTGTCCGTTGGCACCCGTAGCGCAGCTCGTACAGCCCATATTTTATATATAAAGCCCGCCTTTAAGCCAAAAGCAGGACGTAGATTAAACAATTACTCAATCCTGTAAAGATACCAAAAATACTACGGAAGCCTTACTTTTTAAATTTGAGTTTTTCGGAACGGCCTTTTTTAAAAATTTTATTGCTGTTGTGCTTCCCACTCCTCAACTTCTTTTGCTCTTCGTACGGAAGATGGATCACTTCCATACATTCGGTACTGCAGCAATTTTCCATTTTTTCGGCACATGCCTCACACTGAATAAAAAGTAGATGGCAGGCCTCGTTGGCGCAATTTACATGGGTGTCGCAAGGCTGTCCACATTGATGGCAGTTGGCGATCACTTCCTCCGAAATTCGTTCACCCCTGCGGTGATCGAAGACAAAGTTCTTACCAATGAATTTATTCTCAAGACCTTTGTTCTTTACTTGTCTGGCATATTCTATTATGCCCCCTTCCAGCTGATATACTTTTTTAAATCCTTTGTGCTTATAGTAAGCGCTGGCCTTTTCGCAACGGATACCTCCCGTACAATACATAACCAGGTTCTTGTCTTCCTTAAAACTGGAGAGATCCTTTTCGATGATAGGAAGAGAATCCCGGAAAGTATCTACATCCGGAGTAATGGCTCCCTGGAAATGGCCGATCTCGCTCTCGTAATGATTTCGCATGTCTACCAGTACCGTATCGGGATCTGCGATGAGCTCGTTAAATTTTTCGGCATCTACATGAACACCTTTGTTTCGCACATCGAAGGTTTCGTCGTTAAGGCCGTCGGCCACGATCTTTTTCCGCACTTTTACTTTCAGTTTGAGAAAGGATTTCAGATCCTGCTCAATGGCTATATTGAGACGTACATCCTTCAGAAAATAAATGCCATCCAGAAAATTCTTAAAAGTTTCGAAGTTCTTTGCAGGAACAGATAACTGGGCGTTTATGCCCTCATGGGCCACATAGATCCGGCCCAGAACGTCCATTTCGTTCCATGCGATAAAAAGGTGATTTCTAAATAGTTGTGGGTTGCCAATCTTGGCATATTGATAAAAAGAAAGAGTAAGCCGATCTTCCCCCGCTTCTTCTAGCAAGGCCGCTCTTTCTTTTGCACTTAAAGTATTGTACAGTTGCATGCTATACGTAGTTTTTAGTGAAAAGATTAAATATAATAAGGCTGTAAAAATACGCTTTTCATTCTTGTTAACAAAAATTGATCAAGCCCTGTTTTTCCTTTTGCTGCGAACCCAAAGAAATAGTAACTTAGCCTACTGACTCCCAAACAAAAAATTATACAATGAGTAACGAAAAAGACGCTAAATTAAAAGCATTAAAACTAACCTTAGATAAACTAGATAAAACCTACGGCAAGGGTACGGTTATGAAAATGGGCGACTCTGCCGTTCAGGAGGTTGAGGTGATCCCAACCGGATCCCTGGGACTGGATATTGCCTTGGGAGTAGGCGGATATCCCCGTGGAAGAGTGATCGAGATCTATGGTCCGGAATCATCGGGTAAAACCACATTAACCCTTCATGCGATCGCAGAAGCTCAGAAAAAAGGCGGCATAGCCGCATTTATAGATGCCGAGCACGCCTTCGATCGTTACTATGCGGAAAAACTTGGAGTTGATATTGAAAACCTCATTATTTCCCAACCCGATAATGGGGAACAGGCACTGGAGATCGCAGATAATTTAATTCGTAGTGGTGCGATTGATATCATCATTATCGATTCGGTAGCGGCATTAACCCCAAAAAGCGAAATAGAAGGAGAAATGGGCGATAGTAAAATGGGACTGCACGCTCGTTTGATGTCGCAAGCCCTTCGTAAATTGACAGGATCTATAAGCAAGACCAATTGTACGGTTATCTTTATTAACCAGCTGAGAGAGAAAATAGGCGTTATGTTCGGAAATCCCGAAACCACCACAGGTGGAAATGCACTGAAATTCTATGCCTCCGTACGTTTGGACATACGAAGATCTACCCAGATAAAAGACTCTAACAGCGAAGCCCGTGGTAATAAAACCCGGGTGAAAGTTGTAAAAAACAAGGTGGCCCCGCCATTTAAGACTGCCGAATTTGATATCATGTACGGCACAGGAATCTCTAAAGTAGGAGAGATCATCGACCTCGGGGTCGACTTCGAGATCATTAAAAAAAGTGGCTCATGGTTTAGCTATGACGACACCAAATTAGGACAAGGTAGAGATGCCGTAAAAACACTACTTGAAGATAATCCTGAGCTTATGGATGAACTGGAACAAAAAATTAAAGAAGCCATTGAAGCTGTTCAGGCATAATCTTTCTAAGGCAACGCAACCCTTTTAAACCGCTCGCATCTACCCCATGTAGACACCCTGGTTAATGTGGTTGCCTCCTTTCAAAGTTTAGTAAGGTATAGCTTTTATTAATCAAGGTACTGCGTTTGACTTTAGAGGAGCTCATCATACAATGTAAGAAACAGGATGCTACGGCACAGGAAGAGCTGTATAAGAAGTACTCAAATACGCTTTTCTCCATTTGTCTCAAGTATTCGCCTAATTATGCTGAAGCGCAGGATAATTTACAGGATTCATTTCTTACCATTTTTAACAGGATAGAGCAATTTGAAGGAAAAGGTTCTTTTGAAGGCTGGATAAAACGAATCACCGTTAATACCGCACTTCAGAAGTACAGGAAACAACGCGCTTTTGACATCACGAACGAGGCACAGCTTGAAGACGAAGATGTGGTTGTTGAAGATAATTCGATTCCCTTGGATTTTCTTCTGAAGATCATCCAGGAATTGCCAGACAGGTATCGACTGGTTTTCAATCTGTATGTGCTGGACGGTTATTCGCATAAAGAGATAGCCGAAATGTTAGGAATTAGCGATGGTACGTCTAAATCTAATCTGGCCAGAGCGCGAATGATTTTAAAACAAAAGATACATATCTATAACACAGAACAAGCGTAAGCAGTAATGAAGGAAAAAAAGCACATAGATAAGCTTTTCCAGGAACGCTTCCAGAATTTTGAGGCTACTCCACCCCCTGAGGCATGGTCTAATATTAAGGCCGGACTTAAAAAGGAGGAAAAGGAGGACCGCAAGGTTATTCCACTATGGTGGAAACTTGGTGGCGTTGCTGCCCTGCTTGCCCTGTTACTTACTATTGGGAATTCTGTCTTCAATCCGGGAGACGGAACTACCCAACTCACCGACGAAGACAATACTCCTATAGAGAATACAACCGATAAGAATACCAAAGACGCACTCATTACCAATGAAAATGGCGACGGTGTTGAAGTTGCAACAGAAAAAGATATAGATGCAGATCCTACCCTGGATAATGAGCAGGAAGTCTATAGCAATAATAAATCGGAAAAGGCGGTCATATCCAAAGACAACTTAGTTAAAACAGCCGTTGCGGAAGAGGAAAAAACTTCAGAGAAGAAAAAGAACTTTCAGAAAAATGATCCACTGATCCGCGATAAGAAACTGGTAGCCGATACAAACAAGCGTGATGCCGTTGCTACGAATATCACCGACAAAAAGAATTCAGAAGAAAAGAAAAAAGAAGAAACAAATAAGATAACCAATCGTGATATTTCTAAAGTGAATTCAGAAAAAATTGCGAAGAACGATCCCGACATCAAAAAGTCTGTTACAGATCCTCTTATCAAGGAAGGAAATGAACTAAAAAATAACGAGACTAACGATGCAGTAGCGGTGGACACAGACATTGAGAAGAAGGATGAAGACAATAAGGAAGAGAAGAAATCTATTTTCGATGCCATAGAAGAGAACAAGGAGGTTGAGGAGGCAGTCGCAACTAAAGAAAGCCCGGTGAACCGATGGGAAGTTAGCCCTAATGTGGCCCCTGTTTACTATAGCTCCTTCGGAAACGGATCATCCTTAGATCCCTCTTTCGCAGATAATGCCCAAAGTGGTGACGTTAACCTTAGCTATGGAGCGGGTGTGAGTTACGCCATATCGGAAAAATTAAGTGTTCGTACCGGGATTAACAATGTGAATTTAAGTTACAGCACAGCCGATGTTGAATTAGGTAGTGGGCCCGTAAGTGCCGCCCTTAAATCTGTGAATTATGGACGCCAGAGTGGGCAAGTTCTTACCGCTGTAGATAAAGGAACTATACGGCCTAACCCCGAAGGTGGGTTTGGGACGATTACCCCAAAAGCAGGTGGAGCAGACGCTTTTATAAACCAAAGCATACGGTATTATGAAGTTCCCATGGAGCTTAAGTATGCCTTGGTAAATACAAAATTTGGAGTACACATGATAGGAGGTTTTAGCACCTTATTCCTTGGAGATAGTGAGATTTCGGTTGAGGCCGGAGATTTCAGAAGCGTTCTCGGAGAAGCAAATAATTTGAATTCATTGAGCTTTACAACCAATATTGGTTTGGGCTTCGACTATAAATTCTCGAAAAGGTTAAAGTTTAATATTGAGCCTATGTTTAAGTACCAACTTAATCCTTACAGCGATCCTTCTGTAGATTTTAATCCTTTCTACATGGGGGTTTATACGGGATTGAGTTTTAAGTTTTAGGTTAGTTTTTTAGTTGGTTAGGTTTGGGTTACCAAACAGACAATGATTAGAAAAACCGTTCTTTCGCCATAGAACGGTTTTTTTATGGTATGGATGGATGCTGAAGTTCCTTGAGTATGATTTCTCTAACCTGTAGTTTTAACATTCGCTTGTCTTCAAGGTCCAGTATACCGGTGGGAATTTCCTGGTGTATCCTAACGCGCAATTTGCCAGGGCCTCCTTCTGAAAAGATATCGTACGGAAATCGCTTTTTATTATCGTGCAGGGTTATGGGTATAAGTGGAATTTTATGTTCGATGGCCAATCTGAAGGCCCCGTCCTTGAATTCGTCGAGGAGAATATTTTTGTCATCGGGGACTCCTCCTTCCGGAAAGATGCACACACTTATACCCTGATTGAGTTTCTTCTGAGCCCGGATAAATACATCATGCCTGCTTTTGGCGCTCCCCCTGTCCACCAGGATGCAGGTACGCTTGTAAAAGAATCCGAACAATGGGATCTTGGCCAGCTCCTTCTTGCCTACAAAGACAAACGGATTTTTGGAAAGATAGAGCATAAGCATAATGTCTGTCATGGACGTATGGTTGGCAACCAGCATATAGCTTTGTCCCTTTTTTATTCTGAAATCCCTTTTCACTACAGGATACAGCCCCATGCCCATTAGAATAAATTTTGCCCATATTCGCGCCAGCCTGAAAAAAAACGGGTACCACCGCTCGTATGCAATGCTCACTATTAAAACGGGAAATAGTATTAGGATGGGTACGGCTACCAGGATATAAAACCAGATGCGGTATAATAGAAGAAAAATATTTGTGAAGAATCTCATGAAAGACCAAAAATAGTGATTTGAGTGATTCAAATACCTCAAATAATTTAACTTTGCGGAAATTTCAAATTAATACAGTCCATTCCCCTTTTGGTAGCCAAAATATTATGTCGAGAATTCTAACAGGAATACAAAGTACCGGAACCCCTCATTTAGGAAACATATTAGGTGCGATATTACCAGCCATCGAAATGGCCAACGATCCCGCTAATGAATCTTTTCTGTTCATTGCCAATATGCATTCCCTCACTCAGATCAAGGATCCGCAAACACTAAAGCAAAATACCTACAGTACAGCTTCTGCATGGCTTGCCTTTGGGCTGGACACAGATAAAACTATTTTCTACCGCCAAAGTGATATCCCACAAGTAACCGAGTTGTCCTGGTATTTAAGTTGTTTCTTCCCCTATCAGCGCTTAACGCTTGCTCATTCTTTTAAGGACAAGGCAGATCGATTGGAAGATGTTAATGCAGGATTGTTTACCTACCCCATGCTTATGGCAGCCGATATATTATTGTACGATGCGCAGATCGTCCCTGTGGGAAAGGATCAGATGCAGCATATGGAAATTACTCGCGATGTAGCGAGCAGGCTCCACACCAAGATGGGAGAAGTTTTCGTTCTTCCCGAAGGAAAGGTAAGGGAGGAGACTAAACTCGTTCCCGGTACCGATGGCAGCAAAATGAGCAAATCCAAGAACAACATTATCAACATATTCCTTCCGGATAAAAAGCTTCGGAAGCAGATTATGAGTATCGAGACAGATAGTACACCACTGGAAGAGCCCAAAGATCCGGATACTTGTAATGTTTTTGCGCTATATCGTTTAATGGCTTCCGAAGTACAAATAAAAGAAATGCGAGCAAATTACGAAGGAGGCGGTTATGGCTATGGTCATGCCAAACAAGCCCTTTACGAGCTTATTCTCGAGCGATTTGCCAATCCCAGGGAAACCTATAATCACTATATGACACACCAAGACGAACTTGAAAACATCTTGCTGTCCGGCGCCAAAAAAGCTTCGGTTGTGGCAGATAAGGTTTTGGATAGAGTTCGAGCTAAACTAGGATACTAGATCCTTTGGAATAGCTTTCCCGGAAGTGGCTGAACCAACCCTTTCAGTTCCAAGTTAAGCAAAACGGTAGCCGTCTTGTGGGTAGGCATCTGGCAAGCAATCGCTATAATGTCCAAAAGTTCCTTATCATGCGTTTTCAAGAAATTAAAGACGAGCGTCTCGTCTTCCGATAAGGTGGGAAATAACGCTGTCTGAACTGGCCTAGCCACATTGTTGTCTAGCTTCCACCCCATGTAATACACTAGATCGGCCGCTGACGTAATAAGTTGAGCCTGTTGAGTTTTAATGAGGTTATTACAACCTTCACTAAGAAGGTCTCCCGGCCTTCCCGGAACGGCAAACACTTCCCTGTTGTAGGAATTAGCGATATCTGCTGTTACCAGACTCCCTCCCTTGGCAGCAGATTCTATCACCACGGTTGCCTCACTCATACCGGCTATGATACGGTTTCGTCTCAGGAAATTTTTACGATCGAAGGGATCGTTACTTGAGAATTCGGTTAATAAGCCACCATTTTCAAGTATTGCCGGCACATATTTCTTATGCACTTTCGGATAAATTTGATCGAGTCCATGTGCCAGGCAGGCAATGGTTTGCAGTCCGTGCGCTACAGCCGTATTATGTGCTACAATATCAATTCCGTAGGCAAATCCGGAAACGATCACGGGATTAATAGGCGCAAGTTCCGAAATTATGCCCTCGCAGGCGGCCTTACCATGGGTAGTGGCAATCCTGGTGCCTACTACGCTAATAATATGTTTGTTTTGAAGATTTAGCTCTCCCTGCAAAAAAAGTAAGACGGGACCGTCCACGCAATGTTTCAGGCGTGCTGGATAGTCTTCCTCCATAAAATACAGGCATTTGATATTATTTTCTGATATGAATTGAAGTTCATTATCCGCCTCATCTAAGGCGATCTTTGGATGGAATTCTCTTAGTTTGTATGCTCCGATCCCCGGAATTAGTTCTAATTTCTTTTTTTTCTCCTGAAATATACCTTCGGCCGAACCTACGGTTTGGATTAATTTTTTTATTGAAGTTTCCCCTAGGTTTGGTACCTGCTTTAAGGCCAGCAGATAGCGCAGTTCATTCTGTGAAAGCATGTAGATCGTTATAATCGGGGAGCCTTCAAAAATACTACTTTTTTGGGTTGTTAATAAAATCGTTCTTCATCTGTTGAATTCGACTGAAAAAACCTATAAGTTTGTTTCAATGCAATTGGAAACCTATATCAAAGACCTTTTATACCGTTACGAATGCGTTATCGTTCCTGGCTTCGGTGCATTTCTCACCCACTATAATTCTGCCTCGATCGATGAAAAGTCCAACACCTTTTATCCGCCCTCCAAATCGGTTTCGTTCAACAGGCAATTGCAAACCAATGACGGCTTACTGGCAAATTACATAGCCGGCGCCGATAGTTGTAGTTATGAAACGGCCCTTCAGCGGATCCGAAATTTCACCGGTCGCATGAGTAAAAAACTTAACGAAGGGACAGTGATCTCATTACAAGGCATTGGAGACCTTCAGCTAAATAAAGAAGGGTCTGTACAATTTTTGCCATCTGCCTCCGAAAATTTCAATACGGCATCATTTGGTTTAAGTTCATTTGTTTCGCATGAGATCCAAAGGCATTTGGAAACAAGTACCTCCTCTCAGGATCAGGTTGATAAGCCGGCTATTTTGTTCACTCCTGGAAAACGCAAGGCCGCACCTTATATGAAATATGCCGCAATAGGCTTACTGGCGATTGCTCTGGGTAGTCTGGGTGGTATGAAATTATATGAAGGCAAGGTTCAGGAACACAATTTTGCTGAAGAACAAAAAGCGAAGGCGCAGATCGCCGATGAGATACAGGAAGCCACCTTTGTTATTTCAGATCCATTACCCATGCTAAAGATAAGTGTTCCAAAACAGCAAGGTAAATATCATATAGTAGCTGGGGCGTTTAGAGTAGAAGCCAATGCGCATAAAAAACTTCAGCAATTAGCCTCGAAGGGATTTACGGCCCACTTAATTGGCGCTAACAAGTATGGACTACACCAGGTAATTTACAGTTCTCATACCGATAGGGTTGAGGCCCTTCGTGAGTTACGTAAGATCAAAAACACAGAAAATAAAGATGCCTGGCTCTTGGTAAAGGATCTCTCCCTTAAATAGTTCAATAATCTGTACACTACTATCAATTCCCCTAAAACAAATGTACCTTTGCAAAAATTTGTTTTATGGTAGCGAAAAATCCCAAAGATTCTAAAACCACGATCACAGATCTAGTTCTGCCTAGTGAGACTAATCCCATAGGGAATATGTTTGGTGGCGAATTGCTGGCGCGTATGGATAGAGCGGCCAGTATTGCAGCTCGCAGACATAGCCGTCGTATAGTAGTTACCGCTTCGGTTAATCATGTGGCCTTCAATAAAATGATCCCTCTAGGAAGTGTGGTAACCGTTGAAGCAAAAGTCTCACGCGCCTTTAAAAGTTCGATGGAGGTCTATATGGATGTATGGATAGAAGACCGTGAAAGCGGCATGCGTTCGAAAGCCAATGAAGGAATATACATCTTTGTGGCTGTGGATGAGATGGGCCATCCTGTACCTGTTCCCGATCTGATACCTGAAACCGATCTTGAAAAAAAACGTTTCGATGCGGCATTGAGAAGAAAACAATTAAGCCTTGTCCTCGCTGGAAAAATGGCGCCTCAAGAAGCAACCGAACTCAAAGCACTTTTCGATTAAACCACCCGTCGAATTCAAGGCAATAATAGGGGCAATACCCATTATAAATCCAGTTGATTAGTAGAGTATTAGCTCTGCCAGATTCGTATTTTTTAACTGTTTTGACTATTGTTATTTTATCACTTTTGAATATATTTGGAATTCTTATGTTTTTTTTAATCGCATTTGAAAACTAAACTTATTATTCTAATTCTAATTTTTCTAAAAAATCAACTATGAAAAACTTTACCTTTTTCTCGATTAATCGGAAAAGTGTAAGTTTTTTGGTCATGATATTTGCCTTCGCATTAGCATCTGCCCAAAATTCATACACGATCACGTTTC
>CAJQNO010000010.1 GCA_905479745.1 uncultured Flavobacteriaceae bacterium | reverse complement strand
TTCTAATGTATTTTCACTTAAATTAGACTGGAGTATTTTTAGATAGATGAAAAAAAACTACCTCCTCTTCCTTTTTATTTTACTGAATTTACCTGCCTTCGCGCAGTACGTCTCGCTATCGGAAAAGGCGGAAATTAGTATCCTCACTATAGGACCGGGAGATAATCTCTACGACAAATTTGGACACAGCGCCTTTCGTGTATACGACCCGGAAAACGATATCGATTATGCGTTCAATTATGGGGTTTACGATTTCGACACCCCGAATTTCTACACCAAATTCGCTCAGGGTAAATTACTTTACAAACTTGCAGTAAGCGAATTCGAGCCGTTTTTAAACAGTTATAAGGCTCAGGACCGGTGGGTGGAAGAACAGGTGTTAAACCTGAGCTATTCAGAAAAACAAGGCGTATTTAATTTCCTTCAGGACAATGCCAAACCGGAGAATAAATATTACAAATACGACTTCCTGTACGACAACTGCGCGACCAGAATACGCGATGTGCTCGTATCTGTCCTGGGAGATAAACTGAAGTACAACGCAAACCTTGCGGAAGAAGGCTATACGTTCCGGGAGCTGATTCAGAAAAATGTACATTACAATAGCTGGGGAAGCCTGGGTATGGATATTGCCATTGGCGCCGTAGTGGATAGAAAAGCTACCTCCTGGGAATACCAGTTCTTACCGGAATACGTTTATAAAGCCAATGAAGGTGCTACCATTGCCACCGCCTCGGGGACTACAGCACTGGTTAAAACAACTAAAAAGTTATACGATACCGAGGAACGTCGCGAAAGTGGAAATTTTTTCTTTAGTCCGTTATTTATCTTTGGCATCCTGGGCTTGCTGCTGGTTTTTGTAACTTATAAAAACTACAAAAACCAGCAGCGAAGCCGCTATCTCGATATGCTAATCTTTCTGGTAACCGGACTAATTGGAGTAATTCTTTTACTTCTTTGGTTTGCGACAGACCATAGCACCACGGCTAATAATTACAACCTCCTCTGGGCGTTTCCATTCTCCCTGCTGTTCTTTACATTAATTAGCAGGCAAACTCCCAAACGCTGGCTGCAGCGCTATACTTTCTTTCTACTATTGCTATTGGTCCTGCTCGGTTTTCATTGGATCTCGGGCGTACAGCGTTTCGCCGTAGGATTGCTTCCACTGCTCCTTGGGCTTGCCGTTAGATACATCTATCTTTATCGATATCTAGGGGATAAGAACAGGAATTGATCACTGCCCCCTGAAGAATATAATCGTACTTAGTGTTTTTATTACAATACTTATATCCAGGAACAGACTCCTGTGTTTTATATAATACAGATCGTATTGTAGTTTTTCCAGGGCATCCTCCTGGGTACTACCGTATTTCGCATTTACCTGCGCCCATCCTGTAACCCCGGGCTTAACTAGGTGCCTTACTTCGTAAAAGGGTATTTTTTCTGAAAGTTCCTGAACGAAAACCGGTCGTTCCGGTCTGGGACCGATCACACTCATATCTCCTTTGATAACATTAATGAACTGAGGGATCTCATCGAATCGCGACCTACGCAGAAACCGGCCAAATTTCGTCACCCGATGGTCCTTCGCTGCGGCATACCTGGCACCGTCCTTTTCGGCATTAACCACCATACTTCGCAGTTTATAGATCTTAAAGTGCTTGCTGTTCTTACCTACCCGGGTTTGCGTATAAAATACCGGACCGCGGTTTCCTATTATGTTTCCAATGATAACAACCGGTGAGATTAGGAGTCCGAAGATCAATCCCAGAACCGAGAATAAGAGGTCTAAAATCCGGTGGAAGAATAGATAGAGTTTGTTTTGGTTACTTCTACTGAATGGGAAATAACGATAAAAATCCTTATCTACATGCTGCACCGGAACTCTATGTGTGATCTCTTCATATACTTGGGTGTACTCCCGGATGGGGACACCGCTTTCCAGCAGGTTTATTAATTGATTGTATAGAGAAACTGTCATCCCCGATGACGGTTGCGTAGCGATCACGATCTCGGAAATAGTATTTTCCTTAACTGTTTTGGCCACGTTATTTAAAGCGAACTCTTGCGGCAGATCGAAAGCCAGGCTCGCCTGCTGGGATTTAGTGGTGTTGATAAAACCTATCACTTTATAATTTGGATCCGATTTCTGAAGTGATCTAATTACCTTCGCCATATCTTCCGAGCTACCTATAATTAAAACTCGCTTAAAGAACCTGGGAGCAGAGATGAGCACTATATAGGCATACCGCCAGATGAATAAGGCTATATTCACGGCTATGTAAAAATAAATGATCTGTAACCTGTTCTCCGGTAATTCGGGGGTAAAGAATGGTGTTAAAAGATAGAATAGAACAGTAACCGATGAAGTAAGAATGATATTCTGAATCACTACTTCAAACTTACTGGCTTTCTGAAGATTGTAGAGTTCGAAAATAGTAGCAAATACTCCCAGATACAAGGCTAGTACTATAGACCACACCCAGTGATCTGCGTTGATCTTAAAATAGTCGAAATCGAATACGGTCCCCACTAAATAAAGCAAAGCCAGGACACTAATAATGTCGAAGATCCGCAAAAGGACCTTTCGTTCAGAAATATCAAAATGAATATTCGACTTTTGAGGCATTGGTTGGAGATTGTCTTCGTAAATGTACTAATATTTTATGCTTTCAATATTCTGAACCATAAATGTTTGACCTCCTCCCAATCAAACTTTTCTACCTTCTTCCGGGCATTGCTAGCAAGATGCACAGCCGTTTGCGGATTCTCTATCAGTGAGATAACCGATTCACAGATAGCATCTGCATCGTTTGGTTTTACCAGCAAAGCATCCCTTTTATTTTCTAAAAGATACGGAATACCTCCCACATTGGTGGTTACTACCGGAAGTCCTAAGGCCATTGCCTCTATCACACTCACAGGAGTATTGTCGAAATTGGTTGTGTTGATAAAAATATCATATTCTTTGGAAAGGTCGATCCATTCACTTTTACTTAGTCTGCCAGTAAATTTAATTGGTAACGAGGTTTCAGCAGCAATTTTTTTACAGCGCTCCAGCGAACCATCCTTGTCCGGCCCTACCATACACAAACTGGCCTGGTAATCGCTCTTCAATAACAGCTTTACAACTTCAAGCGCCAGTGCTGGGTTATAGATCTCCGCAAAGGATCGTACCCATAGTAGTTTAGGTTTTGGTTCAGGACGAAGCCGGAATGGGTAGTTTTCCAGTACGATGTTGTTGGGAATCTCAATTATATTATTGTAGCCCTCTTTCTTGAATTCCTCCATTAAGTATGCCGAAGGAGATACGTTGATCTTAGCCCCGTTAAATAATTTCCAGGAAAGTCGTTTATTCCTACGCAGTCGCTCCGGTAAATTCCCACCATGTAAAATAGGGATATATGGCATTTTTAATAACCTGCACAAATTAGCAACACCCACAGCATAGAAGAAATTTTGAGTGCTGTAGGTATCGATCAGGACACAGCTTACCTTTCTCCTGTATCGAAATACAGCCCACATCATGTCCAGCAATCTCAACAATTTATTTTGCTTAGAGGATGCCATATACACAGTATAGCCCTCAAATTCCAACTGAGAACCCAAAGAATCGATAGTGGAAATTGTAGCGCCCGATGTCGCCAGTTTATTTCCTATGTATAATAGTTCTTGGTTTGGCATGAATAATATGAATAAGGGCTAATCCGTATATAAAGGCAGGTGCGGCAATCCGCATGGATGAGTGACTAATAGTGAGCAACCAGAACAAGAGAAAGGTCACCAGATAAGGGCTTTGCTTTTTCTTAAATATCAAACTCAAAGGTGTGGTGACAAGTACCATTAATGCAATTAGACCAAACAACCCATGTTCGGAGAATAAACGGCTCACCTCGTTATGCGTTGCCGATTCAATCCCGGTAGAATCGAGACGAAACTCCTTTACTTTCCCAACACCTATCCCTGTAAAAGGTGCTTCATAAAATGCATCCAATTCTGTTTTCATTAATTCGGCTCTTCCCGTGGAAACATCCTCTTTTACCCTCCCGGCAGCATCTTGATTGGAATATCGTTTATCAATTAAACCTAAGGTTGAGATCGATGAATATAGCCAGGTAACCATAATAACTCCGGCGATAAAAGCGATACGTGGTAACAATGTGGATTTTTCCCTTCGGTCTGCCGTCAAGAAATAAACCAGGATAAAGGCAGCCGCACATACAGCAGCTGTTACTATACCTCCCCGCGAAAAAGTAATGATTCCCCTATAACTCACAAAGGCCAGCAATCCCAAATCCAGGATATTAATAAATCGACTTTTTATCGTGATGATCCTACCAAATAAAATGATCATTCCCAATCCAAGTACGGTTGCTACCTGATTTGGACCATAACCTCCTGAAGCCGCAAAATTTGAATGGGTACCCGAAAGTACATCTCGAATGTTAGGTGTATATAAAAATAAATAAACTGCCATAGAGATAATGGGCAATAGTATGG
>CAJQNO010000009.1 GCA_905479745.1 uncultured Flavobacteriaceae bacterium | reverse complement strand
GTGGAAAGTAATCCATAAAGATTTTATTAAAGGTTGCGAAATCTTCAATATCATCCAGGATCACCGTCACCTTGACCACATTTTCTAACAACACACCATACTCACCCAACACCGATTTGATATTCTCTATAGCCTGCCGGGTCTCAGCCTCAATACCACCTGGCACGAGTTGGTTGGTCGTAAGGTCCTTCCCTATCTGTCCGGAAAGAAAATACATTTCCCCTACTTTAACAATCTTACTAAAGGCCACATCCGGATCTGTACCGGATTGTGCCGCAGAGAATTCCGGTTCATCGAGGTGAAATTCGAATCCCGACGGCAGTACAATTCCGTTGTCCTTGGTATGCGAGGGTGAATCTTCACAGGAAATAGAGAGAACAAATAACAGTAGGACAAAAATTCTTGAAATAATGGTCTTCATAATCTAAAAATTTAGATTTTAAAGTAAAGAATATTTCAATAGCTTAGGCACAATCGCTATTTTTAACCAAAATTTGAATAATGGCAGATACTCAGGTATTTTTCGATCATATCAATAACGGATACAAGACAAAAGGGGATGCGATCACTCTTGGTGCGGGTATGCTTGATGGCGAAGCAGTAACGAACGCACTCGTTAGAATTCCGCTAAAAACCTTAAACAGACACGGACTTATAGCCGGTGCTACGGGAACGGGTAAGACCAAAACCCTCCAGGTACTGGCCGAAAATCTATCAGAGAAAGGAATTCCTGTGCTTCTTATGGACATGAAAGGCGACTTAAGTGGGATCGCGCAGCCAAGTCCGGGACATCCCAAGATCGATGAGCGACATGCCAAGATCGGCATCCCTTTCGAACCTAAAAAATTTCCTGTAGAGATCCTTACTTTATCCAAACAAAACGGAGTTCGGCTACGAGCCACAGTAAGTGAATTTGGTCCGGTCTTGATCTCTAGAATTCTGGGCGTTTCAGAAACACAGGCTGGAATCATCTCTATTCTGTTTAAATATTGTGACGATAACAAATTACCCTTGCTGGACCTTAAGGATTTTAAGAAAATTCTTCAATATGCCACCGAAGAAGGCAAGGCAGAGATCGCTAGGGAATACGGCCGTATATCTCCGGCCTCCTCGGGAGCTATTTTAAGAAAGATCGTCGAACTCGAACAACAGGGCGGGGATCTCTTTTTCGGAGAAAAATCCTTCGACACAGACGATCTGCTTCGAGTGGATGAAAATGGAATGGGATATATCAATATCGTTCGCCTAACCGATATTCAGGATAGACCAAAATTATTCTCAACCTTTATGTTATGCCTTTTAGCCGAAGTATACAGCACGTTCCCGGAGCAGGGCGACAGCGGAAGGCCGGAACTTGTGATCTTCATAGACGAAGCTCATTTGATATTTAAAGAAGCTAGTGATGCGTTGCTGGACCAGATTGAGAGTATTGTAAAATTAATTCGATCGAAAGGCGTAGGGTTGTATTTTGTAACGCAAAACCCAACCGATGTACCGGATGCTGTATTGAGTCAGTTAGGTTTAAAGATCCAACACGCATTGAGAGCCTTTACCGCGCGGGATCGAAAGGCAATTAAACTTACAGCGGAGAATTACCCGATCTCTGAATATTATAAAACAGACGAAGTTTTAACGTCTCTGGGAATTGGAGAAGCCCTGGTTTCTGCTCTTAATGAAAAAGGGATCCCTACCCCGCTGGCAGCAACCCTGCTACGCGCACCCATGAGCAGGATGGATGTATTAGAAGACGATGAAATTAAGGATCTACTGGGCGAGTCTAAACTCATTAAGAAGTACAACGAAGAACCGGACCGCGAAAGCGCATACGAATTACTCAACAAAAAGATAGAAACAGCAAATAAGGAAGAAGCCAAAGAAAAGGCTCTAAAAGAACAAAAGGAGGCACAGCGATCCAGCACGGGGCGGAGCAGAACCACCACGAGAAGACGCGGTAAAAGTTCCCTGGAAAAAGTACTCACCAGCCCCACGGTTATACGAAGCGTCCTGGGGATACTCACGAAAATGCTTAAATAAAGATTATAAACTCACAAACAACATAATAAGTAACTCAATGAAAAAAGCACTATTATTTGCGTCCATCGTTGCCGTATTATTAACACAATGTGGTAAAGAAACAGATCCTTTCTTAATAGGAAACGGAAGTATAGGACAACTCAATAAAAAGACCCAGATGAAACAACTGGATTCGATATTCGCTAACGATTCTATAGTAAAGGTTGGGCAGATCGAAGATGCTCCCGAGACGCAGGGAGAGGTCGAGATCTACGAAAAAGGCGGGAAGAAACTCATGTTACTATCTCCCGAAGATGAGAAAGATCCTAACTCGGTGATCACCAATATCCAGATCTTCGACGAGCGCTATATCACAGAAAAAGGCCTGGGTAAAGGAAGTACTTTTGGTGAACTAAAAGCAAATTATGAGATCGCCGCTATCGAGAATGCTATCAATTCGGTTGTGATCTTTATCAAAGACAGCGATGTCTTTATAACCATTGATAAGAAACAATTACCCGAAAACATCCGGTACAATTACAATGCGAAGATTGAAGCTTCGCAAATTCCCGATGCCGCCACCTTTAAATATTTTATGGTGGGTTGGGATGCCGATGAAGAGGAAGCGGACACCGCTTCGGAAGAATAATTTAATTAAGGCCTCTTTTAAAGAGGCTTTTTTGTTATTTTTCAGAATGTTATTCATGAAGTCTATTTCCAATCCCAAATAAACTCTGGTTGTGATTGTTATTGAATAATATAAACCTGTGAGTTTGTACCTTACAGCTACTTTTATATCAGGCAATATTCAATCTTTTCAATTATGAAAACTTTTATATATCTCATCTTGTACCTCGTTTCTATTTTAATGGCCACAGCCCAGGGGAAATATTCTGCAGATTCATCCAATCCTTATGGTAAGTTAAACCCTGATGCCCCGGAAGAGTTGGCAGACTACGCACCTCTTATAGGGACATGCGATTGTGTATCTATCCTCAGGAATCAGGACGGAAATTGGGCAGAACCCGAAAATATTGTTTGGAAGTGGAAATACATCATGGACGGTACCGCCGTGCAAGACGAAACCTATAAGCCGGATGGTAGCCATAGTGGTAGTATACGCCAGTATATAGCCGACAGCAGTAAGTGGTATGTACACTACTATTCTAATAAATCCCCTAGTACAAAACTACCCGCCTGGGAAGGTGGTAAAAGAGGTGACAGCATAGTGCTGTACAGAGAGCAGAAAGCACCTAACGGAATGGAGGGTTTCTACAGGATAACCTTTAGCAACATAAACGAATTAGGGTATAACTGGTTAGGTGAATGGGTAGACACAGCAGAGACTATAAGATACCCCACCTGGAAGATCGATTGCAAGAAACGCCTCGCAATTTCGGAAGAAGACAAGATCCGTGAGAAAGTTAAGGCTTTTTCGGAGGCATACATGAATGCAGACGCGGCAAAGATCGCAAGCTTTTATACTAGTGATGGGAAGATCTTCCCGGGTAATTCGGATATCGTTTCAGGCAGACCCGAAATAGAAAAAAGGTGGCAATTCGCCGAGGGTGCAAGCAACCTCTTCCATAAAGTCACGCCTGTGGAAATAAGGATACTGAATAACTACGCATACGACTATGGATACTATGAGGGTAGTATTACAAATAAGGATAAAAAGGTTACCGATTTCAAGGGTAAATATGTGATCGTTTGGCGGAAAGAGAATGGAGACTGGAAAATCTATCTGGATATCTGGAACAGATTATAACTTTGTAATTAAATAATACGAAAAGGCATATATTTACATAGCTGAGAACCTGATATATGCTTTCAATTGCCGAAAAAACCTTGTATCGCAGTGAACTTTTTCGTCACCTCGATGGAATCGCCTTCGCTCCGGTAGTAACAGCCCTTCACGAAAAAGGTGTATTTGATTATCTACTTGAGAAAAAGGAATGTTCGCTGCAATCTCTATGTGATCATTTCTCTGCCAATGAAGGGTATTTAAACATCGGCCTTCGGATGTTAGCATCACAGGGCTGGCTGGAATACGATCTTAACAGGCATGATAATTCGGTGACGCTGCGTATAAATAACAAAAGCAGTATTGGGCTTTTAATGGCGAATCGCTACGAGGATGTGGTGAATTTTATGAAGATTTCTGCCGAATTTCACCCACGTCATTTCGAACTGGAACAGTTTACTATCCTGAATAGGATCTTTAATAAATATAAGAATGGGGATTACTCCCCCACTTCCGATGATGAACTGGTACGGGAGGTTGAAATTCAGATAGAAAAACATATTGAAGGAGTACTAGTGGGACCGATCTCTGTATTCCTTGGAATGGACGGAATGTTCCACAAGTACTTCATGGAAGCTTCCTTTAGCGCAGACGAATTTCATGAGGATCCTGTAAGTTTCAGCAAACTCTTGGATTTTTTCACCTTTTTGGGCTGGTTCCGAAAAAAGAACGATCACTATCGATTTACAGACAAAGGGTTGTTTTTTGCAAGACGGTCTACCGCCTATGGGGTTACGGTTTCCTACATCCCCACTTTCAGACGAGTGGACGAATTAATGTTTGGGAATGCCCTTATCTTTAAAAGTTCGGTCACTACGGCTACCGAGATCCATGTGGATAGGGAAATGAACGTATGGGGAAGCGGGGGAGCGCATTCGGCTTATTTCAAAAAGATAGACGATATCATTATTTCACTATTCAATAAGCCTATTGAAGAGCAACCCAAGGGCATCCTGGATATGGGATGCGGGAATGGAGCCTTTCTAATCCATCTTTTCGAAGTTATCGAACAACGAACCCATCGTGGTAGCATGTTAGAGGAATATCCGCTCTTCCTGGTTGGAGTGGATTTTAACCGTGCAGCTCTAAAAGCAACTCGAGCCAACCTGGTAAAGGCCGATATCTGGGCTAAGGTAATTTGGGGAGACATTGGAGACCCCGAACAGCTTGAGGAAGACATACAATCAAGTTATGATATCAACCTCAACGATCTACTTAATGTACGCACCTTTCTCGACCACAACAGGCCATGGACCATGCCCGAAGGATCTGTAGAGGGAGAAACTAGTTTGAGTACAGGTGCGTTCGCATCGGCAGGTGAAAGGTTGCCCAACGCTTTGGTGGAACAGAATCTAAAAGAACACTTCGAGAACTGGAAGCGGTATATCGGAAAGTTTGGTTTACTGCTAATAGAGTTGCATACCATCGATCCGATGATAGCAGCCGCAAACATTGGGAAGACCGCGGCCACAGCCTACGATGCTACCCATGGTTTTAGCGACCAATATATCCTGGAGCTGGATGTGTTCAACCATATCCTGAAAGAAATTGGGCTGTTTTCAGATCCCGCTCATTTTTCTAAATTCCCTAATAACGATTTGGCAACCGTGAGTATTCATTATTTAACTGTAAATGATTAACATGACAACTAAATTAAGACCCTTTCACCTGGCTATTCCTGTAGATGATATTGAAACTAATCGCAGTTTTTATCGCGATATTCTTGGCTGTAAAGAAGGCCGGAGCAGTGATCACTGGGTGGACTTCGATTTTTACGGCCATCAGCTGGTGATCCATCTTAAGGAACGTTCACCGAAAGAACAACAAAGTAATCCTGTGGATGGTAAAGAAGTACCTATTCCTCACTTTGGTGTAGTACTGGATATGCCCACATTCGGTAAGCTTTCGGAATCCCTTCAGAAAAGAAACGTAAAATTTATAATCGAACCTTACGTTCGGTTTGAAGGAGAAACAGGTGAACAAGCAACTATGTTCTTCAAGGATCCCAGTGGAAATGCCCTGGAATTTAAAGCCTTTAAAAACCTAGATCAGCTCTTCGCGAAATAACGATTTCCAGATCAATTACATTCCATATCATCCGGAAACAAAGCGCAGTAACATTCGGGATCTGTTTCCAGAGTACACTGTGCTTCACAAGCACCTTCACTATCTCCATGAGCCAGATGGGCCGGCAATGCATTTATACTTATAGTAATAGAATGGGCATTGGCAGGGTTCCCCGGTGGAATATGACAGATAGTGACTTTAGGTCCATCGCTATTATTACGCATTCCTACGGCAGTCACAACACCTATGGATACAAGTGCTGCAATTAAAATAATTCTTCTCATTTTTCATTTAATTAGTTAGATAGAAAAAAGGTACAATTATTACTCATTCGTCAATGACTTTTTAGACCAATTGGATATAAAATCGACGAAAATACCTACAAATTAAAATTACATTGGGAAATCCCTATCTTTAAAACAAAAACGAAAGATCTATGGCGAAACCTATTCCACAGCACATAATTCAGCAGATCTTTATTCTTCTGCTAATCATAATAATTGGTGGACTCATTTTTAGAGAGTTGCTTCCTTATTTTTCCGGGGTGTTGGGCGCCATTACCATTTACGTACTTATGCGGGGTTGGATGCTCCGGCTGGTACGGAAGGGATGGAATCCTAATCTGGCGGCCTCTTTCCTTATAGTCGTTTCATTTGTAGGTATCTTAATCCCGGTTACCGGGGTGATATTCATGTTAGGAAACAAGATTGGAAACGCTGTGAAAAACTCCGAAAAGGTGGTTCAGGCCCTGAAAGATCAGCTAGCTGCTATGGAAACCAGATATCACTTCGATCTAGCCTCTCAAATAGATGTTAGTGCGATCTCCAACTGGTTGTCTAACAATTTACAGGCTGTTGCAGGAAGTACCTTCGATATTGTGATCGCAATTGGTTTAATGTACTTTATCCTATTCTATATGTTTACTAATCGCCGCATGGTGAAAAACTCGGTAGGAGATTATATTCCCATTAACAAACCTAATCTGAAAGTTATTGGAAATGAGATTCAGGCGATGGTACGCTCCAATGCACTGGGAATCCCCCTGGTAGCTTTGGCACAAGGAATTATCGCTTTGATCGGTTTTTTTATCTTCGGAATTCCGGATCCTTTCTTCTGGTTTGTGATCGTAACAATAGGATCTATGATCCCCTTTGTGGGTACACTTATTGGGATCCTTCCGGTCTTTATTCTTGAACTCTCAACCGGAAATAATTTTTCGGCCTGGGGAATACTTTTATACGGTCTTATCGTAGTGGGATCTACAGACAACATCATTAGATTATACGTCTTGAAACGGCTAGATAATGTTCACCCATTGATCACGCTTATAGGAGTAATTGTGGGGGTGCCGTTATTTGGTTTTATCGGACTAATATTCGGGCCTTTACTTATTAGCCTTTTTATCGTGATCGTGAATATTTATCGGAAAGAATACCTGTCTTCCAATGCCAAAGAATAGTTCTTAAGTCAACCTATTTTCCCGTGCAAGTAATGTGTTTTTTAGTAACATGGCGATGGTCATTGGGCCAACCCCGCCGGGTACCGGGGTTATAAAGGAAGATTTCTTGCTCACGTTTTCAAAATCCACATCGCCGGTGATCACATATCCTCTTGGATGCGATTGGTCCGGAACACGTGTAATGCCCACATCTATTACTACCACTCCATCCTTCACCATATCGGCTTTCAGAAATTTTGGCACTCCTAGAGCAGAAACGATAATATCTGCGTTTCGCGTAAGTTCGGCCATATCTTTGGTTCGGCTGTGCGCTAGTGTTACCGTACAATCGCCCGGATAACCTTTTCTACTCAAAAGAATGCTCATGGGCCGACCTACGATATTGCTTCTACCTATCACCACGGCGTGTTTCCCTTGAGTCTCGACATTATTACGTTCCAGTAATTCGATAATTCCGTAAGGTGTTGCGGCAATAAAGGTTTCCATTCCCAGAGCCATTTTTCCGAAGTTCTCAGGATGAAATCCATCCACATCCTTGTTAGGATCGACGGCCATTAATACCTTTTGTGAATCTATATGACGCGGCAACGGTAACTGGACTATGTAGCCATCAATATTCTTATCATTATTGAGTTCATTGATCTTCTTCAGAAGCTCATCCTCGGTAGTCGACTCCGGCATGTGGACCAGTGTCGAGTCGAAACCCACACGCTCGCAGGCTCGTACTTTACTACCTACATAAGTTAGGCTCGCCCCGTCGTCCCCAACCAAAACTGCAGCTAGATGCGGAACCTTTTCGCCTCTCGATTTCATAGCGTCCACGGCTATCTTTATCTCATCTTTAATATCGCTACTAGCTTTTTTACCGTCGAGGATTGTCATTTGATTCGCTTTAAATTCTTATTTCATTTTATTCATCATCTGCATCATCTTTCTACCTCCACCACCTTGCATCATCTTCATCATTTTACTCATTTGATTGAATTGCTTCAATAACTGATTTACTTCCTGAACTGAAGTTCCACTTCCCTTGGCAATACGCTTTTTCCTGTTCCCGTCGATAACTGCGGGAGTGGATCGTTCCTGAGGAGTCATAGAATTGATGATCGCCTCAATTCCCTTGAACGCATCGTCGTCTATATCTATATCTTTTATGGCTTTTCCCGCACCTGGGATCATACCAATTAGGTCCTTCATACTTCCCATCTTCTTCACCTGTTGGATCTGTTTCATGAAATCGTCGAAACCAAATTGATTCTTTGCTATTTTCTTCTGAAGTTTCCTGGCTTCTTCCTCATCAAATTGCTCTTGAGCACGTTCTACTAGGGAAACAACATCACCCATCCCCAGGATCCTGTCTGCCATACGGGAGGGATGAAAGACATCGATGGCTTCCATTTTTTCGCCGGTCCCTATAAACTTAATGGGTTTATCTACTACGCTTTTAATGGAGATGGCTGCACCTCCACGTGTATCACCATCCAATTTGGTGAGTACTACCCCTTCGAAGTTAAGTCGGTCGTTAAAGGTCTTTGCCGTATTAACTGCATCCTGCCCTGTCATGGAATCCACCACGAATAAGGTTTCATTAGGTTTGATGGCGGCGTGGATATTAGCGATCTCCGTCATCATTTCCTCGTCCACTGCTAGGCGACCGGCCGTATCGACGATCACAACATTAAATCCGTTCTGTTTGGCATGAGCGATTGCCTTTGTGGCAATCTCAACGGGATCCATATTCCCTTCTTCCGAATAAACCTCCACCCCGATCTGCTCACCTACAACATGTAATTGATTTATTGCCGCAGGCCTGTAAACATCACAGGCTACGAGCAGTGGTTTTTTGGATTTCTTTGTTTTCAGAAAATTTGCAAGCTTCCCTGAAAAGGTAGTTTTACCACTACCCTGAAGACCAGACATTAGTATCACACTGGGTGAACCACTTAGATCTAAACCAGCGGTATCGCCTCCCATAAGCTCGGTGAGTTCGTCTTTTACGATCTTCACCATGAGCTGTCCCGGTTGCAAGGTGGTCAATACGTTTTGACCCAATGCTTTTTCTTTAACGCGATTGGTGAATTCCTTTGCCGTTTTAAAATTCACATCGGCATCCAGTAATGCGCGACGGACTTCCTTCAGAGTTTCGGCTACATTGACTTCCGTAATACTACCGTGCCCTTTTAATACGTGTAAGGCCTTATCGAGTTTATCGGTTAAATTATTGAACATTTGCTTGCTTCGGTTTTAAGAATCGCAAAGATACAAATTGAGGAGGTTGTTACAAACTATGGCTCCAGATTATAAACAGATTAAATGAGTGGCAATTCCTTCAGAAAAAATTCTGAAAGAAAATTCATTCAGGTTTAATACTTCTAATTGTTGTACCTTTAATTTATTGTAAATCAATAATTTAAACTTCTCTCCCCATTTTCCATCCGTACTATTGCTGGTAACATCGATTTATATGATCAAAGTCGGTGCTGAATGTGTTATTAACTAAACCAATATAAAATGAAAAACAAACACTTTATCAACTCGCTTTTAATGATCTTCCTGTTCTTCATGTTCACTGGAATTTCTCAGGAAAAATCCACCCAGATGTACTGGATCCATGAAGATCATGTTAAACCTTCCATGGTTGGCGAATACGAAGCCGTTTCTAAAGACTTGGTTGCTGCCTGCAAGAAGCACGGTGTGAAAGAAGCTAAATGGCTCACTCTAGCTACAGATAATTTTAATTATATCTATGTGGGTGAGATAGATAAAATGGCCGACCTGGATAAGAATATCTTTGCCGGTCTATCTGAAAAGATGGGGAAAGAAGCGTTCTCAAACCTATTTACCAGAATGGACAAATGTTATACAGACCACCTGGACTACATCATTACCCTGGACAAAGATCTCTCGTACCAACCTTCGGGAATAAATCAAATGCCGGAAGGTAAATACTATCGTAATAATGTACGATACTATGTCACGCCGGAAAACTACGCCAAGGGATATGAGATTGCCAAGAAATACAAGAAGTTATTTAGTGAGAAAGGATCTAAGATGTATTACCGGGTCTATCGCAGTAGCTTTGGATCCAACGGTACCTTTTTCATGGTCGCTATGGCGGCAGAAAGCCCTGAAGATTACGAGCGCATGTCTGCCGAGAACCGCAAATTACTGGGTGAAGAGGGAGCCAAGTTAAACCAGGAACTTCTGGGTATAATCTCAAAGATGGATGAAATGCAAGGCTGGATGCGTACAGATCTTAGTTACACAGGGAATTAATTAACTAAACAAAACAATAGAACATATGAAAAAATTAGCATTATTAGCAGTGGTGGGCTTGTTACTCTTTGCCTGCAAACAGGGTGAAACGAGATACACGCAAAGCTCTCCCGAGATAGATACATTTAAAGCCTTAGTGGATGCTTACGAGGCTGCCGATTGGAAAACCTATACATCAAAGTTTGCCGATACGGCAAAAGTTTATCACAATTCGGATGACAAGGCAATGACCCCGGCCGAAACAGTAGAGACTCATAAGCAAAACACAGCGGCTCTATCGTCTTACGGTTTTGACGATGAAAAGGGCGATATGGAAATGGTGGTAACAGACAAAGGTGAAACCTGGGTTAATTTCTGGGGAGTTTGGAATGCGACCATCGCCTCCAACGGACAGAAATTAATGATCCCCGTTCATGTTACCGCTCAGTTTGTTGATGGTAAAGTAGTAAAGGAATACGGATACTGGGATAACGCTCCATTGATGAAGGCTATGGAAGCAGCAGCGGCTGCTGCCGAAGCAGCTGAAGATGAAACAGATGTAACCGATACTAGTGATTAATTCGGTTTAAATTAAAAAAGCCGCGGTGTATTTCCGCGGCTTTTTTTGTTTATTTCTTCAACCATCTTCTCAATACCAGGATCACAATGATCCCCAGCAGCATGAGTGGCCATATATGAATAAAGAACAAGACAATGGATTCGATCATTTTCCAGCCGAAGGATAAGGCATCCTTTGCCTTATCGCCAAAGGTCTTTTTATAAGCAGTAGGTTCCTTGGTATACGCAACAGTCTCGTACAGATCTATCTGAATGGTGCTATACGCTACCTTATTGGTTAAATATTTAAGCCTCCCCTGAACCGATTCGATCTCTTCCTGCAATACCCGTAGTTTTTCCTCGGTATTTAATATATCTTCTACTGTTTTCGCATTTTTCCGCAAGATATCTTCATAACGTTTCTTTACCTCAAGCTTCGTTTCCAGTCGACCTTGCAAGTCGATGTACTCTTCGGTAACATCCTTGGTGGTGATGTTCTCATACTCGACAAATTCCACCACATTACCAATGCTGTCCATGATATTATCGAAACTTTCCTGAGGTACTTTGATGGTAAAGCGGTTTTGTTTCTGATACAGGTTGTTCTCATAACGCAGATCACTTATATAAGCGTTGTACTGCAAGGCGATCTTCCGTATCTGGGCGGTGGCAACCTTTACATCTTTCACCTTGTATCTAGCCGAAGCCGATTTGATGATCTTTAAGTTATCCGGCGTTTTTATTAAGGTGGCATCCGGTTTAAAGCTTGCGATACCATCTTCTTCAACCTCGATAGCCTCGAATGACTCATTGAGATCTACATCTCCCATTTTAAGTTTCTCACTATAACTTCCTCCCTGCCCACAGCCGTAAAGAAAACCAAATAGTAAAAGGAACATACTTATTTTCCAAACTGATTTAAAACGATTTGTCTTCATAATTTCATATTTTTAATTATTACACGACAAACCTAAAACCAAAGAGCTAGGGCTGATTGCAAACGTCTTGTAAACCAATTGTATTCTATTTTACAATTTTCATTTAACTGATTTTCAACATTTTATAGTTTTTGGAGGCAGCAAACAAAAAACTTTTCGAATTATTGAAACAAGCCGTTTCGGATACTTTTCTGAAAGAAAATCACGCACCTATAGCAATTGGTGACTGGAAAGGTGAAGAGATAGAAAGATTTCAGGAAGATTTGTTTCTACGTACACGTGGACGGGTGAGCGAGAAGTGGTTTTATACCTATTTTAAGAATGAAGCCGAAAAACTTCCCAGGATAGATATGCTCAACTTGCTGAGTGAATACGCCGGATACGAAAATTGGAACACTTTCAGAAGTAAACATGGAGATCTTCTTGCTTTAGAAGAAAACCCAAAACGTAAGAACAATAAGTTTTTGTGGTTGTTCCTGCCGGTCCTTCCAATCCTGATAGCTATGTATTTTTTACTGAATTCTGAAAACAGTTTCCGATTCTGTATGATCGATGAAGATCGAGGCGAACCTATTACCCAGATTCCGCTGGATGTTAAGATCCTTTCTGAAGGCCAATCCCCTATCTATCTAAAAACTGATAGTAGCGGATGTTTCGAATATTCCAGTAAAGAAAAAATAATTCGTTTTGTGGTGCAGTCACCTTACCATAAAACAGACACCATCATCAGGCACATTGATGCGAATGAAAATGCCAACGTACCTCTCGCCACAGATGATTACGCGCTGATGCTCCGGTATTACAGCAATGGGAATCTTGGAGAGTTAAAAAAACGGAAACAACAATTGAACAATCTCATTGCAGATGATGCGCAGATCTACCAGATATTTCCTGCACAGTCTGGTATTGAGTTATATTCGAAAGAAGAGTTTATAAATAAACTTACCGTCCCTACAAGTAGCCTGAAAAACATCAATATCCTGGACAAGCGATACAGGGACGGAAAGATCGTGAAACTAAAATTCAGTATAGAATGAGAGCTATATATTACATACTGCTGAGTTTTTTACTATATACCTGTAACAGTGGCACCAAGGCAGATGCGCTTGAGAACATGGAGGCTGAAGAAGCGGTGTCTGTATCGGAAACCGATATGAATGATGAGGCTACGCTTTCATTGGATGGTACTTTTCTGTATGATAAGATTATTACTCAGAAGCTTCAGGAATATGTTGATTTACAAAATTTACTGATAGAACATCCCGAATTTAGAGGGGAACTTCAAAAATCTCTGGAACAATTAGCCAGGGATAGTCTTATCTTTAGTGCTAACGAAGCGGTTACGATCTCGAATATTACGCGGATGGATGATGTTGAGATAGTTTCAGATTCGCTTAAACGAATTCCTTTCAGCTTTAATATAGTGACGGAAACCGAGAAGCGCAAGGACAGCCTGATCGCAGTGATAAGAACAAAAACTGTAGAGATAGACGGAGTGAAAATGGACTCTTATAAAATTTCCTTCGAACCTCAATAACACGATTTAGCCAGGAATCGTAGGGTTGAGAATTTTAGCCAAATGAAAAACCAAGATCATGGTACCCACCAAAAGTACACGAATCCAGTCCATCGATATCCTAAGAGGAATCGTAATGGTGATCATGGCCCTGGACCATGTGCGCGACTATTTTCATGCCGGAGCATTTGTGTCGGACCCCAGCAATCTGGAAACCACTACCCCCATACTTTTCTTTACGCGATTTATCACACATTTCTGTGCACCGGTGTTTGTATTCCTGGCGGGAACCTCGGCGTTTTTATACGGCCGGAATAAAACCAAAAACCAGCTGTTCAGGTTTTTATTTACCCGAGGACTATGGCTCATATTCATAGAGATCACATTGATGAGTTTTCTTTGGTGGTTCGATATCAAATTCCAATTTTTCAATCTGCAGGTGATATGGGCCATTGGCCTTTGTATGGTTGTACTTTCTTTCCTGATCTTTCTGCCGATAAAGGCATTAATACCCTTAGGCCTCTTGATCGTGTTCGGGCATAATCTATTGGACGGTATAACAGTTGAAGGAAACGGCCCAGGCTCGATCCTTTGGTATGTACTGCATCAATCGGCTTTTATACAATTTGGAGATACATGGGTAAGCTTTCTTTATCCAATACTTCCATGGATAGGAGTTATTGTGTTAGGATATTGCTTCGGAACCCTTTATCATCGAGATTATCAAGCCCCTACGCGAAAGAGGTGGTTACTTTACCTCGGGATTGGGTCTACTGTTCTATTTATCGTTCTAAGAGCAATAAATATTTATGGCGATATGATACCATGGGCTGTTCAGCAAAACAATACTTATACTGTACTTTCATTTTTACAACTAACAAAATATCCGCCGTCCTTATTGTTCTTACTAGTAACCCTGGGACCCTCTTTTATTTTTCTTTATGTTGCTGAAAAAGTACGTACTCCTGCGTCCAGATTCTTCCTGGTCTATGGAAGAGTACCGTTCTTCTATTATGCTTTACATGTGCTGTTGATTCACCTTGCAGCGATGGCCGGTCTTGTTCTAACCGGAAAAGACTGGCAACTAATGATACTCACCATGGAGAGCTTTATGAGTGGCGAACTGGCGGGATATGGATATTCCCTGGGCGTAACATACCTGGTATGGATATGTATAGTGCTGGCTTTGTACCCTGTTTGCAATTGGTATATGAAATATAAGGCGAATAACAGGGACAAGTGGTGGTTGAGTTATTTGTAGCGCTTACACAAAAAAACCCTCCTTGCGGAGGGCCAATTAACATAACTAAACATAAGTGGGTTACTCACAAAACGGTATCATGCTTAAAATCTCTGTCTTTAAAGCATCATTCGAATTGATTGTGAGAACAACCTCATTTTGCATTCGTAGCTGAATCGGGTATTGTATACTTGCTATCCGATCTACATCGAAATCTTCAATGGAAAGAAAAGTCTGTTTATCATTTTCGAAAATGATGGTTTCGAAACTCGAATTGGACGGATCGTACACCGAAATTCGAACCGGATATATAATATCCACACAGTTTATAATATCGTTATATAGGGAGCCATTGGCACATAGATCGATCAATTGATTGAATGCAGTTACATCCGGAACCTCGGCTTGGAGGTAATCGGCAAAGGTGATGTTCACAGGAAACTTGGGTATAAGTTCATCCCCGTTCTTAAAGACCGCGAGATCATCAATAGAATTTACCGGATATGGATATCCTTTGTAGTAACAGGTATACGGAAAATCGATACTAAAGCAGGAAGAGCTGTCTACGATATCGTCAAAGGAGCCGTCGTGGGAAACCACAGACATGAGCAAGGATTTCAGCTGCCTATCATCGGTAAAGGCTTCATCATCCTCTCCCTCTACTATGGTTAGCTCTTCTTTCTGACAACCAGCGATCATCACTATCATCATAAAATACACAATGTATTTCATCTTCTCCTTTTTGGTAATATAACAACTAATGTATAAAAATTCCTACCCCGTTTTATATTTTTATATTTACTGAAATTCACACAATGCCCACACCTCTTTTCAAGAATGTCTGCGACGAGCAGTTCTTTTCGAAATTGTATGACCAATATTCGAAGGATCTTCACGACTTCATCTATTACAAATATGGAGAGCATTTCGACCCTGAAGATAAGGTGCATGAGGCATTTATAAAACTTTGGAAAAATTGTAAGCGTGTGGCTCCCGATAAAGCGAAAAGCTTCCTATTTACCGTGATTAATAATATTACGCTCAATGATATAAAACACAAAAAAGTGGTTTTAAAGCACCAAAAATTAAAACCAAAAGAGCACACCCACGAAACTCCTCAGTTCATTATGGAGGAAACAGAATATCTGGAAAAATATGAGGCAGCCCTGGCAAAATTACCCGAAGGACAACGGGTTGCATTTCTACTGAATCGCGTGGAAGGAAAACGTCATAAGGAGATTGCCGAAATGCTCAATATTTCGCGAAAGGCTGTTGAAAAAAGAATTTATACCGCCCTGGAAAAACTAAGGCAGGAGATTGATGGAATTTAATTGAGATCGAGGTAGGAATTTTACACGTTCGATTGTTATATAAATAGAAATTAACTATGAAAAAGAAGGATTTAATTTCTAAATGGTTAAACTTTAACCTTAGTGATGAGGAACTGGAAACATTTAACAACTTAGATGTTTCCTCTTCCTATCACCGTATAGACCGGGCTGCTAAACACTTCAAGGCACCGGATTTCGACCGGGAAACGAGCTTTTATCGTCTTAAGAAGAAACTAGGAACCAAGAGGTCTTCCCGAAAGACAAACTACTATGTTTCCGGTATTGCCGCTACTCTAATTGTCGCATTTGGACTATTCTATTTTCTCAATAATTCATCGGATGTGGAATATCTCGCGGCCAACAGTGAGACCACCCAATTTATTTTACCCGACAATTCTGAAGTTGTTCTAAATTCCGGATCCTCCGTCTCATTCAACCAAAAAAACTGGGGGAAAGAACGCCAGCTCAATCTAGATGGAGAAGCCTATTTTAAAGTGGCAAAAGGCGAAACTTTTACCGTTTATACATCGCAGGGTAGCGTTTCGGTGTTGGGAACACAATTCAAGGTGAACGACCGAAAAGATTATTTCGAGGTAAGCTGCTACGAGGGATTAGTGAAGGTAATATACCAGGGAAAAGAACAACATCTTTCGGCGGGAAAGGTCTTTAAAGTGTTTGATGATCGGTTTGTGGATGAAACTACCTCAGCGAGTAAACCCGCCTGGCTTGACCAGAAATCTACTTTTAAGAGTATACCATATCGATTCGTTCTTCAGGAAATGGAGCGGCAATTCGATATTGTGATTTCGGGAGCAGGAACAGACAACGACACTTTGTTTACCGGAAGTTTCAATAACGAAAACCTCGAAACTGCCTTGCAGGCCGTTACTATTCCCCTTAACTTGTCTTATTCTATTAATGGTAAAAATGTGGTTCTTAAAATTAACCAACAGTGACCCAAATAAGGAAGTTTACAGTACTTTTTATCTTATTCAGTTTTAATTATTTGTCCGGGCAAAATCAGACCGATTCCAGGTCTTTGCAGGAAGTATTTACATATCTGGAGCAAACTTTCCAATGCACATTCAGCTATAAGGATATCGATCTAAGATATCACTACACTTCTGTTCCCAAAGCAAATGATCTTGAACTAGCGGTCCAGACGTTATCAAAAAGTACTTTATTTAATTTCACCATCCTGGAGGACCGCACTGTGGCCGTTCAAAAAAAGGATGGATTAGTACGCAGATGTGTTGTTATTACTTCTGAAATTGATCTACCCATGGTTAATGTGGCAATTGTCACGCCATACCAACAGCTCATAACAGATAGCGCGGGTAGAGCCGATCTGGAGGTCGCGAACACTTCCGAAGAAATTACCATAAGATACACTGGCTTCGAAACGATAAGAACCACAGCAGCCAAACTAGCTACGAACGATTGTTCCACCTTCAGGTTGTTGCGAAAGATCGAATATCTCAACACCGTTACCCTGGTGAACTACCTGGCTAAAGGGATCACTAAAAGCACCAATGGTGCCTTAAATGTAAATTACAAGGAATTTGACATCCTTCCCGGACTCATAGAACCCGACGTGCTGCAGACCATTCAGGCCTTGCCGGGAATTCAAAGTGTGAATGAAACCGTTTCCTTTATAAATATACGCGGAGGAACTAACGACCAGAATCTGGTACTCTGGGACGGGATAAAAATGTATCAGAGCGGGCACTTTTTTGGTCTTATCTCGGCATTTAATCCGTTCCTAACTACCGAGGTGAACATCATTAAAAATGGTAGTAGCGCCGAATATGGGGATGGCGTTTCCGGGATCATAAGCATGCAGGGAGACGATACGATCGGGTCTCAAATTTCCGGAGGATGGGGTATAAACGCGATAAGCACAGATGCCTATCTGGAGATCCCATTAAGTGACAAAGCCTCTCTCCAACTTGCCGGACGAAAATCTTTCAATAATCTTATTGAAACCCCAACCTACACCGAGTATTTTGAAAAAGCATTTCAGAATACTGAAGTTCTTGTCAATTCGGAGGCGGAGTCTGCTTCCAATGACGATTTTACTTTTTACGACGCGCATTTGCGATTTGTATATAAACCTACCGAAAAGGATTACCTGAGGGTAAATTTTCTGCTATTGGGAAATCGGCTGGATTTTCTTGAAAATGCAGTGATCGACAATGTACGCCAATCCAGGCAGAGCGAACTAACCCAGGAAAATTATTCGGGAGGACTTTATTACGGTCGTATATGGAACAACAATTTCAGCACAAATATTCAATTATACGGGACCACCTACGGCTTGAGAGCGACCAATTTCGATATTCGAAATAACCAGCGATTACTTCAAAACAACGATGTACTTGAGGGTGGTTTAAAGGCTAGTGGAAATTTTGTGATCTCACAAAATGCGATGCTGATGGTGGGATATCAATTCAATGAAACGGGTATTACCAATTTCGAACAGATTAATAACCCGTTCTTTGAAAGAACCGATAAACAGGTATTGAGAACTCATAGTGTTTTCGCACAATCTAATCTCAGCCCAGCTAATTGGAACACCACCATAATAGCTGGTCTTAGGCTTAACCACATTGGTAAATTTAACCAAGTATTGCTAGAACCAAGATTAAGTATAAACTACCGCTTCCTGAATTATTTTTCCATCGATGTGGCCGGTGAATTAAAGAGCCAGACCACCTCCCAGATCATCGACCTTCAAAACGATTTTCTCGGGGTAGAGAACCGACGGTGGGTATTATCAAGGGAAAACGATATCCCAATTCTAAAAGGACAGCAATTTTCTGTGGGGATCAACTACAGTAGAAACGGTTGGTTGGTAAATGCCGAACCTTATATAAAGAGGATTGAAGGAATTACCACGCAGAGCCAGGGATTTCAGAATCAGTTTGAGAATGCCCGTACTCATGGTAGTTATATGGTTAAAGGAGTGGATCTGCTTATAAACAAACGACTTAGAAATGTGAATACATGGTTTAGTTATTCGTACGCAAAGAACGACTACACCTTCGAACAGCTTACTCCTTCGTCATTTCCCAATAATATCGACATTCGGCATACCATCACTTATGGGATCAATTACAGCTTCGATAAATTTAATATATCGGGAGGTTTCAACTATCATAGTGGAAAACCAATCACCACCCTGGTCCCTGGTAACCAGGTTGTGAACGGACAATTGAATTTCGATCTTCCCAACGCCTCCAATATAGACGACTACATTCGGGTAGATATATCGGGTACTTACAGTTTCTCTATTGGAGAAAAATTGAATGCTTTTGCCGGAATTTCATTCTGGAACTTATTGGACACTAAAAACGAACTAAACAGTTTTTACCGTATCAATAACGATGGTGAGCACGAAAAAGTTACAGAGAATTCCCTGGCCTTCACCCCCAATGCCACGTTCAGAATTCGCTTTTAAGTGAAATATGTATCTTTAGCCGAATTAAAAAAACGCAACCCTTTAGAATGAAGAAAATTTTCCTTTGTTTCTTAATGGCACTAAGTGCTGTTGGAACTTACTCCCAAACAGAAATAGATAAGGTAAAAGAGACAGTATCGAAAGCCGAAATTGAAGGCCATATATACTTTTTGGCAGACGACCTGTTAAAAGGTAGAGAGGCCGGAACGCCAGAGAATAAGATCGCTGCTTCCTACCTCGCTAATACACTGCGAAGTTATGGGGTGAAACCAAATCCCAAGACCGGCACCTATTATCAAACCGTTCCTATGGAGAAAAAACCAGCGCCTAAACCTATCTATCTCACTATAAACGGTAAAGAATATAAATACAAGTTGCCGATGAAATCGGCCAAATTGGAAGTGACCACGGAAGGGGTCTATCTGGGCTATGGGATGGAATCTGATTTCGAGGGTAAAGACCTTCGCAAAAAGTTTGTGATCGTTAAGTCGGGAAGTGCTAATTCGCCTTCTGTTCGGGCAGCATTTGGCTTAACACAGCAAAAAGAACAACTGGCGAAGGCCGCAGGAGCGCTGGGTGTAATAGAACTTGTAGACACAGACCAGAGAACCTGGGGGAGAATTGATCATTTTGTCAATTCGCCTCGTCTCGAACTGGCCAGCGGTGAAAAAACGAATGAAGATGGCAGGTTTGGTTATATCTGGATGATGGATGAAAAAGGTAGCCTGGCCAACGAACTTGACGGAGCTCCTAATCCATCGGTAAAAGTAGATATGTCATTAAGCCCTGTGAGTAAGATCATATCGCAAAATGTAATTGGCGTCGTGGAAGGCACAGACCCCAAACTTAAAAACGAATATGTGATCTATTCTGCTCATTACGATCACGTAGGTATTGGTGGCCCGGATGCTACAGGAGATACCATCTATAACGGTGCCCGCGATAATGCAGTTGGCACGACTACGGTTCTAAGTATGGCGAAGAATCTTGCCAAATACCCCACAAAGCGATCTGCGCTATTCATTCTTTTTACAGCGGAAGAAAAAGGCCTTCTTGGGAGTAAATATTATGTGGAAAACCCAGTGCTTCCTTTAAAACAAATGGTGTATTGCTTTAATAGTGATAACGGTGGTTATAACGATACATCCCTGGCAACCATTGTGGGACTGGAGCGTACAACCGCACAGAAGAATATAGAGATGGCGGCAGCCGATTTCGGTTTAAAAGCTATAGAGGATCCTGCGCCCGAACAGGGTTTATTTGACAGAAGTGACAATGTTCATTTCGCGGCCAAAGGAATTCCGGCACCTACCTTTTCGATGGGATTTACCTCTTTTGACGGGGAAGTGACAAAATATTATCATCAGCCCGGAGACCATGCCGACTCTTTAGATTACGATTATTTACTGAAATTTTTCAGGGCATATGTGATGGCAGGCCGAAATATCGCCAACGATACAAAAACCGCGGTTTGGGTAAGTGGAGATAAATATGAGGCCGCCGGTAAAACACTTTACGGAAACTAATGAGACGAAAGTATTTGCTGGCATTTATGTTTCTTCCTATACTTATGTGTAACTGTAAATCTATGGCGGTGAAGAGCATTCAATATTCCGATCAGAATAACAATCATTATTCTATAACCCGGACTTCATTGATCTACAGTCCCGTTACTCCTGAAGAAAGTTCTTCGGGTGTATACAGTGGAGGAGATCCTGCGGAAGTACAACTTACCAAAGATGAATTCAATACTATTCTTAGCCTGTCGGAAAAAATTATGAAAGCTTCGGAAGGAAATGAAATGAAACGCGAAATGCTTACTTCAGTACTAGTTATTTCGGAAGAGGGTAAAAGCCGAAAAGCGATATTAAAACGTTCGGAAGCACGAAGTGCGTTGGAGGAGCTACTTCAGAAAGTAAAACAATAAATCCTTACAAAGATAAAAGCCATCCCATATCCCGGATGGCTTTCTTTTTGTGGGGCAAAAAATGGAGGACATGCAAATTTTTTATAAAGGCCTCCTAAATAGATCTCGTCTGGTATCTTTACGTTCCTGTTGAGGGATTCTTCTTTTTCATAATCAATTTGAACAACGATTCAAGAAAGTATCCACTACTGATTCCAAATCCCTAAATTGAAGGCCTTTCCACTAACTAATCAAACAATCTATATTTTAGTGAAAGTGAGGAAATCGGTACCACCATTACCTCCGCTTACGTCGGTCAATTCTATCGTGTTATCGGTGATAGAAATAATATCCCAATCATCTATTAGATCATCGAAATCACTATCCTGGGGCACCGAAAAAAAGATATTGAAATCTACATCGTTACTGCTTGAGGAAGATGAACTATTTGTCACAGACCATGTTCCATTTACAGTTGTTGTGTTTTTTACCGCCACCAGGGATCCATCACTATTAAAACTAAATTCATAACCGGTAAAGTTGGAAGTCTCATCTTTATCGGTGTCCCAGAAATATGAGATCCTCCAGGTGCCGTTTTGAGCTACCTGGTTTGCCTGAGCGATCTGGTCGCTACTGCTGTTATTCGAGCTATCGTTAGAGTCGTCTTTTGAACATGCTACCAGGAGTACTGTAAAAAAGATCGTCATTGTGATATTTAAAAATTTCTTTTTCATTTTATATAGTTTAAGAGGATTAATTATAATTTTTGAAATGTAAGGTTATCTGTTCCGCCGCCACCGCCACTTACATCTTCAAGTTCCACCAATGTGCTGGTAAAGTTTAGCACATCCCAGTCGTCATTGAATTCGTCGAAGGGGAACTGGGTTCCGAAATCCAGGAGAAGGTCGAGGGTGGTTGTACCGGTGACTGCCCAACTACCATTGAAGGTATTTGTTCCGTTTGTCGCCACTACCGTTCCACCTGTATTGAAAGTAAGGGTATAGCCATTATAGTCTATGGTTTCATCGATCCCGTCGTCCAGGTACTCGGCTACAAACCACTGCCCGTCTTCAAGGGTATCTATTAAGGCCTGGGCAGTACCTCCACCGCCTCCACAACCTGTGGCCGGACTTCTTCCAAATTCGAGGATATCGGTTCCACCGCCGCCACCGCTAACATCAAGCAGGCTAATGAGGTTCGAATTGAAGCTGGAGACATCCCAGTCGTCATTAATGTCGTCGAAATTAGGATCTGCCGTGATATCGAAATTTAGAATAAGATTTAGCACGCCATCATCAACTTCCACGCTCCAGAAACCATTTACGGTTGTAGAAGAGCTTACCGCTGTGGCTGTACCATTGAGGTTATAGGTGAATACGTAATCCACATAATCACAGGTTTCGATATTTCCATCGTCATCCAGTAAGTTAACGTACCACACACCTGTGGTTAATTCGGTGATAAGTGCATTGGTGTTACCGCCTCCACCTGTAGGAGGAGTTCTCTCGAAAGTAAGATAATCTATACTTCCGTCACCGCTTTCATCTCGTAACCTGATAATATCATTGGTAGCTTCGATAATATCCCAGTCGTCGTCCAATTCATCGAAAGGTGAGTTTGTTCCGAAGAATAATACCAGGTCGGGTGTACTTCCTCCCTCGAACATCCAGGTACCGGGAACTGTATTGGTGCCATTGGTTGCCTGGGCTGTATTATCTGTAGCAAAGCTGAATTCGTATCCGTTGTAATTATCAGTTTCGTCGAAATCGTCAAAGAAATAGGTAATATACCAAACCCCATTAGTTAGGTTTTGTTCAAACACCACGGGATCTATAGGATCATTACTACCACTATTGTTCTCACAATCGTCTATAAGCTGTTGTAGTTGAGCATTGTTGGTAACGGTAACCACACTGTTATCATCAAGGATCACATTGATTGGATAATCTATACTGAAGAAGTCATCGTCGCCTAAGCTATTTAAGAAAAGGTATAATTCCAGGTCGTTATTTACCGTTACTGTCCCGGTTTGTTGCTGGTTATTATCGAAGATGAAGAAAGTGATTGGGTATTCGAAATCCAGACAACTTATGGAGTCATCTCCACCACTGCTTTCACAGGCGGCGATCAAAGCATCAAGTTCGGCCTGGCTGTTAACAACAACTTCGGTATAATCATCGAGAATGACCGTAATTGGGAATACGATCTCCAGGGTATCTATGTCGTTAGGAAACTGATTGAATATCGCCTCCACGATTTCCAGGTCGTCCTCGTCTGTGAGGATCACTTCCTGTCCGTTGGCGATCACCGTTACCGGAAATTTTACAGACACACAACTGTTTCCATCTATTATATCATCTATACTACCCGAATTCTGAGAGGTTCGGATAAGCAAATTTGCAAGTACCGAATTAGCCGTGATCGTTTCTTCGTTGGTTTCATCGATAAATATCTCTTCCTCCTTCTGGCAGGAGGTAAAGGTCGCGCCAAATATGAGGAGTGTAAATAAAAGTAGTTTAGTAAGCTTTTCCATTCGTAGCATTTTTTTTGGGATTATTTACTAGTAAAACAGCAGAGTTAGATTTTACCCTACCCCATATGCTAAATTATTTGATATATTTGATCCAAACCTCGAAATGTGTTTATGAAAGATCCTGATTCTGTTTGCAATGAAGCGGTATTTAACCAGGTGTACAATGATATTTCTCAGTCTGTATGGAGATTCGCATATTATAAATGTGGCGATGAGGCACAGGCGGATGACCTGGTACAGGATGCTTTCATAAAATTATGGAGTAATTGTGCCAAGGTAGCTTTAGCAAAGGCAAAATCTTTTTTATTCACAGTTACCAACAATGCTTTCTTAAACCAGATCGCACATAAGAAGGTGGTATTGAAACATGCTCAATTAACTCCGAGTAAAGTAGATAATGAGTCCCCCGAATTTGTGTTGGAAGAAAAGCAATATCATAAAAAACTGCAGGATGCGATCTCCAATCTTAGTGAAGCACAACGAACCGCTTTTTTATTGAACCGTATAGACGGAATGAAGTATGCAGAGATCGCAGAACACCTTAATATAAGTGTAAAGGCTGTTGAAAAACGTATGAGCCAGGCATTGAAGCAATTGCGATTAGAGTTTAAAAATATTTAGCAGGTAGGGTAAAAACAGCTCGAACTGTTATACGTTTGATAAACCAGACTTATGGACAAACATTACATTTTACATAAATACCTCAATAAAGAGGCAACCCCCGATGAGATCGCCCAGTTGAGGTCCGATCCCGAATTCGCGGATTACCTCAGACTGGCAGAAGCAAGTAGTGGTTTTGAACCACCACAATTTAATGCTTTAGCCAATTTCGACGCCATTCAATCAAGAAGAGAGAAGAAACTATCGGGACAAGCTAAACCTGCTTACAACCGGTTACTCAAGATCGCAGCCATCATGGTATTGGTTGTAGTAAGTTATGTGTTCATATCCTCCTTAAGCACGACGGTTTCCACCGATGTTGCCCAAAAGGAGACGTTCACATTACCTGATAATTCTATTGTTCAGCTGAATTCAAATTCAGAAATAAGTTATAAGAAAAGAAATTGGAAAAATAACCGTTTATTAAAGTTAGAAGGAGAAGCGTACTTTAAAGTGAGTAAGGGAAATGCATTTACAGTTGAAACTCCTCAGGGAGATGTTACGGTTCTGGGAACGCAGTTCAATGTGTTTTCCAGGGACACAATTTTTAATGTGAAATGCTTTGAAGGACTGGTAAGCGTTGCATTTAACGATACCCTAATAAAATTGCCAGCAGGCAATAAACTGAAGGTAGAAAACAATAAACTAGTTGTTTATACCACTACCACAACACAGGAGCCTGCCTGGATCTATAACGAAAGTAGCTTTGAAAATGCTTCGTTGATAACAGTACTGAACGAACTAAAATCTCATTATCCTATTACTATAACCTCACCTCACAGTATAGCCAACAAACGATTTACCGGTAGTTTCACTCACGAAAATCTGAACTCTGCCCTGCGGTCGATATGCGATCCATTACAATTGGGCTACACTGTCGATGGAAATGATGTAACCATATATGCGAAATAGCGCTGTGCAAGGGCGGACGATCGTCTTAATTATTTGTCTTTCTCTTTCCACAGTGTTTTGCAGAGCGCAGGAAGGTGGGAATAAAAACCTACTTGTGGTCTTGCAATCTATAGAGCAGGCATTCAATGTACGTTTTTCGTATGCTGTGGATGATATTGCCAATGTTACCTTATTGTACGAACCTCAACCCTCCCTCGAGGCTTCCCTGAATTATCTCTCAAAGAATATCCCTTTTACATTTAATAAAATTGATGATCGATATATTACTGTTGTAAAAAATACTTCCGAATTTCTCTGCGGAAGAATCCTTGCAGCAGATACAGGATTACCCCTGGAAAATGCGACTATCGTTTCCAATCTTACTTCCTTCGGAACGCTATCGAATGAAGATGGAACTTTTTTTATTCCGAAGGCACTACTGAATGAAGAACTGCTTATCCGTTTTGTTGGTTATCAGCCCTGGCAGATCGCGGTATCCGATCTAAATTTAAATTGCGAAGCTATACTAGTTCCCGCCGAAGTTTCCACCCTACAAACCGTGTTTATAAAAAATTTCCTCGTTAAAGGTCTCTCTAAGAATATGGATGGATCCTTCGGAATAAATACATCCGAATTTGGTTTACTGCCAGGACAGGTGGAAAACGACATCCTATTTGTTACTCAGGCCCTGCCCGGAATACAAAGTGTGAATGAGACCATTTCCAATATTAATGTTCGAGGAGGTACTCACGACGAAAATCTTATCCTCTGGAATGATATTAAATCCTACCAGAGCGGGCATTTCTTCGGGTTGATCTCTGCTTTTAATCCAGACATCACCCAAGACGTGAAGGTGCACAAGAATGGTACACCAATTCGTTACGGTGATGGAATATCGAGTGTGATAGCCATGAAGTCGCGGGACCAATTAAGTGAAGGCTTTCACGGCGGGGCGGGTCTCAACCTTATCAACGGAAGCGCCTTTGCATATCTTCCTGTATCGGAGAAAGCAGCGATACAAGTTTCGGGGCGTAGTTCGTTTAATGCGTTATGGGAATCGCCAGTCTATCAAACCTATTCTGAAAAAGTTTTTCAGGATACCGAAATCTCAAATACCGATCCTGCAGAAAGCGGTTTAAAGATCGCTGCAGAGGAAGATTTTAGCTTTTACGATGTAAGTACAAGGTTTCTATGGGATATGAACGACAAAGATAAATTCCGGGTGAATTTTTTAGCAATGAACAACACCCTTACTTTTAATGAAACCATTTTGGACACCGAGCGATCTAAAAACAGTGAATTGGATCTAAAGAGTATCCTGGGGGGATTGAGTTGGGAACGAGCCTGGAGTGACACCTTCAGCACCAGAGTTCTCACCTATCTTACAACCTATTACTTAAGGGCCCTTAACCGTGACTTGTTAACTACACAGGAAGTTTTTCAAGAAAATGATGTGCTCGAGACGGGAATTAAATTGGATGGTAATCTGGAGCTGTCCGATAATATTTCGGCATCGGGAGGTTACCAGTTTGTAGAAACGGGTATAACGAACGAACAGGAAGTTAATTTACCGCGATTTGTCGATTTTAAGAAAAATGTACTTCGTACTCATGCGGCATTTGCCGGACTCACCTATACCTCTAATAATAATACTACGCTGAACGGTGGTGTACGATTTAATTATTTTACCAAGTTCGACAAGCTCCTTATCGAACCGCGAATTGCGCTTCATCAGAAATTGGTGGGCGGATTATCCCTGGAGGCACAGGGAGAATTTAAAAGTCAGGCTACCACTCAGCGCATCGATTTTGATAGTGATTTTCTTGGTGTAGAAAAACGCAGATGGGTATTGGCCGATGAAGAAAATATTCCCATTGTAACGAGTAGACAGGCATCCCTGGGGCTACTTTTTGAGAAAAACGGGTGGCTGCTAAATGCCGAAGGCTTTTATAAGGAAGTGGAAGGTATTTCCTCCGGTAACCAGGGTTTTCAAAACCAATTTCAATACTTACGCAGTAGCGGAAGTTACCTGGCTAATGGCGCAGAATTTGTGGTTAACAAAGAGGAGAAAAACTATAGCATCTGGTTAAGTTATGCGTATCTCAATAATACTTACGAATTCAACTCATTTCAACCAACTTCTTTCCCGCACAATCTAGACGTAACTCATACTGCAACTTTTGCCGGATCTCTAATCTTCGATCGCCTGAAAGTGGCGTCGGGGATTAATTATCATTCGGGTAAACCCTATACTACCCCTTTAACCGAAGATGCGATCATTACCGATGGCATAAACGAAACCATAGCTTATGGTAACCCAAATGCAGAACGCCTCACCGATTATTATCGCGTAGATCTTTCGGCGGAATACAACTGGGAGATCTCCGAGAATGTTGATGCAAAGATCAATCTGGCAGTACTAAATGTTCTGGACACCCGAAATACCTTAAATATTCGCTACGTTATCACAGAGAATACAAATGGAGAGAGTACTATAAACGAAGTTAGAACAACCTCTCTGGGGCTTTCTCCCAATTTTTCACTACAACTTTTATTCTAAAATATAAGGGTAACTTCTTCCCCTACCTGAATTCATAGATTTTAAATTTCTATCAGATTTCTTTGATAGTGAGGTGGTTATGCACGCGTACTTTAGCATCATAATTAGAATTATCCCTATTCAAATAATAGTAACCAAATTAAATTTCAATTATGAAAAAAGTAAGTATTCTAATCGCCGTGCTGGCACTTTGTGCCATGCCATTTACGACTATCGCACAAACATGTAGTCGTACGCTAACCTCGAAATCCGGAACTGTGTATTCTGCCAACCCGGGAACATTAACAACCACTGCAACCTCAGACCAGGTGACTATCCGTATCAAAAAAACGGGAGGACGTGCTGAAACTCAGGTAAATGTTTATGTAAACAATGTAATGCAATCCAATCCTATCGAATACGATAATGGTACCTATATCCCATCAGGATGGCAGACCAGAACTCTTAACGGGGTTAATGGAAAGCAGATCAAGGTAAAGATCGTTAATCAATCTGTGGCGAATACCTTTAAGTATGACGCCAAGATCCAAGGGAACAGTAATAACGTAACCACTACCGGGAGTAAAGTTTCCGGAAGATTACTGGGGCAGACAAATAAGACCATCTACACCAACCCTTCATGTACCGGGAAGGCACGCATTATTGTAAGACGTACCGATGGCAATGCGAGAGGTAACATTCGGGTATGGGAGAAAAACGGTTCATCGTGGAATTTGCTTAACAACCACAGCTATACGTTCGAAAAGAACCAGGACAAAAAGATCTTCGTGGTAAATTCCAACCGTAAATTAAAGGTTGAACTTCGCAATGTTTCCGTGGGAAATAATCTGCACTACATCATGAATGCCCTGGCGGCCAATTAAATAATCTTGTTTGGCGAACGGCTTCCTTTTGGGGGTCGTTCGCAAACTAAGGAATTCACCTACATGAATTCATACATTTTTGATTACTAAGGGTATTCTTTGAACCCTAACATTTTATTGATCAATAACTTAGCAATAACCTCTAAATATAAAAATATAGACATCATGAAAAAATTAATCGCAATTATTACGATCGCCCTTTTTGCTTTTAGCTTTCAGGCGGAAGCCCAAAACTGTAATCAGGGGAAGAAACTAGCCGAAAAAACCTGGGAAAAATGGGGGCCATGGAAACCGAATATTCAATTGATCCCCTTTAAAGCAGAAGTACAGAAGATCAAGAATGTTTGGAACTGGATCGCGGCAAATGGTGGCGCTACCATAGGACCAAGATTCCTTGAAATTGATGGTGGAAACGAAACGGGTAGTATAACCGGGCAGACCAAAAGTACGTTCGTTACTCCTCCGTCCTTCGATAATAAAGTAGAGCTCACTATTAATAAATACGATGGAAAAGCTAAGACCGGAGTAGTGATCTGTGTACAAGGTCGCGATGGGGTAACCACCCAAAAAGCCACCTACGAATTTCCTAACGATAAGAATGGGAAAGTAAAGAAATTCACATTGAACAATGTTAGAGGAAAGATCATCATCGTTGCAATGAGGAATAAATCGGTAGGAAATAAATTCAAGTATCGAATTAACGCCAAGAAAAAATAATATGAGAGTCTTGTCTACTCAATTAAAAATAAACGACTTGAATTAATATATCACAATTGTGTAGACTTTAATAGCCAGATAACCTACGTCTTGGTAAAAAAGCAAATGTAGAATCAACGTTCGAATAATAATTATGAAGAAACACATTTTATTTTTTATGCTAATAAGCTATGCTTGGACCGGGTGGTCTCAATATAGCGCTGAGATTGCTAACTATGACGTACCCGCTAAAATGGATCCTTCGAATACTTATCAACTGGATCTCACAATGAAGAATACCGGAAACGCCATACTCAACAGAAGCAATTGTGTGCTTAAAATGAGTTATGTAAGTGGCCCTGATGCAGACGCAGGTGAAGCCTTTGAAGTAGAAAGAGATCTTATTACCAATATCGATCCCGGCAAAGAATTTACATTCAAGTGGAGTATGGAATCCCCTGTAGTACCAGGAGTCTATAAAGTAAAACTCGCTATTACCAATGGGAGCAATACCCTGGATAGCCAGGATGTTACTGTGACTATAGATGAGGATTATATGGCTGATGTATCTGTTAATCTTCCCATTAGCCTAGAACCTGAGAAGATATACCCCCCTATGAGCGCAACTGTAAAGAACAGTGGCGAGACCCAATGGCCCGAAGGGGACTACGAACTTAAGGGAGAAGTAACGGGAGCACCATCTAATGCAGAAGATGAGGATGAGGAAGCTTTTGAATTTGAAGAGAGTATAGACCTTTCAAACTTAGCGCCTGGTGCTTCAAAAAGTATCGGATTTTCAGAAAAACTTGAAACACCGTCTACCGGAGGGTCGTACAGTATTGAAGTAAGTATCTATAAGGATGGAAAAAAATTCGACGCACAGGACGGTACCATTAGAAAAGATACAAATGTTAAGATTGAGGAGCCGGAAGCCGAAATTAGCAGCAAGGTAACAACAAAGCTTTATCCGGAAAAGTCGTATTCCGTTTCATTTTCAATAAAAAATTCGGGAGAGGTACAATGGGAAGACGGAAGTTACAGCCTTAAATCCACGGTAGTAAGAAAACCATCGAACGATCTTAGTGATGACATCTTCGAACAGGAAGTAAAATTTGATGGTGACGAATTAGAAGTTGGTGAAGGTGACGATATTTCCTTTAACGATATTAATGTTCCTTCCATCCCTGGACGAGTAGAAGTAAAATACGAGATTATGAAGGATGGTAGGTCTGCAGATATGGAAGGTGGCGAGGTGAAAATAAATTACGAAATCGTTGAACTCCTTCCAGAGCTAAATATTGGAAGAGTAACTCTGGAAGATGAGATGGTACCTGGAAAGACATATAAATTACGTATTGATATGAAGAACTATGGAGATGTAATGGCTAACGGTGACGACTGGGTAATAAAATGCAAGACCCGGTCATTAAAACCTTCCAATTATAGACCTCCCAGGGGTGTATTTGATATAGAGCTCGATGGAATAGACATGAAATCGGGAGAATCTAAGTACGTTAATGGGAGCATTAAGGCTCCTAAAGTGTCCGGGGAAACATCAATACGGTTGCAATTCAATGTGTACTATAAAGGTGATAAAATGGGCAGTACAAAAACTTATGATATAAAAATTAAATCCTAATACTTTATAAAATGAAAATACTAATAACTTTAATCGCATTGATACCATCATTAATCATGGCGCAAGAACCAACTGTATACGAAATTGAACCAGTCTCGAACATGGAGGTTCGATACGAAGGAAACCTCAACCAGGGTCAGAAGATCGAAGATCTATCATGGGCCTGGCAAAGTAACAATGCCTGTTTCCCGGCTACTCAATATCACAAGTTCACAGGGAATCATGTATTCTTTACGGGTATTTTACCCGCATATAGTGAATCCACGGTGACCGTCATTCCCAAAGATCCCGAAGCTAATTTCAGTCTTTATGCTTATGAAGTTGGCGTGGACAATAATGCTCTTCCTCCGGATCTTTCATCTTGTATAAGGTGTGAAGCAGATCACAAATGGGATAGAAATTATGTTGGTAAAACCCAGGATCATACCCGAACTGTAAAGTACTTGGTCGCGATTACTAGGCCATATCGAGTTGTTATCGGAGTGGTTGGAGCTGAAGAATTGGATGAAGGTGATTTCACATTGGTAATAAATACGAAGGGTAGATAAGGCTAAAAAAGTTATATCTTTTATGTATGTTATCAACTAACCAATTGTTTGTTTTACTTATCGCATTTGCGGCTTTGCTAACAAAGCCGCAATCTGCGTTTTCTCAAGAACATATAAAGCATAAAATTGATAGCATCATTTCATCCCTTAAAGATAAGGACTACAAAGACAAGGAATCTTCTTATTTCGACCTGAATAAGCTAATATTAAGACAGGGCGGCAACAATGCCGAAGCACTTTTTAAGTATGCTATTTCGAAGGACAGCTCGGACCATGCGAAGATGGTCTACTTCGAATCCATGTCAACGGTCTACTCGAGAAAAGGTGATACCAACGAAGCGCTTAATATTAAAAAGAGAGGTCTTGAAGTAGCCGAAAAATTAAATGATAAAAAATTTATACTCGTTTACAATAATGATATAGCGAATTTGTATATCTATCAAAATCTCCCTGATAAAGCATTGTATCACATCAATAAGGCTCAGGCTCTTGCAGAAAACGAAGAACTGCAACATTATAATGCTGCTATTTTTTACAACCGGGGCTTATTGGAGAGTTTATTGGAAAACGAAAAAGGACAATACTACCACTATCTTAAAATGTGGCAGTATGCCAAAGATTTTGAGAATACATCCACCAAACGTTTCTACTTATATGTTCTGGTAGATTTTTTGAGTCAGACCAATTACCCGGAAGACCTTGCCAAATACACAGAAATACTTTCTGGGTTGTATGAGGAGGCCAATCCTAATATGCCTGAGGGGCATATGCCTATTAAGAGTTTATTTGAAAAAAGATCGGACCCATCGAATATACCCTTACTAAGAAAGTCAATCGCCATAAGCGATAGTACCAATAGTGTGAACACCCTTACATTCTCATCAATAACTTTAGCCAGGATATATGAGAAGATTGGGCAGCCATTCGATGGATTATCAGTTTTAAAAAAGGCGGTAAGAAAAATAGATTCTGTAGACAAACCTCAGCTGAAACTTGAGCTTTATTCCGAGTTGAGCCGGATGCATGCACAAACTTCAAATTATAAAGAAGCTTTTAAATATTTCCGGAAGGAAACCGCACTCCGGGACAGTATTAAATCGGATAGGATGCAACGTAATGTTGCCGAACTGGAAGTAAAATTCGACACCGAACAGAAGGAGCGTAAGATCGCGCAACAAGACCTTCAGCTTGAGAAGGAAGCCAGGCAGAAGAATATGATCTTTACGGGACTTATCGCATTAGGCATATTGCTTATTATGAGTTTCTTCTTCTTCAGAAATAAACTAAAATACCAGCGAACCATAGCCGCCCAAACCGAAGCTATTCAGAAGCAGGAGATCAGGGAACTTCAGCAAGAAAATAAATTACTCGCATTAAATAGTATGATAGAAGGCCAGGAAGCCGAGCGCCTTCGAATTGCTAAAGATCTACACGATAGCCTGGGAGGATTGCTCAGTACTGTGAAAGCTCATTTTACAACGATTCAGAAAGAAATAGAAGAACTGGAAAAACTCAATATAACCGAAAAGACCAACTCGCTGATAGACGAAGCCTGCCTTGAGGTAAGACGGATCTCTCACAATATGATGCCGCATGCGTTAAGCTTATCGGGATTAAAAGGTGCTGTACAGGATATTGCATCCAATCTTCAGGAAGAAGGATTTAAAGTCACCCTAGAGATAGCAGATCTTCCCACCATTGAAAAAACCCGCGAGGTAATGGTCTATAGGCTTATACAAGAGATCGTTGCCAATATCCGAAAGCATGCCGAAGCGAAATCTGTTCTCATACAGCTATTGGCCCACAAGGACGACCTTAATTTACTCATCGAGGATGATGGAAAAGGTTTCAATTTTGAGCAGGCCCTGAAAAAAGGTGGGTTAGGCCTTAAAAGTATCAATAGCAGGGTTCAATTCCTGGATGGACATATTGATTGGGATACTCAAGAAGGTGAGGGTACTTCGGTAAGCATTAAGATCCCAGCCGTTTAAATGATAATATTTAGCAAACATATCGCAAAGGTCACACAAAGTTTACTTCTACTTTGTGCACTGTTTGTTGGTTGCGGACTTACGGCTCAATCGAATAAGGTAGAAGACAGTCTTAAGCTAGTACTTGCGGTCACTACCAACGATTCGATAAAAATGGATCTCTATAACGAATTGCGTAAGGCAACATTCTATTCGGAGCCGGAAATTTCTAAAAATTATACCAGGGAATACCTGGAACTCGCCAAACGTGTACAGGATTCGTTCCGAATTGCCCTGGCTCAATACTATATGGGTAATGCCGATATAACATTGGGGAATTATAAAGAAGCTTTACCCAATTATCTGCTTGCGGCAAAGTATTTCGAATATTCGGGTGATCCCGGCAGGCTGAGCTCTGTGTACAATGGCATCGCCGCCGCCTACGAAAAACACGGCGTTGATTCGCTTTCACTAAAGTATTTCGAGCTGTCCTACGAGATTAGCAAAGAACAAAATGATAGCCGGCGTATGGGTATTGCTCTTAACAACATAAGCAATATCTACCGAAACCGCGGAGATCTACAGACTTCGATCGAATACCTGGAAAAAGCCCGCAACCATTTGGCAGCGCCCCAATATGCCAAGTATTTTATCCCTATAAGTATTAATCTGGGGAATGGTTACGTAGATATAGAGCGAACCCAGGATGCTAAAAAGATCTTCGAAGCCACGCTTAAAACTATAGATTCGACCCAGGATATCCTCCATTACGGATCCCTGTTGCGCGGACTTGGAGGCGTGTATACCCAGGAAGGAAACAGCCGTAAAGGCCTGGCCTATTACGAACGCGCATATAAAGCTTTTCTCGACCACGGGTTTTACGACGAACGCCTGGAAACCATGCCTTTCCTTATCGATGCATATTACGAGAACAAGGAGACATTGAAGGGTATGAATTTGTTCTACGAGTATACAGAAGCCAAGGACTCGATCTTTAATTCGGAAAAGGAAAAGAACCTTACAGAGGCGCTTCAGAAATACGAAGCAGAAAAAAAGGACAAAGCCTTATTGGCACAGGCCCTCACGATCGAGAAGAATACCCGACAGAAGAACACCATCCTTATCTTACTAATATCGGCGGTTTCTATTTCCGTAATGCTGTTCTTGTTCTTCCGAAAACGCCTGCAGTATCAAAAAACTATTGCCAGTCAGAATGCCTCCCTACAGCGGCAGAAGATCACCGAACTTCAGCAAAAGAATAAATTATTAGCACTTAGCAGTATGATAGAAGGCCAGGAAGCAGAACGACTTCGAATTGCAAAGGATCTTCACGACAGCCTGGGAGGGCTATTAAGTACTGTTAAAGCTCATTTTACCACAATTCAGAAACAAATACATCAATTGGCCAATTTCAATCTTACCGAAAAGACCAATACACTTATAGATGAGGCATGTATTGAAGTGCGGCGGATCTCACATAATATGATGCCGCATGCTCTGAGTATTTCCGGATTAAAAGGTGCACTTGAAGATATCACACAGAACCTGAAGGAAGACGGTTTCGATGTAACTCTGGAAATTAAAAATCTTCATCCGGAAATGGATAGCACTAAAGAAGTGATGATCTACAGATTGGTTCAGGAAATAGTGTCTAATATCCGCAAGCATGCCGATGCCGATACTATCCTACTACAGTTGATCGGGTTTAAAAATGAAGTTAATCTAATTATTGAAGACAATGGCAAGGGATTCGATTATAGGGAGGCTGTTTCAAAGAACGGGCTCGGAATTAAGAGTATAAATAGTCGGGTTGACTTTCTGGATGGTACCATAGAATGGGACTCCAAGCCGGGAAATGGCACTTCAATAAGTATAAATATACCGTTATGATACAGGTCTTTATAGTTGATGATCATAAAATGGTCATAGAAGGATTACAGTTGTTACTTCAAAATGAAGAAGACATCACTGTGATAGGATCCGCCCTGAGTGGGAAAGACGCTTTAGAGCAAATTGATATCAAGCAGCCCGATGTGGTATTGCTGGATATCAATATGCCCGACATGAACGGCATTGAAACCTGTAAAGAGCTCATTGCGCGTCATCCAGATCTGAAGATCGTGGCAATTTCGATGCACAAGGAAAGCAGCCTGATTAAATTGATGCTTTCCAGTGGTGCAAAAGGTTACGTATTAAAAAACGCCGGACAGGATGAAGTGATAGAGGCCATAAAAATGGTGAACGATGGTAAAATGTACCTGGATGACACGGTAAACGAGATCGTGGTGAACAGTGTGGCGAATGGCAACGAGGCAAAACAGCGGAGTCCGTTTCCCACATTGTCGCGGCGCGAAAAAGAAATACTACAATTAATACTGAAGGAACATACTACGCATGAGATAGCAGAGAAGTTGTTTATCAGCTTCGGAACCGTAGAAACTCACAGACGAAATATGCTTATAAAGACCGGGGCGAGAAATACTGCCGGCCTGGTACGAATAGCACTTGAATACGAATTACACACATAACCTCTAAAATAAAGATCATGAAAAAATTAGTTCTTATAATTGCAACAGTATTTTTGCTGGGATGTGCTTCGGAAACCGAACAAAAAAGCCTGGACAGAATAGCCGATATTTACGACGCCAAAACCTCATATTCCAAAGGATTTAGCAGTTCTGCTGGCACCGAAACCGTGAGGAATTTTACTGCAAAAGTCTCAGAAAGCAATCTTATAGACAGTTTAAATCCTAATGTTACCTCTGCCAATATTGCTTTATTGGTCTACCAGGGGTTTGAAGATGATGAGAAAGAAAAGTACAATTACATCAATGTTGAAATGTTGAACAAAAAAGGAGATACTGCAGATTATACCTATCCTTTAGATGTATTGAAAAAATTAAACAGGAAGTCGGAAGTATACACAACTTTCTCCCAAAGCCTAATGGATAGTGATGCTGCTTCTATAGATGATATAAGAAATGAAAAATCCATAGCTCCTCCCATCGGGGAACGGATTATAATAACCATGGGGGAGTATAAGGAGAAATACGGCTCATTAATAGCATACGAACCCTTTGGTATTGCTGAAGTGAGTGATGCCTTAGGCGCTGCATATCAGTTTCAGTCGTACCTGGTTTTTAGCAGCGGCAAGAAAATTCCGTATCTGGTGGTTGTAGATACCGCACCAGACCTCAATAAACTTGAAGGGTTTAGATTCTTTGAATAAAAAAAAGCCCCTGAAGAACAGGGGCTTTACTATTATTTTGAACATTTAGTCAATAAATCCGCCAGGGTTATTATCCCAGAATACCTGGTCGGTAAGCTGACGCTGTTGGATGTTCGGGTTGTTTTCTACCTCATCAACAGGATATCTGTACCCTCTTGGGAAGGCACCTGCTGCTGTTATAGGAGA
>CAJQNO010000008.1 GCA_905479745.1 uncultured Flavobacteriaceae bacterium | reverse complement strand
AGGCCCTGGAGGAAATTAAAAAGGACAATTTCGATATCGTGTTCCTGGACGAAAACATGCCCGGACTCACCGGCCTGGAGACCCTTGCAGAAATCAAGGAACGACAGGCATCACTGCCCGTGGTAATGATCACCAAAAGTGAGGAAGAATATATAATGGAGGAAGCAATTGGGTCTAAGATCGCAGACTACCTTATTAAACCGGTGAACCCAAACCAGATCTTGCTCAGCCTGAAGAAGAACCTCGATCACTCACGGCTTATCTCCGAAAAGACAACCTCAAGTTACCAGCAAGAGTTCCGGAAGATCGCTATGGACATGTCTATGATCAATAGCTACCAGGGCTGGGCAGAATTGTATCAGAAACTGGTTTACTGGGAACTACAACTGGAAGATATCGAAGACAGTGGAATGTTCGAGATCCTGGAATCGCAGAAGATAGAAGCAAACAACCAGTTCTGTAAGTTTATCGATAAAAACTACCCTAACTGGTTCAATGGTGCAGACGATGCACCTATTATGTCTCACACCTTATTTAAAGAAAAGGTACAGCCACAGCTAAAGCAAGGCAAGCCAACACTACTGGTCGTGATCGATAATCTGCGTTTCGATCAATGGAAGGCCTTCGAGCCGTTTTTAACCAATGTGTATAAAAAAGAACAGGAAGAACTATTTTACAGCATACTACCCACCGCCACTCAATATGCGCGTAATGCCATCTTTTCGGGCCTTATGCCAAGTGACATGGAGAAGCAATTCCCCAAGTACTGGCTTAACGATACAGACGAAGGAGGTAAGAACATGTACGAAAAGGAATTTCTGGAAGCGCAGTTAAGGAGGCTTGGTTTAGACCTTAACTGGAGCTACCACAAGATATCTTCCTTAAAACAAGGAAAACGCCTGGAGGAGAATTTCAAGAGTCATAAGGATGAAGACCTCACCGTGATCGTCTATAACTTCGTGGATATGCTGTCGCATTCGAAAACCGAAATGGAAGTGATCAAGGAACTGGCGTCTAACGATAAGTCGTACAGATCGTTAACACAAAGCTGGTTTAAAAATTCACCCTTGATGAATATCATACAGCAAGCTGCGCAGCTGGGCTTCAAACTTATCATCACCACAGACCATGGGACCATCAACGTGAAGAACCCCTCTAAGGTGATAGGCGACAAGAACACCAGTTTAAATTTGCGGTACAAGACCGGTAAGAGCCTTACCTACGAAGAAAAAGACGTACTGGCAGCTGTGGATCCGGGGAGGATCAAGCTACCCTCAATCCACATGAGCAGCTCGTTTATATTTGCCAAGGGAGATCTGTTCTTTGCCTACCCCAACAATTACAATCACTATGTAAGTTACTATCGAAACACCTACCAGCATGGAGGTGTCTCGCTGGAGGAAATGGTTATTCCTTTCGCTGTACTGGATCCCAAATAACGTAGGAGTTTTCTTCATTTTTACAGATTATCGAGTTTTTTAGCAAATAATCGAGTTTTTATTTTATATTTGTGCCAACCCGCTTATATGGAATTAACCTATACATTGCAAGAACTGCCCGAAGTGGCAGAGAAGGTTTTAACTGGATCATCCAGTAAAACCCTCTTGTTCTATGGGGAAATGGGAACCGGGAAGACGACACTTATTAAGCAGATCGCAAAAAATCTCGGTGTTGTGGATTCAGTTAGCAGTCCAACCTTCTCAATTGTAAACGAACACCTTTTAGACAACGAAAAACTATATCATTACGATTTTTACAGGCTGGAAAGTCTGGATGAAGCACTCGATATTGGTATAGAAGATTATTTATATTCCGGACATTGGAATTTTGTAGAATGGCCGGAAAAAGTAGAAGATTTGCTTCCGGGAGAGAGCACAAAAATTGAACTAATCAAAAACGAAAACGGAAGTCGAACATTAAGCATAAAGCCAGTGAAATAGAGTAGTGACGACACATCCAAGGTATCCGTACTTTTAAATGTTTGCCCCAAATCGCAATATTTTTAAGGTGCATTTTTTTGCCCAAAGCATAACTAATAAAGATACGGAGAACTTAATTTAAATACTTGTTTTATTTCGTGATAGGTTTGTAGTATAAACCTCACAAAAACTAGTATTATGAAATTAACAAAGTACCTTTTGATCGTTGCACTCTTTGGAGCCGGATTATTCGTTTCTTGTACGCCGGAAAGCATCGAAGATGGACAAACCGAACAGCAAATCAACCCGAAAAAATTACCTCCACTCCAAAACGGATAATAGAGGACTATTTGTTGGCGGTATAGTAGTCTTATTGATTGCTATAACTCCATTCCTTTTATATGCATATGAAAGTTTCCCAGAAACACAAATCTGGGAAACTTCCCTATTTCGTTTAGAAACCAGTTTTCCGAACTGGTATTCTTTTGCCTGGTATTTTACAAGTAAGGCAATTCCACTCTATCTTTTATTACTTTGGTTCTTCACCTGTAAACACTGGTGGCACTGGATCATTCTGGTTCCTATTGCCATGTATGCCTTTCAATTATGGGGAGTGATCAACGAAAGTAATAGCCTCGATGAACTGGAAATATACTACATTATTCCTTTAATGCTCGTTGTTGTACCCGCAGTATACCTTATCCGGGCAAAATTATTTAATAAAATAAGAGGAAAGGATCTCAAATCCTTCGAAGCCGAGCTCATGGAGAAAAAATCTACCTGGGATCAAATAAAGGACCTCTTTAAATAATTTCAAGATTTCAGATTCGAGTTTATTTATGTAACTTAGGACTATCAACCAATGATTGCTCATGGCCAAACCTAAGTCACCCTTCACCAAGGCTCAACTCCTTCCCCAGGAAGAAAAACTGGAAATTGCCCGACAAAAAGGTGAACTGTTCATCGGGATTCCCAAAGAAACGTATTTTCAGGAGAAACGCATCTGCCTTACCCCCGATGCCGTAACAGCTATCACTGCCAACGGCCACAAGGTATTAATTGAGAACGGAGCCGGCGAAGAGGCCGGATTCTCAGACCAGGAATACAACGATGCCGGCGCCATCTTAACCAACGATACCAAGAAAGTATTTGGCTGCCCTATGATCCTGAAGGTAGAACCACCTACCCTGGAAGAGCTGGAACTCATTAAACCCAAGACCGTACTCATTTCTGCCTTACAGTTAAAGACCCGGCAGCAATCTTATTTCGATACCCTTTCCAAGAAAAAGATCACGGCCCTGGCCTTCGAATTCATAAAAGACGAAGATCACAGCTATCCCGCCGTAAAGGCACTTAGTGAGATCGCGGGAACGGCCGCCATCCTTATCGCTTCCGAACTCATGGTGAATGCCAAAAAAGGCAATGGCCTGCTGTTTGGTAATATTAGCGGGGTCCCTCCCGTAGAGGTAGTGGTGATAGGCGCCGGGACTGTGGGACAGTTTGCCGTGCGGTCTGCCCTGGGACTTGGGGCCAATGTAAAGGTGTTCGACAGCTCCATTACCAAGCTTCGGAAGTTGCAGACCCATGTGGGGCGCACCCTGTATACCTCGACCATACAACCTAAGAACCTCCTGAAAGCCTTGAGGCGCTGCGATGTGGCCATAGGTGCCGTACGCGGCCAGAACCGCTCCCCTATTATCGTGACCAAAACCATGGTGGAGAATATGAAACGCGGTGCGGTGATCATCGACGTGAGTGTGGATATGGGAGGCTGTTTCGAAACCACCGAAATGACCACTCACGACAAGCCCACCCATATTAAATACGACGTGATCCATTACGGCGTACCCAATATCCCGGCTCGATACCCTAAAACAGCATCCATCTCTATTAGCAATATCTTCACCCCCTACCTGCTGGAGATCGCTGAGTCCGGCGGACTGGAAAATGCCATCCGTTATGACCAGGGTTTGAAGAACGGTTTGTATTTTTACCGCGGTATTTTAACGAATAAAGCTATAGCAGACTGGTTCGATATGGGTTATAGCGACATTAACCTTCTTATATTTTAATGAAACTTATAAAGCGTGTTGCCTGGTACTCCGGAGGATTTGTAATTGGGATCATCATCCTTCTGTTCTTTTTAGGCGGCAAGAAGACCTCCTGCGATTACGGGCCCAATGCCCGCACCTTGAAGAATATCCGGTCCAAGAAATTAACCATCTCCCCCGAAGCCCAACAGCTGCTCACCCAGCATAGCCTGGATAGTACCGCCATACAAAGCGTCTTGCAACATGGGGATGTACTCTTTGGCGAAAGTGACACCTCTTTAGATACGTGTAAGGTGTATGTGATACGAGGGGAAGTGAATGACCAGCCTATCAAGTTCTCTGTGGAGAATTGTGAGAAGAGGGCTAAAATTAGTTCACTTAAAATCGATACGAACTAAGATCACTGCTTAGGTTCAGTAGTTTTATTTAGTTTATTTATGTAATTGGAAGGGTATATCTTATTTTTTCGGTAAAAGGCTTTCGAGAAAGACTCGGCATTACGATATCCACATTCTTCGCCAATTGCCTTTATAGTATATTTTCTAAATTTTTTATCGTTTGAAATTTTTCCCACAGCGTAATCTATCCGTAGGTCGTTTATATATTGCGAGAAATTCTTGCCAATTTTTAAATTAATAACACGAGATAGATAATTAGCATTACTATCAAACAATTTAGCTAATCGCTGTAACGAAATGTCTGTTGATAAATATTCCTGTTCCCTCTCAAACTTCTCCAATTTTTTCAATATTGAATTTATAACATCTGATGAGATATCGTAAGAATATTGATTTTTCTCAAATCCGTTACTTCTTGAATTTTTTGTTATCAAATTATCAAATACCTCTTTATCTTTTCTCCGTCGAAGAACGAAATATATCATAGATGACAAACTTAGAATTAACAAACAAGCTATTCCTAAATTTATAATTAAAGAATCCCTATTCCTTTCCTCTAAATCTGAAATTAACTGTTCTTTTTCATGTATCAGTTGTGGGGTTTCTATATTTCTTATCATATTGGGTTCGAAATGTTTCAGATTTATTTTTACTACACTATCAGCCTTGATAAGCTTTCTTAAATATTTAATTCGGTTATTTACATCCCCAACGGATTTGTAGTATTTATTAAGGGATACAAAAAGATTTCTATCTTTAGGTAATAGATTTAATTTATAAGTATCAACTAATGAATCTGCCTTGATCAAGTACCTTATCCCTTCATAATCTTTGTGTAATTTGGTTAAAGCTAAACCCAAATAATAATTAACATTCATCTTTGAATATGGTTCAATCTGTTCTTGATTCTTTAATAAAGTTCTTGCTTTTTCTATAACTCTTTCATATTTATTTTCATAATAAGATAGTTCCATCTCAACTTCCATATACCAATTAATCATCCCTTGCTTATCCAGCCAATTATATTTATTTAATAATCTTTTACCCTCCTTTAAATAAAATCGAGTCGAATCATAATTTTTTAGATTTAAGTGACAGTAGACATAATTAGTATTCGAACTCAACAACTCGTTTATATATAGTTGATTGATATCTAATTGCGCGTTCGATCTGGTAAGTTTTTTTAAATTATTTATATAATCTGGACTACGTATTATTTTTTCCCGAGTTTGTTGTAGTTTTAAAGCATCATGCTTATCTCCCCAGATAATTTTACTAGCGATCAAATGTTGCATAACATGAACCTCTTGTTGTAAATTCTTTTGACGTTTGGCTATCGCATACGCTTTTACATAATTTATATTTGAATTAATGAAATCCATGTTTTGATCGTATAAATAACCTTTGAGGATATAACCAAGTGCTGGATATGTTCTATGGTGTAAATCTTTGGTCAATAGTATAACGCTATCCGCGAACATCATGTTCTTTTCAAAGTGAAAAATCCTAGCAAGTCGATCATATCCTCGTGCTATCTTTATAGTATCATCTTCCGTACTGGCTTTACTAATGTATGTTCTAGCTATTTGCTCTTGGTTGATGGAGTCTCCATTATATTCATTAAACAAGCTTAATAAATCTTCATATTCCAGAGTCATCAAAATTTCCGGATTTAGATTTTGTGAATTAATTTCAACTAAAGCGTTGGATAGCACGTAAAAAATAAGTAGGCATTTAAGTAGTGAATCTCTCATAGTAGATTTGCTTTGGGGTTAACCTAAAATTATAGCAATATTTCGTTTTTTTATCTGCTATTTTACTATACAAAGGTTATCATGCTTAGTTCTCTATGTTTTGATCTTTTGCTATAAATGGAGCAAGTCGGATTTCGTGAAATAATGGTTTTAATTCATGAAAGCACAGTGCTATCGGTTGTTTCTATGAATAATTCTTCTAAAATTTGAACTGTTTTAAATCCGATTCGCAACCTGAATGATTTTGTTATTATTAACTGGGGAGTTAGAACTGCAGGTCTTCAGGTTGCTTTTATAAACACCACCTCTACACTTATTTCATGTCACGATATTTTCTACTGATACTCTTATGTATATTTTCAACAAGTCAAAATGGGTTTGCCAAATTTAAGAGTGGAAATGAGATAGAAGACTGTTTGACCGACCTCAATTTTGAAATTCAAAAGATAAATTATAGTTACGCGAATAAATTGCATATACTAAGAGAAGAATTAGAGTTACTCAACTCCTCTTTGAAAAAAGATAACAGCGATAATTTTAATGTTCAAGTCATTAAAAGCCGTATTATAATCATGGATTCAATACACTTATTGAAATTATTACGAGCGGCCGACATCGACAAAGTAAGGTACTCCAAGGGAATCGAAATTATCAAAATATTATACGAAAAATCTTTAGCCTTAGATCATCATTTCACTACAGTGAACACCCTGAACGATATGCACAAAATATCGAATCCTAATAATTTCAAGGAATTTGCTGTCGCAAGACAACAATTCGAGTTTAATTCAAATAAAAGACAAGGATTTAATCTAGGAAGTATACTAGGTGAAAATATGTATGCTTCTATTATTCATTCGATGATTTCGTTGTTTAGCAATGACAATATCCGCAAATCGGATAAAACCAAAATGCTGCAAGAGATTGAATGTATTATGGATTTCACTTTACAAATGTACAATGACCTCAATACAGTTTATTTTGAGTCTGTTTACCTAAAAAAAGGTAACAGAGAACTTATTATTGAGCTCGAACAACTATTTATAGATTACACTCAACCCATTAAATATGGTATTTCATTAAGAAAATGCCGTGATTCGGATGACTGGCTTACAATAAACATGCATCTGGACCACTTTATCAATCGGTTAAAATTTCTCCGTTCATCTGAGCTCTCACAAACAGAAGTCACCAACATGCAAATCGATTTGGACTTTTCGATTGACCGGCTTCTTCACTTCATTGGTACCTATAATTCTTTTATAAATGAGAGTCGTAAATTTTACGAAAAATTTGCAATTATGTTGGATAGCTATGACAACGAGGATCTATGTAACGAGAAAATTCCACAAGAATTTAAAACTCTGAAAAAAAGCATTAATCTTACCATAGAGAAATTCGACCATACCTACAGGCCCGTTGAGATCACAGGCAGCAAAATGAAACAACTACTCTACGGTGTGGGGGAATATTGAGCTTCATATTGGAAATTACAAGCTCCAATACCCAAATCACAATTAAATTACAAGCTCCAATTCCCAAAACTCAAATAAATTACAAGCGCCAATCTCCAAAACTCAAATAATGATCAAGCTCCAATACTCAAATCACAATTTGATATTGAAAATTAAAATTTGAGATTTTTTGTTATTTGTCTATTGCGATTTGACATTTCCCCTAGATGCCCCTTCTGGCCTTTTCCTTTTTAAGCAGGGTTAGTTCCCGGCTGGTCTGCCCGGCAACCGAGGTGTTCTCTTCGGCCCTACGTATTAAATAGGGCATCACGTCTTTTACCGGCCCAAAAGGGATGTACTTGGCTACATTATAACCTTCGGCGGCCATGTTGTAGGTAATATGGTCGCTCATACCGTAAAGCTGCCCAAACCACACCCTGGGGTCGTTCTTTGCCAGCCCTTTCTGCTCCATGATCTCCATGGCCAGGTAACTGCTTTGCTCATTGTGACTACCCATAAACAGATGGATATCCTCCAGGTGGTCCATTATATACCGTACTACGGCATTAAAGTTTTCGTCGGTTGCCTGCTTACTGCTACATATAGGGGAAGGATAGCCCTTCTCTTCCGCCCTTTCGTTCTCCTTTTCCATATACGCACCACGCACGATCTTAAAGCCCAATTTATAACCTTTCTCTTTCGCGCGCTTATGCCGTGCTTTTAAATATTCCAGCCGGTCGTGACGGTAGCACTGCAGGGTGTCGTAAACAATGGGCTTCTCCCGGTTGTAGGTTTCCATCATCTGCTCGGCCAGGGCATCGGCAGCATCCTGCATCCAACTCTCTTCGGCGTCGATAAGTAAAACCACGTTGCAGTTAAATGCCACCTCACAAATAGCGTCGTAGCGCCCTTCGATCCGCTCCCACTCGGCCTGCTCGGCCTCATTAAGGGCCTCTCCGGCTGTAACCTTCTGCCATATCTTAAAGCGTCCCAGGCCGGTAGGCTTGAACACAGAGAACGGCATAGCCTCCTTGTCGCGGGCAAAATAGGTAAGCTCGATCACCTTTTCCTTCGTCTTATCGAACTGCGTATCTGCCTCCTTCCCCTCCACCGAATAATCGAGCACAGAGTGCACACCGGCGGCGTACAGATTATCAACGGTGGGCAAACAATCGCTTTCGTTCACCCCGCCGCAAAAATGATCGAAGACCGTAGAGCGTATCAATCCTTCCACCGGCAGGTGCAGGTTTAGGGCAAAGCGGGTGGCCGCTGTCCCTATCTTTACCAGCGGTTCGTTTGCTATCATTTTAAACAGGAAATAGGCCCGTTCCAACTCAGAATCGCTCTTTAGCTTAAAGGCGGTCTCGGTATCTTCGAAGCAGTTTTTTGAAACCATGTTTATTCAATATTCTAAACAAATATAGTTAGATTTGAGGTCACACTAAACAACTAAATCTGTTTGATGGCACAATTAAAGAACATGGGGAATGTGTATTGCGGGACGGGCATCTGGGAGGTCCTTAATACGCATCTCACCCGGGAAAACTATTCGAAGATCTTTGTTCTCACCGATACCAATACCCACCAATATTGCCTTCAAACGCTGCGCGACACGATAAGCACCAACACCCAACCCACGGTCTTGCAGATCCCGGCAGGGGAAGAACACAAGAACATCCATAGCTGCCTGGAGCTTTGGAACCAGCTTTCCTCCTTACAGGCAGACAGGCACAGCCTGCTCATTAACCTGGGAGGTGGTGTGGTGACAGACCTGGGCGGATTTGTGGCCTCCACCTTTAAGAGAGGGATCCCGTTTATCAACATCCCCACTTCCCTACTCGCCATGGTAGACGCATCGGTGGGTGGCAAGACAGGCGTAGACCTGGGAAGCCTGAAGAACCAGGTTGGGGTGATAAGGCAGCCGGAACTGGTGCTGCTACATACTCAATTCCTGCAAAGCCTGCCGCAGGCTCATTTCAGGTCGGGCAAGGCCGAAATGCTAAAACACGGGGTTATTGCTTCCGAAGCCTATTTCGACAGGGTGGTGCCCATGCAGCTTGATTCGGAAGATTGCGAAACGCTTATCTGGGAATCGGTGCTTATAAAGGAGAAGATAGTACGCGAAGACCCCACCGAAAAAGGTTTGCGTAAACTTCTTAATTACGGTCATACGCTGGGGCATGCGATCGAGTCTTATTTCCTTCGGAAGGATGCGAAGACCGCATTGCTGCACGGCGATGCCATTGCCATCGGAATGATACTGGCTACTTATATTTCTGGCGAAATGCTTGGTTTTCCGAAGCCATCCAGAGATAAGATATGCCGCGCAATCCTGTCTATATTTGAAAAGAGATCGTTTAGTAAGGCCGATATAGAGGCTATTTCAGAACTGCTTATTTACGACAAAAAGAACAGCAACGGAAAAGTATATTTTGTGCTACTGGAAGATTTTGGCAAGTATAAGATCAACTGCGAAGTACGGGATACACTTGTCCTGGAGGCCTTTTCTTATTACGAATCTCCCTCCTGAAAAATTTAAAGGAACAACATATTGGATAAATTATTTTTTTAGTAGATTTAACCTGATAACCATCAAGTCCCCAAGCGATGAAACGAATTATTGTCGACTATAAGAAACTCACTCCCGAAATACTCTCCCTACTGGTAGAAAAATATCCCGATGGGTATGACGATGATCATGTGATCGTTTTTAAGAATGCCAGGAACGAAACCGTTGAAGCGGTGGAAGTGCGCACCGATGACTGTATTTATTTGGTGAAGGTAAGCTCCAGGCTGGTATCGAGTATGGCCAATTTTGATGAAGATGATTACGATGAGGCCGATTACAGCGAACCTATTAGCGAACTACCCGATAAGAAAAACCTCGAGGAGGAGGAAGAAGCAGAGGAAGAAGAAGGCGTTTCGGAAGACGAATAGCCTACTGCAGGTATCTTTCTGTAATGATCCTTTTGTGATGGGCCTCATGACCACAAATTATGAATCCGATCGCCCGTACCGATAAGGACCTATCATTTACTTTGCCTTTTCGCAGCAGCACCTCATCACTAAAACTATTGAACAGCTTTATGGTGGCAAGTCGCACTGCCACGTACTCTTCCAGCAGATCTTCCCAGCTTCTGGCATTGGCGCGTGAATTTTCGGCAAATATATTTTCATCGAAACCGGATAGGCTTTCGTTCTCACTGCGCGCAAAGCTTAGCGCCCTGAAACAGAACACCCGCTCCGAATCTATAAGATGCAGCAGAATTTCTTTAGGGGTCCATTTATTCTCGGCATAGCTGAATTCCTGCTTTTCCCGGGGAAGCGCTTTTAAAAATACTTCCGAAGTTTTCAACCCTTCCTTTAAATTCTCTACTAAAGGCAGGTCCCCTACCCGGTTGATATAACCCTGGAAGAAAGGATCGTATTCGGTAGCCTGGATGTCTTTAACCTTCATGTCTTAAAATTACTAAAAAAAACAAAACCCCTTTAGTAAGAACCAAGGGGTTTATAAAGTTATAACACATACTATATCTCCAAAAAGATAGAGTGCATAAGCCGTTTCTTATCGTTAATACTTTCCTCCAGTGAGATCATGGTTTCGGTACGCGTAACGCCCTCGATATCATCTATTTTATAAATGATCTCTTTGGCGTGACTGGTATCTTTCGCGCGTATCTTACAGAAGATATTAAACTTACCTGTAGTTACATGCGCTACGGTTACATAAGGGATCTCGCTAATTCGTTCCAGTACGAACTGGGTTTGGGAGGTTTTGTGCAGGAATACGCCCACATAAGCGATAAACGAATAGCCTAGTTTTTTGTAATCCAGGGTTAAGGAAGATCCGGTGATAATGCCTGCTTCTTCCATTTTCTTTACTCTTACATGCACCGTTCCC
>CAJQNO010000007.1 GCA_905479745.1 uncultured Flavobacteriaceae bacterium | reverse complement strand
GAATATGGTCGTCATATTCAGAAAATGGTCGATTATGCCGTTTCCCTCGAAGACAGGGAAGAACGAAACAAAACTGCCAAAAGTATTATAGCAGTAATGGGTAACTTAAACCCACACCTGAGAGATGTACCCGATTTTCAGCATAAATTATGGGATCAGCTCTTTATTATATCCGATTTCAAACTGGATGTGGATTCACCTTATCCGGTACCATCGAAAGAAGAACTTAGTGAACGCCCCCAACCTCTGGATTACCCCCAGAACCATCCAAAATATCGTTTTTATGGAAATAACATAAAACGAATGATAGACGTGGCATGTAGCTGGGAAGATGGAGATATGAAGGACGGACTCGTGCTCACCATTGCCAATCACATGAAAAAATGTTTCCTGAATTGGAACAAAGATACAGTAGAGGATGACGTGATTTTTCAACACTTATTCGAGCTTTCGAACGGGAAATTAAACCTGAAGAATAGCGAAGAAGATCTTACCAATGCTTCAGATCTACTTAAAAGCAAGAAACGTTTTTCTTCGAGTAATAACGGTAAAAAAAGTAAAAAAGGCGGCCGAGGTGGAGGTCGTAAACGTTACTAAATAGCCTTACATTAAGCATGGCAACATTTCAAATTGAAGGTGGACATAAACTAAAAGGTGAAATTCATCCGCAGGGAGCAAAGAACGAAGCATTGCAAATACTTTGTGCCGTTCTCCTTACCCCCGAAACAGTACAGATAGACAATATACCCGATATCAGGGATGTGAATAAATTGATCCAAATCCTTGGAAATCTTGGTGTAAAAGTTGAAAAACTAGGGAAAGGCAGCTATGCTTTTACCGCAAACGAACTGGATCTTAAATACCTTGAGTCTGATCTGTTTAAACAGGAAGGTAGTTCCTTGCGAGGTTCTATCATGATCGTGGGCCCCTTATTAGCGCGGTTTGGTAAAGGATATATTCCCCGGCCGGGAGGTGACAAGATAGGCAGACGCCGACTCGATACTCACTTCGAAGGATTTATAAAGCTAGGCGCCGATTTTCGCTATAACAAAGAAGAACACTTTTATGGGGTGGACGCTCCTAACGGACTTACAGGAACCTACATGCTCCTTGATCAGGCCTCGGTTACCGGGACAGCCAATATTGTAATGGCCGCTGTTCTCGCTAAAGGCAAAACCACTATATACAATGCCGCCTGTGAGCCTTATTTGCAACAATTGTGCAGAATGTTAAATTCCATGGGGGCGAAGATTGAAGGGGTGGGTTCTAACCTTTTAGTGATAGAAGGAGTTGAAAGCCTGGGAGGTTGTACGCACCGTGTACTACCCGATATGATAGAGATAGGCAGCTGGATTGGTCTGGCAGCCATGACACGAAGTGAGATCACCATTAAGAATGTTAGTTGGGAAAATCTGGGACTCATCCCGGAAACCTTCAGGAAATTAGGCATCACGTTGGATAGAGTAGGAGACGATATCCATATACCGGAACAAGATGGCTATGAGATTCAGAGTTATATAGATGGCTCCATCTTAACCGTTTCAGATGCTCCCTGGCCGGGTTTTACTCCCGACCTACTTAGTATAGTACTGGTGGTATGTACCCAGGCAAAAGGCAGTGTGCTTATTCACCAAAAGATGTTCGAAAGCAGGCTCTTTTTCGTTGATAAACTTATCGATATGGGCGCCAAAATCATACTTTGTGATCCACACCGCGCTACGGTGATAGGACATAACTTCGAGTCGGATCTAAAGGCTACCACCATGGTATCACCCGATATCCGGGCAGGGATCTCCCTGCTTATCGCAGCACTTTCTGCTACGGGTACCAGTACCATTCAAAATATAGAGCAGATAGACAGGGGGTACGAAAATATTGATGAAAGGCTACGGGCTATAGGAGCTCGCATAGAACGTATCGCATAAAAAAAGCCGCGGATCGCGCGGCTTTTTTTATACTTTCTTTTGTTTGTTCAACTCGTCCTGAAGTTTTCTCCGTAACTGTTGCTCCCGTTCCAGGCTCCTTTGCCGGTGGGATTCAAATTCTTCTTCGGTTTCGGCTAGTTTTACTTTGGCATCGCGCGTAATGGTATTACTATTTCTGAACTTCATCACGAAAATACCCAGTAATACTAGCAAAATGCCTATTACAGACCATAAAATGGTGTTGTAAGTAGCTTTACTTAGTAACATCCCAAATAGGTGAATACCGTCTTCCTTTTCTCGTGATGCCGCCAGATCTGCTTTTGTAGCATTGAGCGTCTCATTTAAGGAAGAGATCTCCTGCTTCTGTTGAGCGATCTCTGCGGCCAGGGTGTCGATCTCTGCTTCCAGGGCAGCAACGCTGTCCAGTACGCTCTGCTTAAGCTGATTGATCTTGAATTTCTTAATTACCTTAAAGTCCTGATAGCTGTTGGATTTATCGATTACGTCTGTAAACTGGTCTTCCAGGTTGTTTTGGTTGGCGGTTTCTTGAGCTGTAAGAGTAGACAAACAGCAGAGGGATACAAGAAGGCCAATAAATGTCCTTTTCATAGTGTTAGTGTTAGGTTTGTGCTTGTAGAATTAGACTACAAGAGTAAAAAAAATGTAAAGAATTGCCCAATAAAATGGTCAAATTACCATTTATTTAACAGCAGCCAATTCTTTGTTATAACAGAAGCTTAGCGCTCCCGAAGGACATTTTTTAACCTGTTCGATAATCGTTTTACTATCAGCTCCGTCCATATGTATCCACGGGATTACCGTAGTACGGAAAACTTCAGATAAACCTTTGGCGCAAATCTCTGCGTGAATACACTTGTTGGGGTCGTAGTTAACTGTAATTTCACCGTTGGTGAACTCGTTGTCGTATAATTTCATAGGGGCTAAATTTGGGGGCAAACGCAAAATTATATCGATAAATATATTAAAAAAATCGATTAAATACCGTTTTGAAGAAAAAACTTACAAAAATTTTTATTAGCTAACTGCTTCTTTATAAGTACTTAAGGCTCTTTCGCGGGCTTCCTTATGGTCAACAATTTTCTTCGGATAGCTGTTTGTTCCATATTCTTCAACCCATGTTTTAATATATTTCTTTTCCTTGTCGAATTTCTCTATCTGTGTTGTTGGATTGAATATTCTAAAGTAAGGGGCGGCATCCACACCACTTCCACTGGCCCATTGCCAGTTACCCACATTACTTGCCTGTTCGTAATCGAGTAGTTTTTCGGCGAAATAAGCCTCGCCCCAGCGCCAGTCTATTAACAGATGCTTACACAAAAAGCTCGACACCAGCATGCGCACCCTGTTGTGCATATAACCCGTGGCGTTTAATTGTCTCATTCCTGCATCCACCAGGGGATAACCGGTTTTTCCCTCTTTCCATTTCTCAAATTCTGTTTCGTTATTTCGCCACGAAATTCTGTCGTATTTTTTTCTGAAAGCATTATGCACCGTCTCCGGATAATGAAACAAGATCTGCATAAAGAATTCCCGCCAGATAAGTTCCTGCCAAAAAACCTCATTCTTGCTCTCTATGGCCCGTGCCATCATACGCCTTATACTTACCGTTCCAAATCTAAGATGCGGGCCCAGGTGCGACGTGCCGTCCTTTGCCGGAAAGTTCCTTGTTTTCTTGTAATTATCTATAAGTTGGGACGATACTGTATAATCGGGGACTTTTATACTAGATTTCCTAAAACCCATATCACTTAAGGATAAGTTGGGTAAACGACTGTGTTCTATTAGGTTAGACATTACCATCGAAGGGTCGAAGGATTTCAGCTGCTTACCTGGGTTGAAATTCGACTTCCATTTTTTCATATATGGGGTATACACCACATAGGGATCACCATCATCTTTTACGATCTCATCCTTTTCGAAGATCACCTGATCTTTAAAAGTATGGAAACCTACATTCTTATTGGAAAGGAATTCTCCTATCTCCTTGTCCCTTTCCCGGGCGTAAGGTTCGTAGTCATGATTTGTGATCACGTTCTCTATTTCATGTTCCTTCAAAACCTTTTTGAAGATCTCCAGGGGCTCGCCGTGATAAACCGCGATACTACTGTCATGTTCCTGGAGCTGCTGACGAATCTTTTGAACATGTTCAAAAATAAAGCTAACCCGTGCATCATCCTCGGGGAGTTCATCCAGGATCTTCTTATCGAAAATAAAAATTGGCATGACCCGGTGTTTTCCGTGCAATGCCTTGCAAAATCCTACGTTGTCTTCCAGTCTAAGATCTCTTCGGAACCAAAAAATATTTAATTTTTCACTCATTTCAATTTACATTCAGGGTAGATAACCCACCATCTACTCCTATAATCTGACCAGTCATCCAGGAAGATCTTTCGTCCAGTAAAAATGCAGCGATCACTGCTATATCGGTAGTTGTACCCACTCGGTTTAGGGGATGACGTTGCCCCATTTTCTCTTTTTTCTCTTCCGAAGACAATAATTTTTCCGCCAATGGCGTATCTGTAAGACTAGGGGCGATCACATTTACTCTGAATTTCGGGGCGTATTCTGCAGCCAGCGCTTTCGCAAATCCTTCAACGGCACCTTTTGCGGCTGCCACAGATGTATGAAAAGGCATGCCCACTTTAACTGCCACCGTACTAAAGAAAACCAGGCTGGCCTGGGGTGCGTTGGTTAGCTTTGGCAATAAACCGTGCACACAACGCAACAGACCCATGAAATTTATGTCCAGATCTTCCTGAAAATTCTCCGGCCGCAGCATTTTAAACGGCCGTAGATTTATACTTCCCGGGCAGTATACGAGCCCGTCCAGCGTATCTGGCAGATCCATGCTTTCAACATCATCCTTAGTCACATCAAATTCCAGGTATCGTACCCCTTCTGGCACAAGATCCTGCGTTCGTGAAGCAATATAAACATTGCAATCGTTCTTTAGGGTGTTGGCTATGGCCAATCCGATACCATAAGACCCTCCAATGAGCAATATATTTTTTTTCATATTTTTTAAATTTCACCAAAGAGCCCCTTGAGTTTAGCTTTTCGATATTCGAATATTTCCTTCAGTTTTGGTTTTACCAAAAATGGATGAGCTAACCTTCCTATAAATCCGAAGGGAAGTTTGTAATCCACGATGTCCTCCATTTCCACACCACCTTCTATTTCCCTGATGAAATGCTTGTGATGCCAAAGCGCATAAGGACCAAAGCGCTGTTCGTCTACAAAATATCTACCCTCATCTACATGTGTGATTTCGGTGACCCAGGTGGTCTTTATTCCCATTAAAGGGGTTACCATGTATTGTATTATCTGCCCGGCGAACATAGGCCGGTCTGCACCAGACACTATGTTGAAACCCATATAATCTGGTGTGATCACTTTTAGGTTACGAGGTTCGGATAAAAAATCCCATGCCTGCTGTTTCGAAATGGGTAGCGACTGTTTAGCCCTAAGGGTATAGATCTTCATTAACCCCGGGTTTAAGATTTATCTCCCGATGAAACAAATCTCTTGTTCATTCGTAGTAACCGATATCTGGCTTTATCTCGTTCTGTAACCTCGAAGACTCGCCAGAATCTGAGTAGTAAATTTCTTAGTTTCATATTATTTTTTGTCTAAAGTTAAGCTCATTTCTTTAGACAGAATAACAGTTAAACAAAAGTTTAACACATTTCCCGTATATGCTGAAATTATAGATCTCCGGCTTCAAATTCGTTTGTTTCTTTTAAGTTTTTATTAACTGTTTACAACCCATTCAAATCGTAATTTCGTAGGAAACCAAAACACACACCACAAATGAAAAAATTATTATTATTAGTATGTGCGATCTCCGTAAGTATTTCGGCATATTCACAACTACAAACACCCGCACCAAGTCCTTTTCAGAAGATCGAACAAACAGTAGGACTTACAGACGTGACCCTGGAATATTCTCGTCCGTCCATGAAAGGCAGAACCATCTTTGGAGGATTGGTTCCTTATGACAAGATATGGCGAACCGGAGCCAATGCCAACACAAAAATTACTTTTAGTAATGCTGTAGAAGTAGGAGGGACCAAGCTAGCGCCCGGAACCTATGCAATTTACACCAAGCCTGGTGCACAAAGCTGGGAAGTTTATTTCTACTCGGACGCAAACAACTGGGGAACTCCTCAAAAGTGGGATGATACTAAGGTGGCCGCGAAATTAAAGGCGCAGATCTTTCCTATGCCGATGGAAGTACAAACATTTACCATGACCTTCGATGACATTACCAATAATTCTGCAAACCTGGGTATAATCTGGGAAAAACTGTATGTGGCAGTGCCAATAAAGTTCTATACAGATCAACATGTTTCAGCAAGCATAGACGAGGTTATGTCGGGGCCTTCTGCCAACGACTACTACTCGGCTGCGGTATATTACCTCGAATCGGGGAAAGATATCTCTAAGGCTAAGAAATGGATAGATAAGGCCATCGAGATGCGTGAAGAACCTGCCTTCTGGTTTCATAGACAACAATCGCTTATTTACGCTAAGTCTGGCGACAAAGGTGGAGCCATAAAAGCAGCCAAGAAATCTCTAGAATTAGCCCAAAAGGCTGGGAACGATGATTATATCGCCCTAAATTCTAAAAGTTTAAAAGAATGGGGTGCTATGTAATTAGTGCCTATTATAATTTAAAAAGCCTTCAGTTTTTTCTGAAGGCTTTTTTTTTACAGCTTAATGAATTTTTTGGTGGTCGATCGTTCACCGTTAACCAGCGTAATAATATAAACTCCGCTGTTCAGGGCTGAAACGTCGATCGTCACCCTCGAACTATCTGTTCGGCTTTGCTGAATTAATTGCCCCAGTACCGAATATATTGCCACAGTTTCGATATTCATTTCCGAAGAAACCGTGAGTATATCTCTCACCGGGTTAGGACTTATCTGAAACTCAATATTGGCCGGGTTATCTGTACCTAATAGCGTATCGAACAGACTCATCCAGGCAAACTGATAGGTTTGCGCCGGAACTATTGTCCCTACCAGGGTTGACGCCCCGGTATTGGTGTCGACCGTTCTTAACTCCGGCTTGAAACTGGTGTTGTTGAAAGCCGAAATGTACAATTTATCATCTCCCGGGTGATATCCCATTCCCTGCCCAAAATTGGCGTCGAAACCTATATCACCTAACAGAGTAGGCGTACCGGTTAACCGATCTATACGGTATACAAGGTTTGTATCAATGTCATAACTAAACAAATTATTATTCATGTCGCGGCCCAGGGCGATACCAACAACTAGTCCGTTGTCGGTACCCACCGGCGTAGCAGTCTGGTTAGTTAGATTTATCTGGTAAAGTCGAGTGCTACCTGAGCCATTTGTGGCTATTCCGTATAAATTTCCATCTGAAGTATATTCCAGGCCCGTAAACGATTGTCCGGCATCTGGCATGATCGGGCCAATAGCTGTATAAGTACCGTTTGCATTTACATGGTAGAAATTATTATCGTTATCCACCACTGTGGAACCGTTGGTCATTGGTACTGTAGCGCCAGCCCCTTCAAATTCGTTGAGTGGGGAAGGTGCGATAATAGTGATCGTGGAAAGATCCATTTTATCGATCTTAGCGAAGTTGGCAAGGGTATTTTCGGTGGTATGGATCCCCAGGTCTCCCATCACCCTGGAGGCGTCGGTATAATTGGCCGTATTGAGATGATCGCGAAGTAGCGCAATCTCTGCCGTGCTAAAAACATCTGTTATACTTCCCTTGTGGTTCTGTTTGAGTACATCCATCAATTGGGATATACTTCTGGTTTGCTGAGCGCTTAACGAAATTGTGAGCGATAGGGCCACAAAGGCGCAAATTGTAGTAATTGTTCTCATAATTCAATGGATTTTAGTTTACATAAACCTATTGATAAAGAACAAGTTAAATTAATTTACTTAGTATTTGGGTACTTCCTTTTAGAATTTAGAGCACATCGTTGAGAATTCAGGTTTCCAACACATTTTTAAAGGCATCGCGGTATTTGGATGGACTTTTTCCTGTAAAAGCTTTAAAACTCTTGTTGAAATGTGAGAAGTTATTAAATCCACTTGCATAGCACACATCAGTTATACTGAGGTGTTGCTCGCTAAGCAGCTTAGAAGCGTGTACCAGACGGTATTCATTAACAAACTGAGTAAAGGTTTTCCCATTCTTCTTTCTGAAATACCTGCTGAATGCCTGCTCTGTCATACTCACCATATCGGCTATCTCTGCAAGAGAAATGGGTCGTGTAAATTCTTTACTTACGAAGGAAAAAATGGTATCCATACGCTGAGCATCCTGAGGCTTAGACTCGAGTACCACCTTTTCAACGTTCAAGAGAGTGTAGTCGTCTGTCTCGGAGAGCTGCTGTAAGATCTTCAGAAAAGAAAGGAGTTGTTCGAAATTGGAAAGTTCCAGTAAGGCTTCGATCTGTGGCCCTACAACCTCACGGACCGATTCGTGAAAGACGATTCCCTGCTTACTCCGCGTTAACAGTTGGTTGATCTTCTGCATCTCGGGAGCCTTGAAAAAATCCGGACCCAGAAAGTCTTCTTTCACCTGGATAACCACTTCACTCTTATTTCCGGTCAAGCTGTCTGTAAAACCAAAATGAGGCAAATTGGCTCCAATAAAGATAAGGTCTCCGTCATTGTAATAAGAAATATGATTCCCTATATGCCTTTTCCCGCTGCCCCCATTTATATAGGCGATCTCCATTTCCGGGTGGAAATGCCAAGTAGGCGCATGTTCGTTGGTGGCTCCTAAAAAGTTTAGCACCTTCAACGAACTCCCGAATTTGGGCGATATAGATTCTAAAACCGGGTTCTTGCTCATTTTCATAGGGTTAAAATAAGACTAATCATTTTGGGTCTACTATACAAATTTAACCAAAATATATGCTATTTTAACCTTAATAGTTTATTAACATATAGTATAGGTTAAAAAAACATATTTATTGGCCTATTAAGTGGATGGATGGTGTAGGGGAGTGACGCATCTTTGTATTGTTGAATTTAAATCTTTATGTTATGAAAACAATTAAAAGAATTCTAATGGCAGGTACGCTGATAGCAACCCTAACAGCAACCGCAAACAACGAAAAGTTAATCGTAGGAAACAACAGCGATGTAACGATTACGAACTCGAACGAAACAGTTGATATTTCGATCCTGAACACTCAAAATAATACCTACACCCTATATATTTACAATCCAAATGGTGAACTGGTATTTAAACAAAGTTTAGGGAGCGACACCAGTCTGGGGAAACGATTCAATTTCGAATGGGCCCACAAAGGTGATTACAAATTTACCTTTGTAACAAATCAGGGTGAGCGTTCTTCCTACTTGGTAAAGACCGGACTAAACTAGATCGGTTAATTTTCAATTGATAAAGGAGCAGTAAACTGCTCCTTTTTTTATTTTTCATCTTTTCGTCCCAAGACAAGCTGCAGTAATGCCGCTATTCCCATAACGAGCACACATCCCAATACGTTGAGCCATAGATAGGGCATAAGATCGATCCACCACACAACAATTACAATCACTTGTGTTATAAGGGCGGCAATAAAGGTGGCCCTGCTCTTTACAAATTTTATAAAAAACGCCAGGAGGAAGATCCCCAGGACGTTTCCGTAGAAAATAGATCCTATAATATTCACCAATTGGATGAGGTTATCGAACAAATTAGCGATACTGGCAACGCATATTGCGATCACTCCCCAGAGAAAGGTGAACCATTTGGAGGCAATCATATAGTGTTTTTCGGTTTGTCCGGGCGTATTTCGCCTGTAAAGATCTATTGCCGTAGTGGATCCCAACGCGTTCAATTCGGAAGCAGTGGAAGACATGGCCGCACTCAGGATAACGGCCAGGAGCAGGCCTATGAGTCCGCGGGGGAGATTATTCAGAATAAAATGAATAAAAACATAATCCTTATCATTGGTCTCGGCATTGGGGTTAGCTTTTTTAATGAGCACCTTACTTTGGTTACGCAGCGAATCTTCTGCTTTGTTCAATTGCAGGATCTCTGCCTTAAGATCGAGTTCTTTAGACGGATCATCTGCCTTTGCGTATTCGATCTGCTTTACTCTGAGGTCGTTTTCAAGAAGCCGCTTATGGTCCTCGAGAGCCTGGTATTCTGTGGCGTATTCCGAATTCATCACATCTTTAACACCGGCAGGATTAAAATGTAACGGGGACGCGTTGAACTGGTAGAATACAAACACCATCACCCCAATGAGCAGGATGAAGAATTGCAAAGGCACTTTAAGGAGACCATTCATGATCATACCCATCTGGCTCTGCCTTACAGATCTGCCAGACAGGTATCGTTGCACCTGGCTCTGATCTGTCCCAAAGTAGGAGAGGGCTAGGAAACTACCGCCAATAATTCCGCTCCAGAATGTATAACGATTTTCAAAATCGAAAGAAAAATCCAGGATCTCCATTTTACCATTGGCTCCGGCTATATCCAGCGCTTTATCCATGGAGATGTCCAGCGGCAGATAATTCAGAATAATTAAAAAAGCAATGAGCATCCCACCCATAATAACAGCCATTTGCTGTTTCTGGGTAACACTTACAGCTCTTGTACCCCCACTTACCGTGTAAATGATCACAAGGACACCAATAATAATATTAAGATAAAACAGGTTCCATTCCAGTACAGCAGATAGAATAATGGCAGGCGCAAAGATGGTGATCCCGGCCGCCAGTCCGCGCTGAATTAAAAACAGTATGGCTGTTAATGTGCGTGTTTTAAGATCGAATCTAGTTTCCAGATATTCATAAGCCGTAAAGACTTTTAATCTATGATATAGAGGAATAAAAACCAGACATATCACCACCATGGCAAGGGGAAGTCCAAAATAGAATTGCACAAAGCCCATCCCGTCGTGAAAGGCCTGGCCGGGAGTAGATAGAAAGGTAATCGCGCTGGCCTGGGTAGCCATCACACTTAATCCAATGGTCCACCATTTGGCCTGATTGCCTCCCTTAAGGTAATCGACAACATTCTTACTTCCCCTGGCTTTATAAGTGCCGTAAAGCACTATGAAAACTAAGGTACTAATGAGTACGATCCAATCTATTTGCCCCAGGTTATCGAAACTCATCAGTTATAACTTTGCATTAAATAGTAAAAGAGAACGATATAAATGGCATTAAGCAGGATTAATAAGGTATAACTCCATTTCCATTTGTATTTTACTTTTTCTTCCATAGCTATTTCCCTAAAGATAACAAGTTAGCAAACAATCGGTATGCGCCACTAACACCTGCCGGCAATTCTCTAAAAAAGCTCAATCCGGTATACACATAATAGCCATCACCATAGGCGGCTACCAAAAGCGAACCTTTCAATTCGGGATCGGAAGCGTCGTTCATGGCGAGTAGTGGGATAAAATGTTCGTCCCATTCATTAGGGAAATATAACCCTCTTTCCTGTACCCAACCGTTGAAATCGGATTGGGTGATCTTATTAGGACTTGTTAAAGCCGGGTGATTCGGTTCGAGGATGGTGACCTTTGAATTCTCGTTCGTAACCCTGTCACGGGATAATTCCAATGTATAAGGAGCAAGCTGATCTGTGACCAATCGCCGGTTGGTATTATACTGTACCAGCATCACTCCTCCATTTTTAACATAATCCATGAGAACATCCTGTTTGAACGCTAATTCGGGCACTGTATTGTAGGCCCGAATGCCCACAACGATCGCATCAAAATCTTTTATTTTTTCTGAAGAAATGTCTGCAGGATCGATGGAAGTTATCTCATAACCAATATAACTTAGACTCTCCGGGACCGCATCACCGGCACCATTTATATAACCAATACGTTCACCTTTTTTCGCTATATCGATACGAACCACTTTTGCCTCCGAAGGCATCAAAACTCGTTGAAAGGGAATATGTTCATAGTCTATGGTAACCAGCTCTTTATCATAAAATCTACTTCCCAGGGACACAAGGGGTTTTAGGTATCCTTCACTTTGGGTCTCCGGCGGAGTCACCTTGAAGATCACTGTTTGAGAGGCACCTTTTATATCGATTTCGAACAGCTGTTGGGCCGGGCTAACCTGCCAGCCTTCGGGATGATTTAAGTGTACCGTTCCATTTATACTATCTCTACCTGCAACTATTGTTACCGGGACATCCCGGCTCTCACCACCTGGAAATATAATTACCTTTTCCGGGATACTCGTGGTCACTTCCGGCAAGATCTCAAAAGGCTGGTAGACTTCCCCTTTTACCGGGTCGTTGTATTTATATACCACGTCTCTTTCCACGGCTAGCTGAGTTCTTCCAAAGCTGAGATTAAAAATTACTTGCTCGGGTGCAGGTTTTTCGGGCAGCCCAATAAGTTCTTCAGGTGCCTTGTACATCCCAAGACTACCTTTTTCGTTCAGCCAGTAAGGTGCCGAGGCACCCTGTTTTTCGCACATCATAGAGACAGATGTGGTAAAATTAACGTTGGGCTTAAGATCTTTAAGCTCGTTCATGATCTCCCTCCCGTCCGGGGTGTTGATGGAACGCAGAGATACCGGATAGTCTGATCGGTTGATCGCTTCTAGGGTAAGCTGGTATGTACCTTTTGGGTTGATGGCATTGGTATTGGCCACCGCTTCCAGGTAAACACCACCACAGTCGAGGATAAGTTGTTCAAGTTGTTTTAATTTGATCTCTTTCCAATACGGATCTTTCAGCAAGGAAACCAAAGAATAAGCCTTGAGTAATTGTGGTAGCATGGCCGAGGGATCCTGGAAATTGAAGTTATCCTCCAGGGGATCAAGAATGGCTCCAATAGCTTCGCCTCCTTGTACGCGACTCCAACTTGTATCGATTCCCTCGAAGAGATCGGTTTTGTTCTTTTGAAAATCACCCTTCAAAAATTCCAGCCACTCCTTTTCATCGCCTCTTCTACCGGTACTTCCAAAGCCTTGCGATTTGTGCATGCTTCTGCTCAGGGAGGCAATTTCACCATTTGAAAGTCCGAGGGAAGGGTAGTAGGTGCCTGTGTTAAGTTGGACGATATTGGTCATATCGGCTTCTGCATAGCGGTCCGGATCGTTGTAAAAAGACCAATAATTATTGAAGAATAATCTTTTCGGTTGCCAAACTCCATACTTTTTAGCTGTATCGGGGTATTGGGTGGGGTCATTTACAAGATCGAAGGCTTCTACACTTAACATAGCGGAGGAAGTATGATGACCGTGAGTGGTTCCCGGGGTTCGATGATCGAATCGGTTGATGATTACATCCGGCCGGAATTTTCGGATGGCGCGAACCACATCACCCAATACTTCTTTTTTATTCCAGATCTCCAGCGTCTCATCCGAATGTTTCGAATAACCAAAATCGATTGCTCTGGTAAAAAACTGTTCCCCGCCATCGGTACGTCTGGCTGCCAGTAATTCCTGAGTTCTTATCACTCCCAGCAGTTCCCGGATCTCCGGTCCAACCAGATTTTGTCCGCCGTCGCCTCGGGTAACAGACAGATAGGCTGTACGAGCTTTTAAATCGTTGGCAAGCCATGAAATGAGGCGGGTGTTCTCATCGTCGGGATGCGCCGCGATGTATAATGCTGAACCTAAAAAGTTTAATCTTTCAAGGTTGTGATAAATTTCGGAAGCGGTTGGTTTTTTGGGTTGTTGTGCAAAAGTAGTGAGGGTAATTATGCTGAAAAGAAAGCACTTAATAACGTAGTTACGCATCATTGGATAAGGAGTTTTCAGTAGAAATCAAATATACCCAAAATGAAAAAGCTTAATTAATCTATTGGGTGTTCTTTAACATTTTTATCTTCTTCCTGTAAAAATTCATCCAATTCATCCGGCTTTACCACGGTTACTCCTTTTTGAAGCATTAAACTATTAGGGTAAGTAATGATCTCACCGGAGTTTGTTTTGATCACGGTGTGAAATCCTCTGATATCTTCTATAGTGCCTTCAAAATTGTACTCTTTGTCGTGAATGATAATAAAATCTCCAATCTTATAGGGGAAGGTGAAAAACATAATGATTCCGCTGGTAATATTAGACAGGATAGACCATTGCGCAAAGAAGCCTATCCCAATCACCGCAAATACAGAGGACATCACCCAGCCTACATCGGTAAATTCGACACCCCAAATAAGGATTAATCCGAAAATACTAAGGAAAATAATGGCAAAATCAATATACTTTATAATTAATCCGGTACGATGTTCAACTCTTTCCGATTTCTTCGAAAATCGCTTTACTATTCGCACCAATATCCATCTTATGATAAGGTTGATGGTAATGATGATAGCCGATTGTAATATTTCGGGCAAGAATTTTTCCATGCTCAAATCTACGGATTTAGACTTAAAGAATCTCGAAGGGCTACGTCTGCATTACTGTTCCTGCTCCAGTATGCATTCTTGATGCGCTTCATTCTGGTTGCGGTAGTTGTGAGACGTTGGTTACTTCCCCAGGCCGAATTGGTCTCTTCCCATTTCTCGATCTCGAATGGAAAGCTGCTGTTAAAGTAGATTTTTAGTTCCCGCTCCAACTCGGGATATTTTAATAGGTAGGTGGATATCGAGTCGCCTTGTTTTAAACTCGCTACCGCATTTTGAACAGCAAATTTTTTGTGGCGCATCCTGTGAAATTCAAGTGATGGAATAATTGTGATATCCCCGGTGGGCAAATCTTCCGGATTTATACGTATTAAATTCCACAATTCATCCTCAAGCCAGGTTTTATCCAAAGATGCTTTTTGGTCTGCGTCTCCCTCAAAATATGAGTGGCCAACAAATTCAAACTTACTGCGATTATTTAACTGCATATAGACCTGGCCACACCATTCCTGTACGGAAGTACTTAATTTGATGGCGTGATCTTTTTTTGTGATTGGGCTGAAGGCACTGGTCATGATCGAATACGGATAGATACCGGTAAGGAATTTCTTGGTACTATTTAATTTAAGTACCGGGATAGTTTCCTTCCGGGACTGCTCGGCTTTTACCTGGGTTCCGGGTAAGAAATCTTCTGAAACGAATACCGTGACTGCCGTTCCTTTTCTCAGTTCCCCATATCGTTCCTGCATGAGTTCGTATGATGTGATCTCTGCCGTACCTGCAAACCAATACGCTTTAAATTCGTTGGTAAGAACCCGTGGTTTTCCTGCTATTTTTATTTCTGAAGATTCTATGGCTAAATCCTTAGCGCCAAAAACCTTCTCCGGCTGGGTACAACCCGATAGAAAAAGAAATGCGAAAATAGGTAATAATAAAACTAATGTAGATCGAAACATAGGCAAGATTTTGCGCAAAATTACGACAATACTATTGGCGCGCAATCTCCATTAACGTTTTGTAAACAAGTCGTGTGGGCAATCCCATCACGTTAAAATAACAGCCCTCCAATTTATCGATTGCCACATAACCTATCCACTCCTGGATACCGTAACTACCGGCCTTGTCGAAAGGTTTATACGTTTTTATATAATATTCGATCTCTTCAGCATCGATCTCACGAAACCACACTTTTGTAGTATCGTTTATTGTTTTCTGAAAAGATTTATTAGTGAAACAAACCGAAGTTATAACCTCATGCATTCTGCCACTAAGCCGTTCGATCATGGTAAAAGCCTCCTCGTAATCTGCCGGTTTGTTGATAGCCTCATCGTCCATCCACACTATGGTGTCGCTTGTTATGAGAATGTCCTCGTCTGAAAGATCGGTAAAGGCAGAAGCTTTTAATTCTGCCAGGTAATTGGTGATCTCTTTTCCTTTTAGATTTGGTGGATATACCTCTTCTACCTCCCTGATATCGATGGTAAATACAAGGTCTAACTCTTTGAAGAAATGATGCCGTCGTGGAGATGCCGAAGCGAGAATGATATTATAATTCTTTAATTTTTCCTTCAGCATAGCTTTATAATTTGTTCTTAAGTTCCTGTTTCACTTTATCCATCCACTCCCGTTTCAAGATACTCAATACAATACTATCGCGCCTTCCATCCACACTTCTATAGTTAGACCTCAATATTCCTTCCACGGTACAGCCTATGCTTTTCATAGCTGCGATACTTCGGGCATTTCTGGCATCGGCCCGGAACTCGACCCGATCTACTTTCAGCTCTTCAAAAGCAAATTGAAGTAACAGATATTTACAATTTTTATTGAGGCCGCTTCCCTGAAATTCTCTCCCATACCAGGTATAGCCCAGTTGCAGGGTATTGTGATGTTGCTGGATATCGTAGAAACGGGTACTTCCGGCATATCGCTTCACTTTTTTGTCGAACACAATAAAAGGAAATGCAACTCCGTCATCACGTTGTTGTAAGGCGTGATCTATATAGGCGGTTAAATTATCTTTTCCGCTGCCGGGAGTAAGCGAATAGGTCCAAAGCTCGGGTTCTTCTTCCGAAAAGATCAGTAATTCGGTAAAATCTGAAGCAGCCAGCGGCCGTAGTAAGACCCTATCGTTCTCTAAAATGTAATTTTTCCTGGGATCGAAATTCATATTAAATACCTAAATAAAAGGATAACAAACCATAGAACACATACCTGTAAACATGGTAACCTTCAGTATAACAGACATGGCTGCGTATTCCTTCTGTGATGTCGCTCCCCAGGCCCTGATGCAAAAATATATAAGGGGTGCTACAACGAGAAATAAAAAGTAAAGTACCATAAGTTGTTTATCGTACAGGAAGATGTACACGTATAAAACGAGACTCATTATAAACACCGATGCGATTACAAAAACCAAGGAAGTAGTTCGTTGCCTGCCTATAGCGATTGCGAGGGTTCGGATATCTCCGTTCTTATCCCCGTTAATATCTTCCAGATCTTTCACGATTTCCCGCATAAAATTTATAACGAAGGCGAAGATCGCATAGTCAAGTACGATACGCGATACACGGCGTTGTACTTCCGAAAGGCCATTAGTAGCTATGGGATACAGATCGAAAATAAGCACGATCATCAGGCTGAATGCCACTAGCAGGGATATAACGATATTCCCTGTGATCAGCATAGCTTTTAGTTGGGTTGAATAAATATACAGTAAGGCGGAGATCACAATAAAAATTGCGGCCAACCCGGGTTTCCCCAGCTGGTTGGCCAGCACAAAACCCGAAATTACTCCAAGTGAATTCAGAAATATAAAATAAGTAAAGGCTCTTTTTTCCGAAATTTTCTTACCAATTAGAACTTTGTCCGGTTTATTGATCTTATCGATCTCCAGATCGTAAATATCATTCACAACATTACCCGCCGCGGCTATGGCCAAAGTCGCCACCAATAACCACAGGAATTGAGAGGTGTTCATAGCCGTTTCCACCCCAAAGGTATCGAAAAGCACAAATTTTATTAAGATCTGTACCAGGCCAATGAGCAGCAGATTAAAAGGGCGAATAATTTTCAAATAGGCCATAGAGCTCTTAGCATCTAACATTAATCATATTTGGCTGATGTGTTCTTAACGGGCAGCCATTTGCCCTGCACTTTCAACACCTGTTCTATCACATCTCGAACACAGCCCTTCCCGCCTTTTTTATGTGAAATATACTTACAAATGTATTTTATTTCCGGCACGGCATCCTGCGGACAACAAGGTAATCCTACTTCCTGCATTACTTCAAGATCCGGAATATCGTCTCCCATAAAAAGGACATTCTCCCGGTTCAATGCCCGTGTATTGAGATAATCATTAAGGATCTCTAGCTTATTTTCGGCCCCTAAAAAGACATCGGTTATACCAAGGCCATTGAGCCGTGAACGAACTCCCTCATTGGTGCCGCCACTTATCATGCAAATGTTATAGCCTTTTTCTACAGCCGTTTTCAATGCGAAACCGTCCTTGGTATTCATACTTCGGAACAACTCACCAGAGGTAGTGATCATCACATTTCCATCGGTTAATACCCCGTCTATATCGAAGACGAAGGTGGTGATATGCTGTAGGTATTCTTTATAACTTTTTTCCATAGGTTTTCTGAATGGACGCCGTAAGGTCGCGGTATAATGTCTCGTAAGGGCTATCTTTTAAAATCTGCAGATGCTTTCTCAGGGTTTTTTCATCATTACGGATGGCAGGTCCCGTTTGTGCTTCGGAAGGGGATAACTCTTCAATTTTTTTTGCAGTCTCTTTAATAAGCGGTTTCAGTAAATCGAAATTGAGTTTTTTTTGCTGAAGTAATTCTTCCGAAATGTGATAGAGATGATTCACGAAATTATTTACAAATACGGCCGAAAGGTGCAGGCTGGCCCTGTCTTCCGAAGAAATTTCCGCTACCTTGCCCGAGATCTGTTTCCCTAACTTCCGAAGTAATTCCAGGTCTTCCTTGGTTTCGGCTTCAATACATATAGGAACGGATTTAAAATCCACGCTTCTGTGTTTCGAAAAACTTTGCAGCGGATACAACACGCCCCGACGATTTTTACTGGCTATTTCGTCCATAGCGACTCCTCCCGAGGTATGCACCACAAGACTGTCTTTTTTATCGATTTTCGAGGAAATTTGTGCTATGTGATCATCGGGAAGAGCGATCACATACACATCGGCGTCGAATATGGCAGTCAAGTTGTTTGTAAACGCCACTTGCTGAAGCGAGTCGGGAAGTGTTATGTTCGATCGGTTATAAATTTGGCGCAACACCAGTCCGGGCGCCTCGTGAAAAGCCTCACTTAAATGCTTACCAACGTTCCCAAAGCCAATAACAACGATCGAAATCATATAGCGAAGGTAATAACTTTTTTCAATGATTTTCCATGGTTTCAGACTATCTTTACACAGACTTCTGAAAAAGAGAAATGCAGGACATAAGCAACAGGGATGATATAGAATTACTCGTTCGAACCTTTTATAAACGGGTGCGAAAAGACGAGTTGTTAGGTCCAATATTCGAACCAATGATAAAGGATTGGGAAACTCATTTTGAACATCTCACCAATTTTTGGGAAAGTAATTTGTTCTTTCGAAAGACCTACAATGGTGACCCCTTACAGAAACACATCGATGTGGATTCATATCACAACGGTACGATAAACGAGATGCATTTCGGGGTTTGGATCAATCTCTGGTATAAGACTGTAGATGATTTATTTGAGGGAGAAGTAGCACAAATTGCTAAGAACAGGGCAAGAAACATGGGTACTTTCATCCATTTAAAGATATTCGAAGCAAGACAATCGCGAAATGCGAAATAAATTGTGGAGTTAACAAAATTTAGTAGCTAGAATGGTTGCAAATAACTAAATTTGCACAAAAATTTGCAGATGCAAAAAAAACTGGCTTCTCTTCTCTTCTCAACCCGTTTAACTGCTGTATTATTTATTGTTTTTGCTGCTGCTATGGCTGTTGGAACCTTCCTGGACGCCTCGGCAGAAACTTCTCCTACGCCTTATACGCGTGAACTTATTTACAACGCCTGGTGGTTCGAATTGATCATGGTTCTATTTGTAATCAATTTTATTGGAAATATCTTCAGGTTCAGGCTATACAGAAAAAAGAAATGGGCCACCCTCACACTTCACCTGGCATTCATACTCATTTTAGTTGGAGCATTTGTTACTCGATATATTGGCTATGAGGGCCGAATGAGCATTAGGGAAGGAGCTACCGAAAACACCTTTCTTTCCGATGAAACCTATTTAACCACCTTTATCGATGGAGATAGGGAAGTGGACGGCGTACAAATGCGACGTAATGTCCAACCCAAAAAACTTAGGCTATCCGAACGCCTGGATAATTATTTCGAACTACATACCAATTACTACGATCAGGAAGTTTCTATAGTATATAAGGATTTTATTAGTCATGCTGAAGAGGGACTAATTCCTTCCGAGGCTGGTGCCGAATACCTTAAGATCGTTGAAGCCGGCGACGGAAGCCGGCATGAACACTGGCTAAAGAGTGGGGAAGTGGCTAATATCCACAATATCCTGTTCGCTCTTAACTTCCCAACAGACGGGGCCATCAATATTGAGGTAGATTCTACAGGTACCTACAAGATCTTAAGTCCGTTCGAGGGAAGCTATATGCGTATGGCCGATCAGCAGCAGGGAACTGTGGTGGCAGATAGCCTTCAAACCTTACAGCTGCGATCCCTATATCAGCTTGCCGGAACTTCCTTTGTATTCCCCGAACCCATCACCAAAGGAGAAATGGGTATCGTGAAGGCTCCCAAAGGGCAAAAGACTAATACCGATGCTCTGGTTCTGGAGGTTAGCTCCAACGGGGAACACCAAACCATACAGTTATTGGGAGGAAAAGGATCGTATCCTAACCCCAAAAAGGTAACGGTGGGCGGATTGGACGTATTCCTGGCCTATGGCTCGAAGAAGTATGAATTACCGTTTAGCATTACGCTAAACGATTTCATCGCCGATAAATATCCCGGTACTGAAAAGGGATATTCGGCTTTTAAAAGTAAAGTAACCGTGAATCGTTCAAAGGAAGAGTTCTACGATTACGACATTTATATGAATCATGTGCTGGATGAAGGTGGCTATCGATTCTTTCAGGCCAGTTTCGACCCGGATGAGAAAGGGACTGTTCTTTCCGTGAACAAAGACTGGTGGGGTACCTGGATCACTTATATTGGTTACTTCCTGCTTTATTTTGGACTGATGGCGATATTGTTCGACAAGAATACGCGATTTGGAAGTTTGAAACAGATGCTGGAAAAAATAGGAGCCAAGAAGGCTGCGCTTACGCTCATGTTGGGGCTATTTACCGTGGGAGGCGCCATGGCCCAGGACGATCATCAGCATGCCAATACCAATAAACAGCAGCTGGATTCTATTATAAAAGCCAATGTGGTGAGCAAAGAGCACGCCGCCCGGTTTTCGAAACTGGTGATACAAGATGACGGTAGGATGAAACCTGTAAATACCTATGCCAGTGAATTGCTTCGGAAAATAAGCAGGCGTAATACCTACGAAGGATTGGATGCCAACCAGGTGTTCATGTCTATGACCGAGTTTCCTCGTGTATGGCTTGAGGTTCCGTTAATCTATTTAAAACGAGGTAACGATAGCCTACGAAAGGTCCTGGGAGTCCCTGAAGATGCGTCCCGAATTGCCATGATCGATCTTTTCGATGCACAGGGAAACAACAAACTGGAACCATACCTGGAGGAAGCAACCCGCAAAGCAAACCCCAATCAGTTTGAAAAGGATTTTATAAAAACCTACGAGAGCGTGTATTTGCTCAACCAGACACTAAGCGGTAGTGTGCTGAAAATATTCCCTATTCCCAACGATGAGAATAACACTTGGGTTGCCTACCCTCAATTGAACGAGGCTAATTTCAAGGGAATGGACTCGGTGGCCACACGAACCATTTTACCCGCCTATTTCCAATCGGTAGCACAGGCCAGAAAAGACGGCGATTATGGTCAGGCGGAAGAGATCCTGGATGGCCTTGCCAAATTTCAAATGAAATATGGGAGCGAGGTAATGCCTTCAGAAAATAAGATCGATGCAGAGCTCCTTTATAACAAAGTTGATATTTTCAATAGGCTATATACCTATTTCCTGCTTATTGGATTTGTGATGTATCTCTTTGTGATCTTGAAAATATTCAGCAATTCCAAAACCTACGACCTGCTTATCCGGATCTGTAAATATATTATTTGGGTCTTTTTTGTGCTTATGATCTTTGGGCTCGCACTTAGATGGTACATCAGTGGTCATGCGCCCTGGAGTGACGCATACGAATCCATTATCTATGTGGCTTGGGCTACGGTTTTCTTCGGAATTGCCTTAGGACGGAAGAGCAATCTTACGCTTGCGGCAACCGCTTTTGTCGCGGCGATCATTCTCTGGGTGGCCAACCAAAATTGGCTGGATCCATCCATTGCCAATTTGCAACCCGTACTCGATAGTTACTGGCTTATGATACATGTTGCGGTGATCGTGGCAAGTTACGGGCCTTTTACCCTGGGCATGATGCAGGCGGTAACAGCACTGGTGCTTATTCTCTTAACAACCAAGAAGAACAAGGTGAGAATGGATCTTAGCCTTAAGGAGATCACCGTTATTACCGAAATGGCTTTAACCGTAGGATTGGTGATGCTTACCATTGGAAATTTCCTAGGAGGGCAATGGGCTAATGAAAGTTGGGGACGATATTGGGGTTGGGATCCTAAAGAAACCTGGGCATTGATTAGTATAATGATATATGCCTTTGTAATACATATGAGACTGGTTCCAGGGCTTAGAGGTCGTTGGTTTTTCAATGTGATGGCATTGTTTGCATACGCCTCCATTATGATGACCTATTTTGGGGTGAACTTCTATCTTACTGGTTTACATTCGTATGCAAGTGGAGATGCGCCGGTAACACCTACCTTCGTTTGGTATATAGTTGCCTTCGCGATCTTATTGAGTTTCGCGTCTTATTTCCGTTACAAGAAATTCTATACAAATAAAGGATAGGCCCGAAGACCTATCCTACCTCACTATTAATTGAATTAGGCTGAGTTAGCGAGTCGATGTTATAAGGTCTCTGGCCGAAGCCTCGCTTACTTGCACCGATACTCAGATTAATTGTAGATGTAGTCCGCCTGGGCGTCTACCATTCTGTAATCTTCCTGGATGTGTTCACTAATTTCCAGTTTGTGATAAAGCTCTTTGGTTAAAGCTTCTATTTCGTGCTCGGTGGTTTTAAGCTTCCTGGCGATCTTCGCATTGTCCTTTCCTTCCGAAATATATTGTAATAGCTTTATTTCGAAGCCGTCCAGGTCGTAATGCATGATAAGATTCTCCAGGTATACTTCTTCCATCAATTGCATAGCATTTTTACGGTTCATGACCTCCTGTCGTTTTAGGAAAATGCGCAATTCGGTTTGTCTTAATTCATTTTCTTCTTTTATGGCCTTCATTCTGTAGACAATTGCATAGGTCAACATAAGCATTTCGGCGATCACAGCAGCTTTAAGATGAGAAGGCTGTGTCATTAGGAAATCGATGCCCAAATTCCGAAGTACAAAATAATCGATTGCAAATAACAGAGGAATGCTTAGAGCAATGACATAAAATTTAGGATAATTCTTTTTACCAAACATATACACCCCACACAAGTAATACAGAGAAAGGGTTCCATAAGCGATCAGGTTTGAAGCTGCTGCAAAAGATGCCGCACCCGAAAGGAAACTCATAATGGTTAGAATTGTACCCGAACCAAATAAGGCAATTGCTATCCATTTTAGTTTCGGTACGAACTCATCTACATTCAGATATTTGGAAGCAAACCAACATCCGAAGAAACAACTCGCCAATACCATTAAAGCTTCTACACCCGCGGCATTGGTTATTTCAGTAAATCCTAATAAAGGCATTAATCCATCACTTAAGAACAACAGGTTACCCACTGCAAACAAGGTCAATGCATAAAACAGGAAGAGTTTTTCATCGAAAAGAAAGTAGCATACCAGATTCAACAGCATTACCATTAAAGCAAAACCATAGAACATGCCTTCTCCGAAGGATGCATATTGGATAGATTCTTCCTTTGCCGTACTTTTTTCAGAATTTTTCGAATATTCTGAAGGATTACTGCGTACGTCTACAATATTTTTGTAGGAAAATTCTTTATTCAACACATTTGGTGGTTTTGTGGTCGCAAGAGCCAGATCTTTATAAGTTGTAGATTTGGCTTTGCTATTTGTGGCTGAAATCAGCTCTACAGTCGATAACTTTTTATTGTTTTCGCTGTTCTTTGTTTTTGTCTTAAATACAGTAATAGCAATGGTTGCGGGAGAATTAGTAGAATTTTTCATGGCGCTTGTTTGTAACAAAGGAAGCACCAGAAAAGCAACTAAAAGACACAATGCAAGGGGCGATAATTGTAGCCTCATAATAAGTAGGTTTTAATAATTTGGGTATACCAATATACATAAAAATTACATTTCACCTAATAAATCTGCATTTTATCGATGATTTTTTATAAAAAAAACCTCCCATTAGGAAGGTTTTAACGTTTAAAGACCTGAAAATCACTAATCTCCTACCATATCTTCAGGTTTTACCCAGGCATCAAATTCTTCAGCCGTTAAATATCCAAGGTTTATCGCCTCCTCTTTCAGGGTTGTACCATTTCTGTGTGCTGTATTCGCAATTTCAGCTGCTTTGTAGTATCCAATCTTCGTATTTAGGGCGGTTACCAGCATCAACGAATTATTGAGAAGTTTCTTTATGGTTTCATGATTAGGTTCTATTCCCCGGGCACAATGTATGTCGAAAGAAACACAGGCATCACCTAATAATTGGGCCGAATGAAGAATGTTTGCTGCCATGACCGGTTTAAAGACATTGAGTTCGTAATGTCCCTGTAGTCCACCTACACTCACTGCCACATCGTTACCCATTACCTGCGCACAGACCATGGTAAGGGCTTCACATTGTGTTGGATTCACTTTCCCCGGCATAATGGAAGAACCCGGTTCGTTTGCCGGAATGATAATTTCACCTATACCACTTCTTGGTCCGCTGGCCATCATCCTTATATCGTTGGCGATCTTATTAAGAGAAACTGCAAGTTGTTTCAGGGCACCATGCGATTCGACAATGGCATCGTGAGCAGCCAGGGCTTCAAATTTATTCTTCGCCGTAATAAAAGGTAGTCCCGTAAATTGGGCTATGTATTGAGCAACTTTCTCGGCATATCCTTTCGGGGTATTGATACCTGTTCCTACAGCAGTGCCTCCAAGGGCTAATTCACCCAGGTGGTCCAGAGTGTTGCGTACTGCTTTTAGTCCGTGATCCAGCTGAGAGGCATAACCACTGAATTCCTGCCCGAGGGTTAGGGGAGTGGCATCCATTAAATGGGTCCGGCCAATCTTAACGATATTTTTAAATTCTTCGGCTTTTTGCTGAAGCGTGTTTTGTAATTGTTCCACACCGGGGATGGTTACCTCGACGATCTTTTTATAAGCAGCAATATGCATTCCTGTAGGAAAAGTATCGTTGGACGATTGAGATTTATTAACATCGTCGTTAGGAGCGAGCGTCTTTTCACCTTCACCTATCGTTTTTCCCGCTAATTGATGTGCCCTGTTAGCAATTACCTCGTTTACATTCATATTGCTTTGGGTTCCGGAACCGGTTTGCCATATCACTAATGGAAATTGGTCGTCGTGGTTGCCATCCAGGATCTCATCACAAACCCGGGCGATCAAATCTCTTTTTTCTTCTGAAAGTACCCCCAGTTCACAATTTGTATAAGCTGCGGCCTTCTTCAAGTAGGCAAAACCATAGACGATCTCCAAAGGCATGGAGGCCGGTGATCCTATTTTGAAGTTATTGCGGGAGCGTTCGGTTTGAGCACCCCAAAGCTTGTGGGCAGGAACTTGTACCTCACCCATAGTGTCCTTTTCTATTCTGTATTTCATGCTGCTGATTTAACTATTACAAAAGTACGAAATAGCCCTTTTTCCCTCAAGAGAAAGGATGTTTATTTAGTGTGAATAAATTGAAGCAAATTGCTATAAATTCTGAAAAAATCATTTTATCTTTGCAATATAAAATATTAGCTATCATGTTTGATTTTGATCAGTATTTAGGATTTCTAGCATTTCTCACCATCTTAACCATCGGATTTTGGTTAATGATATTTCTAATCTCCTTCATCCCTTACTGGATAGGTGGAGCCTTGTATGAGAACTGGAAATTAAAACGTGAAGCAAAACGGCGAGAAGAAGAAGACCTGTAAACTCTCCATTAAAATTAAAAAGGAAGCCAATTGGCTTCCTTTTTTTGTGTCAAGTTATTAGATTTACCCTTCAAATCCTTCATCCTCAAAGTCTCCACCTTCACGACCATTACGTTGTCGTTCTTTCTTTTGATTGAATCTATAGGTAAACGACATATTAAAAGATCGTTCTCTCCACTGAAACTCAGATTCTGAAGTGAAGCTGTCTGTAGAGGTGAACGAACGTCGTTTTCTCGAATTGAACAGGTCGCTAACGTTAAACCCTAAAGTTGCATTGTCGTTAAACAGGTCTTTACTGAATGCCAGATTAATAGATAGTATACCTTCAGATTCAGTCTGTGCGTTGTTGGTTGGTCCCCTGTAAAATGCATTGGTCTGCCAATCGATCTTAGCGGGCAGGCTAACTTTTGCACTTCCCCTTGCAAACCAGCTCGTATTATCTGCTCCGTAGTCCACTCCATTGAATTCCCCTTCAGTAGAAAATCTGAAGAAGTTAAAACTTCCGTTAAACCGCAACCATTTTGCAGGATTGTACAATATCCCGGCTTCAAAGCCTATTCGTTCGTTAGTGGAAAGGTTGATAGGAATTGTACGGATAATAGGAATGCCATTTGGTGTTAATTCACCAGTGTCCTCCTGGATCCGCTCAAAAGAATCTGTTTCGTATTGGTAGTAGATAGAGGAGGTTAGTGTGATCTTATCCCATCGTCTCAGGTAACCAAGATCGAAGGCACTAGCATAAGCGGGATCGAGGCTGGGATTTCCCTGAAACACATTAGCTTCACTAGATCGAGACGGAAATGGGTTAAGAAACCAGTGTCTCGGCCTGTTGATACGGCGGTTGTAACCCAGTGTAATGTTTTCACGTTCTCCTAATTCGTAGATCAAGTTCACCGTAGGGAACAACCCAAGATAATCCTTGTCGAAATTTAAATCTAGTTCACTTCCACTGCTGCTAATGTCTTCGGCAGTAACATCTCCTTTTAATACAGTATTTTCTAATCTAAGCCCCAATAGGAATGAGAAATTCCCAAATTTATTTCCGTATTGGGTGTATAAAGCATTTACATTCTGTTCGAAAGAAAAGATGTTAGACAAGCTGTCATTTCTTACAAAAACGCCCGAAGTATTAACTTCTTCTTCTACAGTAAAATCTGTTGTCGTTTCCTGAAAATTTCCGCGGTATCCGGCTTCAAATTGTGCATTCTCTCCTATGGGGAGAACGTAATCTACCTGAAACAGGTATTCGGTCTTATCTTCAACTGTTGTTACGATCTCCGTTGGGAGATTGGTAAAGGTAGGCATACTAATATATTCACCAATTACGGCATCCTGAGTTTCGTCGCTGATCTCGTATTGGAAATCGGCTGTTAGTTCGTGCCCGTTATCGTTAAATTTATTTCGATAGTTTAAAGCGAGTTGGTAGTTCTTATCATCTTCGGTTTCCTGTTCTTCCCTGATAGTAGTTCTACCCAGTACATTATTACCGTCAAATTCGTTGGTGATATTGGTAGTGAGATCGTCATCATTCCCAATACGGATAAATCCGGATGCGGTTATGGAAGATTGATCGTTGATAAAGTATTCCATACCAAGATTTGAATTGAAGTTCCTCCCCAGGCGGTCGTAGTCCCTACTTTCCTGCACCAGTGGAAATTCCCGGCTGGTTGAGAAATATCTATTTTCGAAGAAGGCATTTCCCGGCGACTCGCGATACCGGTAACCTGTAGTATTGAAGATATTGAATTTCTCCGTTCTCAGATTCACATTCGCATTGATACCGGAGCTTAGTGGATAACCCAGGTTAGTGATAACCGACCCATTGAGGCCCAGGGTCTTTTCTTTCCTTAAAATGATATTCAGTATCCCCGCTGTTCCCTCTGCATCGTATCGTGCAGACGGAGAAGTGATCACTTCCACACGCTCAATAGCTTCGGCGGGAAGCTGCCGAAGGGCATCGGTAGAACCAAACCCCGCGATGGCCGAAGGCCTGCCATTAATAAGTATCCGTACGTTCTCATTACCTCTTAAAGCTATATTCCCTTCAACATCCACGGTGACAGAAGGTACATTATTAAGGGCGTCACTCACAGTAGCTCCACTAGTGGTAAGGTCTTTACCTATATTATAAATCTTCTTATCGAGACGAACCTGTACTTCGGTGGTTTCGGCTCTTACCACCACTTCATCTAGGCTCTCCGAGTCTAATTCCAAATAGACAACCGGTAATTTTATATTATTATCGATTACCTGTCCCGTTAATCTGCGGGTTTTAAACGAAATAAAATCGAATTGAATGGTGTAGGTACCCTCCGGTACTTTCACCTCATATTCCCCGTTCACGTCTGTAATACCACCGGTAACAATTTTACCGGCAGAATCGAGAAATGAAACGGATGCATATTCGAGAGGTAGATCGGAGCCTTTTTCGAGTACTTGCCCGCTAACTTTAAATTCTCTTTCTAATTCGGTTACTCGGTCTGATGGTTGAGCGTAGCTTATTAAGGACGCAAGCAACAGACAAATAGTGAAGGATATTCTCATGTAGTCTTTTTGAAGAATTAGACTACGAAAATAGCTTCATGTTTAAACGGGGAATGCCAATCTTATGTTAAAAAACTTTACAAGATTCCTAAAATATTTTCAGGGGGTCTTCCAAGTGCTGCCTTGCCGTTTTTAATAACGATCGGGCGCTCTATCAACCTGGGGTGAGCTACCATGGCCGCCACGATCTGGGCGTTTGTAAGGTCCTTGCCTCTATAGTTTTCTTTCCAAATTTGTTCGTTCTTTCGCACAAGTTCTATAGGCTTTAATCCCAGTAGTTTTAAAATATCGGTTAACTCTTTAGCGGTTGGCGGCGAATCCATGTATAGAACTGTTTCAAATGCTTCCCCTTCACGTTCTAACAATTGAACTGTTTGCCTCGATTTGCTGCATCTTGGATTGTGATAGATCTTTGTCATTATTATTTTTTAGGTGTTTTTCTTTTTTTGGTCCAGAAATCGATCTCTACATGGATCGTGTTGCCTATAAAATTCTCAATCGCGCTGTGCTTAAAGTCATTGCCCACTCCATAATCGGTTCTGTCGATAGACAGGCGTGAGGAGATGCCAATGGTATTCTCACCATCAACGCCCGTGATCACAAAGGGCAATTCCAGTTCTCTAGTAACCCCGTGCATGCTAAATGCTCCAATAGCTACATAACCCTCTTCGGTCTTTTCTATACGTTTACTTTCGAAACTGATCTCCGGATAAACTTCGGTATTGAAAAAATCGGCACTTCGTAAATGCTCATCCCGACCGCTTATTCCTGTGTCTATACTTTCCACTTTTATGGTCGCCGATAGCTTAGACTTAGTAAAATCTCCATCTACATAATCGAGATCGATAGTGTATTCATTGAATTTTCCTGTGATCCTTGTGATCCCATTTGAGATAGGAACAGAGAATAGCAGGGTAGAATGATTGGTTTCGGCGGTGAGTTTCCTAGTCTCCACAGGGTTGCCAATGAATGACAAAAATGTAACCGACATGACTATCAGAAGAACCAGATGTCGGGATTGCGATTTATGCTTATATGATTTCATGATTAGCTCTTTAAATGATTCAATTCTCTGGAATAGTCGTACTGCAGGTCTTCATGAAGTCCCTTGATCTTCGATTTCACCAACTGGAGCTGCCTGTCGAAAATATTCATTAAAGTCCTGTTGTTGTCAATTTTGGGTCGCATCTCTCGTAGTTGGGTGCAAAAGAAGAGTAGTAGCTCGACTTCCGATTCCTTAACAGAAGAATAGCGTATGAATTTTTTAGTTTCCCTCAATATCTTCCGGACACTTTTCTTTATATAATAGTAGCTCGATGTATTGATATCATTGAACATTTCGGAAATATACTCCTTTACATGTTCCAGGAAGGCAGCCTCATCATCCTTTTCGAAAAGGAGATAGGTGAGTAATTCTTTATTTTCCTTTTTAAAACGTGCCAGGCGCAGACAGAGTTCTTCCAATTCGTCACTCGAACGGTATCTTAGTTCTTTCCTAATTTGAGCGACAGTTGCTGCTTTCATGACCTTAGTAATGTTTGTTCAGGATGGTCTGGGTCTCTTCCAGCGATTTAAATACATCGAAGGTCTTTCCCTGCGTACGTTGCGCTCCCATGGCATTGCCAAATTGCGCTGCCTTTATAGGATCGTCGGGAGCAAGAAGTAAACTAAACGCTATACCTCCAGCAAAAGAATCGCCACAGCCAGTGGTATCAACCACATGTTTCACGGGTATCGATGGGACCAGTTGTTGTTTCAAAGTGCCGTTTTCAAGGGTGTATACCATAACTCCCCTGGAGTCCAAGGTAACGAACAGCGATTTAAGTCCGTGTTTTAAGCAGTGTTCGGCGAAGAACGGAAGTTGATCCATGGCGATCTCGTCATTATTCTTTAATTCGGCCAGGGTATATTCATTCTGAAACCAGCTGCAATTAGCCTCCTCGAGATTCATCTTTAAAACATCGATGTATGGAAGCCAAAGGTCGCGGTCCACCCAGAATTTTGTAACCCTAACTCCTTTGGTAGTAAGAGCTGTAGTAGGCCCGTGAGCATCGAACACTATACTGGCATTACTGTTTTCTTTAATATACTGAAGCGTTTCTAGAGGCACTTCAAAATCGGTTACAGGGACACATACAAAAACTTCGCAGTCCAGCAGATCCTTCACGTCCTCCGGCATTATAGGCTTCATAAATGCGGTTTGCGTTTCAAGCCTGTTGTTTTGATCGGTAAATTTCAACTGAATTACATCCCCCATATCCGCTTCAGAAGAAATAAAGGAAGTATCAATATTTTTATAACTACCGAATAGATCTTCAATTCCCTTAGCATCACTTTTTCTAATATGAGTAACTGGAAATACTCTGTCTTCCGGCCCGAGTAGATTGGACAAAGCGATCGCAGTATGTGTCACGCATCCATATTTCTGAATCTCCTCGTTATTATGTGTGATGATATAGTCCCGGGGGATAGGTCCAAGGACCGCGACTTTCCGTTTTTTCATAGTTTGAAGTTACTAATTAATCTTAAAATTTAAGCCCTAACTCTTTTAATGATGCTTCTAGTCTTTCGGCATTCGTAAAATGAACTCCCGTAATACCAACTTCCTCACATCCTTTTACATTATTTATACTATCATCGATAAAAATAGCCCTAGAGGGGTCAATGCCGTATCGGTTAAGCATAAGCTCATAGATCTCGCGGTGTGGTTTACGCATACCTTCATTCCCGCTCACTAAAATTCCTTCAAACCATTGTAACCACTCGAATTTTTCTAATGCCTTCGGAAATGTTTCTCCGCTCCAGTTAGTTAGCGCCAGGACCCGATAGTGGTCGTTATTCACCAGGGTTTCCAGAATTCGATGTGTGTCGTCATGTGTGAACCCCAGCATTTCTTCCCAACGGCCATAGTACATTCGTATTAGCTCTTCATATTCGGGGAACATAGCAACTCGCTCTTCAGTTGCTTTCGCCAGCGGATACCCTGCATCTTGTCTAGCATTCCATTCCCAGGCACAGATCTCATTGAGAAACCAGTTCATTTTTTCCCGGTTTCCCCGAAATTCCTTCAGAAATACATATTCGGGATTCCAGTCTATGAGGACCCCGCCCAGATCGAAGATCACCGTGTTAAATTCTGTAGGGGTTCTATCCATGCGTTAATTGTATAATGAGTTGTTTATGTTGGGGGAATAAAGTAAGTAATTCTTTGCGTTCCGGCATGATAAAATCTTCAAAACTAAAACCCGGAGCCACAGTACATCCCATCAACGAATAACTATTGGGCAGAGACACTTCAGAAGCAAACCAATATCCACCCGGAACCGTAAACTGAGGAACCTCATCCCTGTTTAAATTATTGCCAATAAGTAGTTCTGTGTAATCACCTTGTGGTGAAATGATGTGCAACCGCATGGCCGCACCATCGTAAAAGTGCCAGGTCTCATCCTGGGTGATCTTGTGAAAGGCCGAGAAATTTTGGGAAGTTATCAGATAGTAAATTGCAGTGGCATAATTTCTATCTCCCTTGTAATTTTCGCCCAGTGCCTCTTTTGGAATACTGCCTTCACTTCGATAGGTTTCCCTGTAATAACCGCCTTCCGGATGAGGTTTTAAGTCGAGTTTCGATATAATATCCGTTATCTCATTCATAGGTTTATTCTAGTTCGGGAACAAGGTTTTATCCAGTCCCGGAACGAGACGAAGCGCATTTTTATAATACACCTTTTTTAGGACTTCATCCGGCAGGTCCATGCCGTACATGGCCCAGAAAGCATGATACTTCTTGTGATAGGGGAAATATTCGTCGTCACTTTCCAATACCCTGAAATAAGTAGGGAATTCATCAGGCTGCCAACTGTCTTTTCCAAACAATATCCGGTCCTGGTATTTTATAAAAAATGCTCTGGCGGTTCGGGGTTGGCGGCCCAGTTCAGCGATAATGGCTCCAATTCCTACATACATATTAGGCATTTCATCAAGTAGTTCACCCAGTTTCCCAAGGTTATTGGCATACCAGCCCATGTGGGCGTTGATAAACGATGTATTAGGATGTTTTTTAAACATATTATGTTGTTCGGCGATCAATTGTTCCCAGGGAGCGGGATCTGTGGCAGAGCGTTTTCTACGCGGACGTAACTTTAGTTCCAGCCACCTCTCATTATCCCCATCAAATTCATCCCAAAAAGGTTTGGGGTCTGCCGTGTGAATTAGTACCGGGATACCTAACTCCCCACACTTGGCCCAGATAGGATCTAATCTGGGGTCGTCTACCGCTACACGTTTTCCGTCCTTATCTTTGTATCGAAGTCCGAGACTTTTATAGATCTTCAATCCGCGTGCTCCGTTCTTTACGTCCTCTTCCAATTGTGCTACTGTATTCTCTGTCCATCCGGGTGTACCCACCCCATCAAAATCTATGTTCGCGAATACCACAAATCTATTAGGGTAATTATCGGCAATATTTTTTACAGATTTCTTCAGGTCTTCCCCGGAGCGTCCGCTTAAATTTACCATGATCCCCATGTTTAATGTGTCCATGGCAGTCACAACCGGGGCAAGGTCCTGTTCGGGCATTCTGTATTGATGGCCGTGTACATCGATAAAAGGGAATTTGGCTTTTAGAACCGGTTCACCGGGAACGACCAGGGTAGAGGTTGGGTTGTACTCTTCGAAAGTAAGATCCTGAGCGTAACTAATGGTAGTGAGCACCAGGCCGACAAAGAGGGGAAGTCTGGTTATTTTCATAAGGTTGATTTTAACGACTTTAAATGTAGGATGTTGATTTTATTCTGAAAAAATATTAGGAAGGGTTTAACGAATTATAGTTCCTCCGATTTCTCTCCCTGTCCGGACATCATGAGATAGGCTTTAAGAAAAGCATCCAGGTCACCGTCCAAGACAGCATCTACATTTCCCGTCTCATGCTGGGTACGAACATCTTTTATCAGTTTGTATGGATGAAGCACATAATTCCTTATTTGAGAACCCCACTCGATTGCCATTTTACCTGCCTCAATCTCGTCGCGCTGTGCCTGTTGTTTTCGAAGTTCGATCTCGTACAATTGAGACTTCAGCATTTGCATTGCCTTTTCTCTATTCTCGAGTTGAGAGCGTGTTTCCGAATTATGGATCACTATCCCACTGGGATGGTGGGTAAGAATGGCCTTTGTCTCCACCTTATTCACATTTTGCCCTCCGGCGCCACTACTACGGGCAAAGTCCCAGGAAATATCTGCCGGGTTGATATCGATCTCGATCGAGTCGTCGGCCAGGGGATAAACATACACACTGGCAAAGCTGGTATGGCGTTTTGCGTTACTGTCGAAGGGAGAGATACGCACCAGACGGTGTACGCCATTCTCACTTTTCAGCCATCCGAAGGCGTAATCTCCATCGATCTCAAGACTTACCGTTTTTACTCCGGCAACATCACCTGCCTGAAAATTGAGTTCTTTCACCTTATAGCCGTGTTTTTCGGCCCACATGAGATACATGCGCATAAGCATTTGTGCCCAATCGCAGCTTTCGGTACCTCCTGCGCCAGCCGTGATCTGCAAGACAGCCGAGAGATCGTCACCTTCGGAGCTTAGCATATTTTTAAACTCCAGGGCTTCTATGGCGTCGAGTGCCAATTCGTACCGATTTTCAACATTGGCCGCTTCGCCTTCACCTTCCTTAAAGAATTCGAATATGATCTCGGCATCGTCTGTAAGAGACACGGCCTTCTCATAGTCCTCCACCCATTTCTTCTTATTTCGAAGCTGCTTCATGAAGGCTTCTGCTTCTCGTGGGTTGTTCCAGAAGTTTGGATCGAAGGTTTTTTCCTCGTCGTTAGTGATTTCTATTTGCTTGCCGGCAACGTCAAAGATACCTCCTCAACGCATCCAGGCGATTTCTAAGATCGGTAAGTTGATCGGATGTTATCATAATTGTGAATTTATCAACAAAAATAGGATTATTGTCTTCATGCGGAAATTAATTCTGAAGGATTTTTAGTAGTTTAGAGCACTACCCAATTTAAACAGTTAGCAATGAATAAACTACTACTCAATCTAATCACCTTCTTGTGGGTGATGACTGTTTCGGCCCAATTCCTTTCAGAAAAAAAGAATCTTACTGCCTATGAAGGATTTTTCAATTTCCATTACTCCGATGAAAGCGGGGAGATCTACCTTGAAGTAGATAAACTAGATCACGAATTCCTCTATGTCCATTCTTTACGAACCGGTCTGGGATCGAATGATATAGGCCTGGATCGCGGACAGTTGGGTGGGGGAGAAGTCGTTAAGTTTATTAAGAGTGGGAACAAGATATTACTGGTCCAGCCAAATCTTGAATATCGGGCTACTTCGGAGAACGACTTGGAACGCCGATCGATCACGGAGGCCTTTGCGAGGTCGGTGATCTTTGGCTTCCCTATAAAAGAAACAAAAGGTGAAACTTATATAATCGATCTTACGCCATTTTTAATGCAGGATACCCATGGGGTGATCCAACGGCTGAAATCCATGAAAGAAGGAACCTATAAGCTGGATGCTTCACGCTCTACTCTATGGATGGAGCGCAGCAAGGCCTTTCCCAGGAATGTGGAGTTTGAGGCCATGCTCACCTATACCGGGACTCCAACAGGATGGAAATTACGATCGGTGGTACCTAATGCCGAGTCGGTTTCTGTGATCCAGCATCACAGTTTTGTAGCCTTACCCGATCCAGGTTATGTGCCAAGGGAATTCGATCCTCGATCGGGGTCGTATCCTACAACACATCTGGATTATAGCACACCTATCTGGGAACCCATTAAAAAACGATTTATCATGCGGCATAGATTGGAGAAGAAAGATCCAACAGCTGCAGTAAGTGAAGCTAAAGAACCCATTATTTATTACCTGGATCCGGGAACTCCGGAGCCGGTGCGCTCCGCATTATTAGAAGGTGCAAGTTGGTGGAACGAGGCATTCGAGGCAATAGGATACAAGGACGCCTTCCAGGTGAAAATGCTCCCTGCCGATGCAGATCCCATGGACGTGCGTTACAATGTAATTCAATGGGTACACCGCTCTACCAGGGGCTGGAGTTATGGCTCCACCATTAGCGACCCCCGCACCGGGGAGATAATAAAAGGACATGTGAGCCTGGGAAGTTTAAGGATACGGCAGGATTTTATGATCGCACAGGCCCTGATGAATAAACCCTTTGCCCTGGGCGACGATAATGTAAAACCCATGCTGGATATGGCCCTGGCTCGTATTAGACAATTATCGGCACATGAGGTAGGCCATACCATAGGCTTTGCACATAATTTTGCGGCAAGCACAAACGACCGCGCCAGTGTTATGGACTATCCGCATCCATCCTTTAGCCTTATAAATGGTGAAATTGATTTTAGCAGGGCCTACGCAACGGGGATTGGAGAATGGGATAAGGTTACAGTGGCATATTCCTACGGAGATGTTCCGAAAGGAATTTCGGAAAAAGATCATTTAAAAGGGATCCTGGATTCGGCTTTTGCACGGGGACTTCAATTTATAACAGACAGTGATGCGAGGGCGAAAGACGGAGCACATGTAAATGCACACTTATGGGATAATGGGAAAGATGTTACCGCCGAGCTTTTAAATGTGCTCGAGATACAGAAACAGGCTATCCGTAATTTTTCTATTGATAATATAAGAAAGGGAGAACCTCTAACCGTCCTGGAAGACGTTTTTGTCCCTCTGTATTTCTTTCACCGATATCAAACCGAAGCCGTTGTGAAACTGGTTGGAGGTATGGATTACGAATATAGCCTGAAAGGGCATGAGAGTACAAAGGCACACTATCTTTCTCCCGAAGTTCAGCAAAAAGCTTTGGATGCAGTGGTGGCGACCCTGGACATTGAACACTTAATGATCCCACAGGACAAATTGAGTTTGTTTCCACCAAGATCCTACGGCTATAGTCGCTCCAGAGAATCGTTTAAGAGCGATATGGGAGTAGCGTTCGACGCGCTTGGAGCTGCGGCCACCAGTGCCGATTTCACCCTTGAGTTACTGCTAAATGCCGAAAGAGCGAATCGTCTTGTCCAGCAGAAGGCCCTGGACCCGGGTAATATTGGGTTTGATGATGTACTTAATAGGTTATCCCCGGTATTGTTGTACAATGCGAAGTCTTCGGTAGGATATACAAACGAACTAAAGCATACCTTGCAGTTTACTACGCTAAACAGGCTTTTTTCATTGCTGGCGAATAATAAAGCGCTGCCTCAGGTGAAGGGAATGATAAATGAGAAATTGGATGCGATCATGGAATACCAGCAAAAACTGGCGAAGAAAATGAAAGTTGAAAAAACAGAAGTTATGCGAATGATAGAAAAATTTCGTGATGATCCGGAAGAATATAAAATTAGCTCTGTTCCCGATATTCCGGATGGGAGCCCGATTGGTATGGACTGCTCAGGGCCGAATTTTAACCATTAAAACCTTACAAAATGAGAAAATTATTCCTATTGATTTGTTTTATAGCCGGGCTGCAATTAAGTGCTCAAAATGATGAAGCCTTTGTGAACGAGCAGGTTACTCAATTTACAGATAAACTGGAGAGCAGGGGGATAAGTCAATGGTTCACCACCAAACGGTTTTGTTTAGGAAGCATCGAAATGTTTCAAATGGAAAATGGCCGGATGTGTACCTCAAGAGGCACCTATTACGAGGTGTATGTGGTCTGGGAAGAAGAGGGGACGACCATGCTTAAAAAAATAGATAATTGTGGGTTGTTCTACTCCATACCGTTAAAGACCAATGAGCTAACCGAATTTGTTACCGCGAATTTCAATGTTTTGGAACAGAATTCGGTAAAGCCCTATAAAGCGAATAATATTTCAGGGAAACCGGAATCCAGAACCGAGGTCCATGCGTGTAGAAGGGCGTATACCTTCCGAAAAAATGGAGCAGAATTTCAACAGGCGTTTAAGATGTACGACCTCACCACATCCGATAAGAACCCTAACACAAATTTCGAGTACAACAACACTCTTAAGATTATCTCACTCGATCGCAAACTGGATGCGATTATAGACAATTTGCAAACAAAATTTAAAAGACAAAAACAGTAATTCCTAATGATAACAGACCTGCGAAGTGATACGGTAACGAGACCGTCACCCGGAATGCTGGATGCGATAATGCACGCCAAAACCGGTGATGATGTTTACAAAGAAGATCCCACGGTAAACGAATTGGAACAACGAATGTCTACCTTGTTCGGGATGGATGATGCACTTTTTTTCCCTTCAGGGAGTATGGCCAACCAGGCCGCAATAAAATTACACACCAACCCTGGGGAACAGCTTATATGTGATAAATGGGCCCATGTGTATCATTACGAAGGCGGGGGTGTATCTTTTAACAGTGGAGTTAGTTGTAAGCTGGTGGACGGAGATCGAGGCATGATCACTGCCAGCCAGGTGGAAGAATCCATAAATCCTCCCGATTTTTATCATAGTCCGCTCACTTCCCTGGTGTGCCTTGAAAATACTACAAACAAAGGGGGAGGGGCTTGCTACGAACTTGAGACCATCAAAGAGATTAGGAAGGTCTGCGATACCCATGGATTGGGGTTGCATTTAGACGGGGCCCGGTTGATGAATGCTGTGATTGCCAAAAAGCAACAACCTATAGATTTTGGTAAGTATGCCGATACCATCTCTGTATGCTTCAGTAAAGGATTGGGTGCTCCTTTGGGAACTGTTTTGGTAGGAAAAAAAGGAATAATGGAAAATGCCATAAGAGTTCGAAAGGTACTTGGTGGTGGTATGCGACAGGTGGGCTTTATGGCTGCGGCCGGCATCTACGCTTTAGACAATAATGTAGATCGTCTGGAAGAAGATCACAGGAGAGCGAAAGAGATTTCGGAAGTACTTAGAGCGAGGCCATATATTAATAAGGTAGAACCTACCGAGACGAATATTGTGATATTTTATTTGGCTGACAGTCTTTCAGAAGAAAATTTTATAAACGATTTGCAGAAAAAGAACATCCTTATTAGCAATATGGGCCATGGTAAATTAAGGGTGGTTACCCACCTGGATTATACAGAAGATATGCATGAACATTTTCTGGAAGTACTTCAGAATTACAAATAGTAAAACCCCTCAATGGAGGGGTTTTGATCTTTCGTTGATTAACGGTTATTCTACTTCCTTTACCTTGGCGCCGGGAGCATTTTTCTTTACAGACGCTATACCGTTGTTCATTCCACTTTCACCGGCGTACATTTGGCTGCTACCAACGATCTGCCCATTTGTGGACTTCAGGTTGAAATGAAACTTACCGTTCTTGGCAGTTTTCTTTTCATACAATTTATCGTCACCACAATTCTTCTTAACAGATTCTATACCGTTCATAGCACTTGACTTTGAAGCGTACATCTGGCTGGAGAGGATTACCTGGCCATTACCGGCCTTCAATACGAAGTGATATTTGTCTCCGCTTTGCTTTAATTCAAACATGTTTTTTTGTTTAGAGATTATACTTGTTAACTATTTATAAATATCTGAAAAAAAATCGATTAAAAAAAAGACGAACGTATTAAGTTTCTCGATAAAAGGCACTTTTAATCGCGATTACGATGCGGGTAATCGAAAAGCAATTTTCGGGTTAAAATATGACCGTTAGATATCAATAGATTTGCTTCATAAACCATTAAATAACACTATTTAAACATCAACACTATGAAGAAATTATTTCTTTTTGGCCTTTCAATGTTAGTTGCTTCGGTAACCTTTGCACAAGACCTTCCTACTAACCCGGAACCGGGTAAATGTTATGTACGTTGTACAACACCAGACGTATATGTAAATGAGACCGTACAGGTAATGACCAAGCCGGCGTACAAGAAATTACGCACTGTACCGGCGAAATACGAAACTGTTACTGAAAGAGTAATGGTGAAAGCTCCCGGGAAAAGATTAAGAGTTATTCCAGAAAAATGGGGAACAGAAACAGTAACCTATGTAAAGAAACAAGCCGGATCTGCTTTAAGCGTAAGTCCAGCTTCTTTTACAAGTGATGCTGAAACACTAGAGATCAAACCTGCTTTTGCACAATGGGAACTTGGTTCCCCTGCACCGGATTGTGCATCTTCCAACCCAAATGACTGCCGTTACTGGTGTTATAAGGGATATCCTGCAGAATACACCACTGTATCTGTTACACGATTGGCAAATGATGCTTCTGCAAATCGTTCAACGGTACCGGAGCAAATGGGATCGTTTACAAAGCGTGTAGTTACCGAGCCTGCAAGAGTAGTTGAGGAAGAAGTTCCGGCAGAATATGCAAACATTACTAAAACCGTTTTAGTAAAGGATGCTGAAGTTATTGAAGAAACTGTACCTGCTGTGTACAAAACAGTAACAAAAGAGGTTCTTAAAACTAAAGGTGGACTTACCACATGGAAAGAAGTAGAGTGCGAATTGGTTGAGTACCAGGCCCTACCTATTAACTGGAACCTGGGAAGTGCAACCCTTACTCCACAAGCTAAAAACCTTATCGATACCAGACTAATGCCGGTATTGGCTCAGAACCCAGGTGTAAAACTAGAAATTGCATCGCATACAGATTCAAGAGGAAGCAGTACTTCAAATCAGGATCTTTCTGAAAGAAGAGCACAAGCGGTAGTTAATTATCTTCAGTCTAAAGGAGTTAATCCGAGTCTTCTTGTAGCCAACGGTTACGGTGAGAACAGATTAAAGAATCGTTGTTCTGACGGCGTATCGTGTACAGAGCGCGAGCATGCCGCAAACCGTAGAACAGAATTCAGATTAATCAATAATTAATTGATTAACAAACCATCAACATTCTTAAAAAGGATTCCCGTAATTTGGGAATCCTTTTTTTT
>CAJQNO010000006.1 GCA_905479745.1 uncultured Flavobacteriaceae bacterium | reverse complement strand
ATTCGCCAATGTATACTTACTGAGTGCCAACTTTTGCTTTCTGAGAGTGTTTTAATATTGTCATGTGAGTGAAGCATTTTTTGTTTCGTTGCCATTCGTTTATCGAAAAGCAATAAACGATGTGGGTCATCAATAGGATCGGGGTCTTCATCTAAATCAAAAATGTTTCGGTCTTTATCTGCATTATAACTATTTTTTTTCTTTTTTAATAAAGAATAAAGATTGACCAAGGACTCTTCATTATCTGTTATGTAATCTAAATCGTAAATATCCTTTTTAGCAGGCCTACTTGAGCAACTCACTAATTTGAATAATCCAATATCTTTAACACTATACAACCTTATCCCATTTAATTGTTCAAAGTCATATAAAGCTTTCATGTTTTGAATTACATCAACTTTTATTGTTAAGCCGTCTCTTGCAACTAAAAATCGTAAATGAGTAAACTGATCGTTAATTTCGAGTGGGTATTGAAGTCTAATTATTTTATTCCCAAATAATTTTGTAACCTCATCCGATATTTTTTCAAAACCTTTTTTTCCAATAATATCTGTACAAAAAAGATCTATGTCTTCAGAAATTCGATGATTATATCTTAATGCTAAATTCGTACCACCAGCCAAAGCAAATTTGGCTAAGCCCGGTAATTGTAATAAATCTTGGATTGTTTCTAGAAGTTCGTCAGAAACCGCTTGCATTCTTATATAGCGTAACGATAGAAAGGTTTAGCATTATATCGCTTACTAATCAATTCACAAACTTGATTACTAATATTTTCTTTAGTTAATCTAAGCACTTGTAAAATATCTTTTCGAGAATAATACTCTTCTAAAACTTCAATATCTTGTTCAAAGGATTCTCTAGTAGTAGAATAGAGAGCCCTAGGAATAATAATATTCTTATCTCTTTTAATAGATAATCTATTAGTATCCATATCCCAAAAATTATATTTGGGAAATATTTCTGATATATTAATTCTACTTCTCAAAACTTCTTAATCATCTTCTTTACTTCCTTTAGGAGGCATAGATGCACCACAAATATATGAAATAGTATTAAAAGTCTATATAATAGAGCATTAACATCTATAATACTATGATAATCAACCACTATACCAATAAAACTATTAAATCATTTATTAGTCATTTCAATAGCTTCTTTATTATAAGAATCAATAAAACTTATTTTGTTACTGCGATTAAATATTAAAAAGTATTTCTTAACCCTTTTTGGAACTTACTTACTGCCCTTTTCCCTTTATAAAACTGATTAATAAGCATTGCCCCAGCTATTGAAAAAGCTGCGGCCAAAATTGGCAAAATACTTATTGTACTGCTTGGTTGCCTGCTGTAAAGAATTACGGCTTTATTATTAAAGCCTAAGGAGTCTATATTAAGAATCACATAAAATATCTGAGCAAAGACGATCAGTGCAGATGATATCAATAATATTCCAATAATTAAACCTAAGTTTTTCATTTTGCAGATTCTTCAATTGTTTCTATTTCATCATTAGAAAGACCATAGAGTTTATATATAGTAAGGTCAATTTTATTTTGCAGATCATTAATATTTGAATCTAATTTCACGGTCTTTTTTTGTAATATCTCAGATACAAACTCTTTGAGATCGTCGTTTTCAATTAAATTAACAGGTATTGGTAGTTTTAGAAGATGAATAATTTTTGTTTCAACGAAAGTATCCCCCATTGAAGGAGCAATAATACGCCTTATATAATAGTTCGCAAAGTTAGAGTTTAAAAGACCTAAAATCGGTTTAAGATTATCCAAGGTATTAATACTGTAATCTTTGTATTGAATCGAAAAGAAGTTATTACTGGCATATGTCATTTCATCTAAAAATGCCTTAAATGGGTTTCCAGTTCTTGTAATGTAAATTTTCGGTTTTGAAAAAATACTCTCATCCCTGAGAGATGCGTATTCTTTTTTTGATTTATCTATTATGTCTTTATCATAGTTAACAAACCAACCATCTCTTTTTGCCATATAATTATTAATTACATCGCCGCCACGACCGCCAAGAAATAGAGGTTTGGCGTTATAAAAATTACTGTCTCTAACAAAAAGCTTATCCCTAATATTTCCTGAGTGAATACCTTCATGACATTGAAGAATAAACGAGAGCAAGTCTAGGTTAGATAATTTTTTGAAAATAGTGATGTCTGTCTTAGTTAAGGTTAAATTATAGATGCTGTCATACTGAGGTATAATAAAGTCTTCTTTCTTAAGGGCATTAGATACCTCTATTATTTGTCCCTGTTTATAATTTCGAGTCTCTATTGTCGCTTCCAAAGAATTTTTAAGTGAACTAATAAACAGAATACAAACGTCGTGTTCTACATCCAAGAATGGTCTGTATTCATCTGAAATTGCTGTGTTTTGATACCATGAGATTTTATAGAGACTATCTCTAAATAATTCTCTGGTTTTCGCATAGTCTTTAACCAATATACTATCGGGTAGAATCTGTGTTATTAAACCAGTACTTAGTTCTTCACAAAGACCAAGAAAATAGGCATATGTATTAGGGGTTGAACTATCAATATTTGCAAACCGGTTTTTCAGGTAAGTCTTTTGACTTTTACTCAAACTAGCTCCCCAGGGAGGATTCCCAATAACCGCATCAAAACCAACATAACTTCCGTCATCAGCTAATACTTCTGGGAACTCAAAACGCCATTCAAAGGCATTGCGGTATATGGCATTATTGGTAATCTCTTCTTTTTCTAGATAAGTAGCTTCTGCCTTTTTTTGTAGCTTCTTTAAGTTGTCTTTGTCTGCTTTAGCAATCTTTTCGCCAAAGGCTTTAAGGTTCTTTAGGCGTTCCTGCTCATTAATGAGTTTGCCTTGTGCTTTCTGGTATTTGGCAATGAACTTGTTGTCTAAAGTGCTTTTAAAGTTATTCTTAACCTGATCGATAATATTTAGAACCTCTCGTTTGCGCTCTTTATTATTGGTCTCTTTGTATTCAGCTACTGCATTTCGATAGTCTGCAAAGGTGTAGCTTATCTTTTTATCCTTAAAGGCATCGCTGAGGTCGTCATCCAGTTTAAAGCGGCTTATAAGTGAATTTCCGCATTTTATATTTATGTCAATATTGGGTAGGGTTTGCAATTGCCCTGCTTTTGTGTAATAGGCGTTTTTAAGTAGTTCTATCCATAGCCTCAGACGACATATTTTAACCGAATTTGGGTTAATGTCTACCCCAAACAAACAGTTCTCAATTAGGGTTTGTTTTTCGTGAAATATAGTGTGCTGTATGCGGGTGCTTTCCTTGCTCTCGGGCTTGTATTCAAATAATAGTCCGTTATTGTCTAATATGTACAGTTCGTCATTGACAATCTCAATATCGCATTGTAAAGGCAGGCCTTTGGCATCTACCAAAATGCCCAGTTCATTCTTTATGACAATAAGTTCGTTTAATGCACTTACTAGAAAGTGGCCAGAGCCAACAGCGGGGTCACAAATTCTTAACTGATTAAAGACTTCATTAAGGCGTTTTAGATCTTCTACTTTAAAATACTTTCGGCAATATGAGATGAGGTCTTCAAAACTCTCTATTTGGTCATTTTCTTGCTCTTTAAATTTTTGTACTACTGCTCGTCTAAGGGTCTCTCTACACATATACATTGTTATATATGCAGGGGTATAAAATGAGCCTTCTTTATAACCATTTATCTTTTCAAAGATCAAACCCAGAACAGAAGCATTAATTAATGTTTTGGCTTCTGCTGCGTCTTCTATGCCCTCTGTGCCGTCTGTGGCAAAATCGTAAGCATCTAAGAACTTAAAAAGATATTCCAAGGTAGATTGCTTACCAGTAATCCTTTTGCCCTTAGCGTCCTTTAAAACGGTGTTATTATAGATTGTAACCTCATCATCATTTAGAGCCGATATAGGGAATGCTTCATTCTCTAATTCGCTGGCCTCAAATAAAGAACTGTTTAAGTAGGGAATGTCTTTATATTTCTCTTTGTATTTAGGGTGGCGTTCGCTAGGTTCTTTGGCTAAGGCAGAGAAAAAGAGATTGTTCAATTCATCATAGTCGTTTACAAAGTCCTTATGCAAAAAACGGTATTTCTCATCCTTTTTATGATAGGCCAGAAGTTGCGATTCTAAGAGCTTTAAGAATAATATTCTATTTACCCACGTTAGGCAAAGCTCTAATCCCACATTAAAGGCTTTTTCCGGGTTGTTTTCTACACTCTTAATTTTAGGTAGGTAGTCTCGATCTTCTAAAATTACTATTGTATTCTCCAATAGGGTTGCATAATCTCGTTCTTTTTCTGGCTTTCGGCTAATGACCTTCTTGCCTTTGTCTTTTACCTCTTCTAAACCAATAATATACAGCAACTCATTGTAGAATGCTTTGTTAAGTTGGTTGCTGTCGTTGTCAAACGAACGACCTAGCAGATGAACATCACTAAATATTTTGTATAAAGTATTTAGATTTGAATCCGTTAGTTTCTCAAATTTGGTTTTGGTAAAATCTAAATGAACAAAGGGAATATGGCTTTCGACCTCAGCGATGTATTTAGAAGCTATCTCTTTGTAGAAAAGTTCATTCTTAGAAGTGTCCTTTAGACCGTCTCTAAAGGCTTTGTAATCCTTTATTAGTTTGTTGTTTTTATAAAATATATTGTAAAAATCTTCAGCTTTGAATAGATACCATTCATAACCGTTGGTAGCGATGAGATGTTTTATATTATTATTGCCTTCATCTACGCGTTCTCTTAGGTAGTATAAGAGCAATTCTTGTAAGCCTTTGCGGTTTAGATTATTCAGATTTAGAAACTCAGATTTATTACTTGGTTTTTTGACCTCAATGATTACCCCAACATCAGAATTGGCATCTGCTTCTGTATAAATGGCTAAATCAATCCGATCTTTAGTATTTATGTAGTGATTGGCGTAAAATGTAGCATTAAAGAAGTCTTTAAAATGCGATTTGATATGCTCTTCACTTTCTCCGTTATCATTACTCAATTTGACCGCATTTAAACAGATCTGTAGCTGTGTAATGAAATTTACAACCTCCCGTCTAAGGGGTTTATGTTTTCTGTATGCGGGGTTAAGTGCCTTACGGGTATTTAGTTTGCTCATTTAAGGAATTAGTATTTCGATATAAGGGGGAGTTGTTATCCAAATATAGTAAATCCTATTAGCAAAGTTTCTTATCTATTTGAGTTTTCAAAATGTATTCCAAATAAGGGTCTATTTCAAACTCTGTCAGAAGTTGCCCTGTATCTGTATTCACCCAGTCCATAACTTTAGGTTGAAATATCCATTCGTCATAATTAGCGACCGTTTTAAAACCTGTTACTGTTTTTTTTTCCTCTTCGGATAGCGTGAAGCCTACACTACCAAATAGCTGCGTTCCTTTAAACGCCTTGTAAATTGTATGTAAGGCATGTGCATAAATTTGCAATCCTGTCATATCTCCTTTATTTCGTTTTCTTTTATGCGCAGGATCTGAATCGCTTAAGATTTTAGCCCCGTATTTTATGACCTCAATTAAGTCCTTTTCTGTATTTTCTACTTTACGGATATGCTGTCCTAACTCTGAAACTTCTATATTAACTTTCTTTAGCTCTTTTATCCATTCCTGTCTTAGAAATACGGCTGTGCGCCTGTCTGGTGTTATTAGGTGGTAGTGTGGATTATAAGTAAGAGCAGAGGCATTAAAATTGCATTCTAATGACTTGACGCATTTGAGTAAAAAAGCATTGCTTCTTTGATTTCTTTTGCGCTGCCGATCGATTATCCTAGAGAAGCATTTTTTCATCTGTTCGATTATCAATGCCAGATTTTTGGCATTAACAGCTTTGAGAGTTAATGTCAAAAGATGAGGTTCTGGCCATTCACTAATTGTTGGGTAATAGCGGTTGAGGATATACGCCTTGCGGATTCCTGCGCAAGTGGTACACCACCTATTTTTGCAATAATCAGTATAATAGCGGTTTTTATGACTAATAAGTTTTGTTTGGCAATGCCAGGTATTCCAATATGATTGGACGCACTCTAATTCTCCATTTCTTTTGGCTACATCAATCATGGCCAGAAGTAGAGCGTTTGTTATCACCTTTTTCTTTGCTCTCTTCAAAACAGCAGGATTTCCTTTTATCGGCGTACCTGACCCAGTTACCTCCTTGCACTTAATTAGATAATCAAAAGAGGCTGTCCCGTTTGGTGCTAATGTATAGATGTCCTTACCCAAATCGTCTGCTAATGCCATGTTATTAGGGTATTAGCTGCGTTTGTATTTCAGCGATTTGTATTCCGTAAGAGCAGCTTCTAAATCTGCCCTTTTTATTAAGAAACTGCGACCGGGTTTTGTGGCCGGGATAAGTCCGTTTTTAATGTACTTAATAACTGACTGCTCCGATACTTTGAGTAACGGAGCTGCTTCTTTTACGGTAAGATTTTCTAATTTTTGTTCAGGCTCAGGTTTATGTTTAATATCGAGAAGTAGATTCTCAATATTAGATAGCCTTTTTTCTAAGATCTCAAAAGGATTTTGCATACCATTGTACTTATTAATTATAAGTCAAAGGTGCTGATCTTGGCTAATGAATACCACTCACAAAAGGTATACGAACGGTATAAAAATTAATAATGAGCTTCATATTTTGCCTTAAACGTTGAAATATAGTCCTCCAAGGCTTTTATTTCTTTTTCCTTTTTCATACCAGATAGCAACCGTTTGGCGGCTTTTAAGTCATTAAGATGTTTGGTGTCGCTTGTTCTGTTGTATTTTAGTGAGGTAAGATCTGAACTTTTAGAGACTCTTTTTTGAAGTATTTTATTACTCGTAGTTTGAGAGTGTTTTTTTAGTATACTTAAATAGTTGTCTTCTGTGATTGTAATTCTTAGCATGAAGTAGGCAATTGCTATCTGCTTTTGTGAAAAATTATTTGCGTTTTGTGTTACGACCTTTTTAACCTTTGTATTTGCCTTTATAAGTAACTCAATTTCACTTAGATCATATGATTCATTAAATGCATGTTTAATTTTAATTAGATGGGTCGATAGCGGGGTGGCCATTAAATCCAGAAACATCCAATTTTTCAATGTCTCTATGCTGTTTTCTAATAACGTTAAAAGATGGATTTTAAGGGCAATTGCCGCTTTATAATGTCCTTCTGATACATTCAGTCTTATATTCGTAGAAAATCCCTGTAAGACATTTAGAGTCATTTCTAGGTCGTTAATAATCATATTGATCAGATTATACATTGCTAGAAATTGATTATCAGATAAATCGTGCTTTTGTAATTCGTATTTCAGTAGATGCATTCCTAGTTTTACAGATTCTTGCATGAACTGACCTAATAGCGCTATAAAATCATTACATAGAGGTACTCTATCCTCCAAATGCTCTACTTGCTTAGTGAGATTCTTAAAATGGTCAGTGAACCTATTTATTCTAACCTGATAATACGTTGGATTATCTTTTCCATTAGGAAATTTGCGAATTAGAGTATCTTTAAAATAATAACTAGAAATAAGCTTTGAAAATGCTTCAATTTTAAGCTCTGAAGGAGTCTTTTCCTGTTTCTTGAAGTAAAGAAAAATAAGCTCAATGCGGCTACTATTATATATATTGTTTTCCAATCCTTCCAGATATAAGAGTTTGTTTGAATAAGATTCCTTTAGCCCATTGATTACATCTGCAAAAGTCTTTCTAAATGAAATGAAAAATTCATGGCTTTCTCTATCTGGATATATGTCTAAAACACTTTTCAAGACTCTGCGATAGTCTGAATTATCGTCTTGGTATTTTCGACTAGCTAATTGTTTGAATTCATTTAGTCTATTGACGAAATCTGTTTCTGAATACGTTTCATCTCTGAAGGACTTAATTTTTTCACGAATGTATTCGTCTAAGCCTTCTTTTGCTTTAGTATTAGCATTTTCGTAAGACTTCCAAACAAATTCTTCAATATTTACTTCTTCGAAGGCTTGTCGCGCTTGTTCCTCCTTTTTTATAATATCGTCATAAAATCGACCTCTTGTAAAATCACTAGCCACTAGTTAACCTTTTTTAATGGTGCATTGTTCATACTCCAAACAATCTGCATAAATTCTGCCTTTTGTGCATCGTTTGGCTTATAGTATTTATTGAATACCTCTAGGCTTTTATGACCTGTAATGTCCATAATCACTTTGTCCGGCACTCGTTTGTTTTTCATAACTGTTATGAAACTCCTTCTTGCCGTATGTGATGAAATGCGCTCATAAAAAGGACTTATCTCTTCAATAATTTCTTTACCAATGCGAATGGATTTTTTAACTTCCCAATCAAAACCTATTTGCTTAAATACTTCTTTTATATAGATGTTGAATTTTTGCGTTGAAAGCGTAGGTAGAGAGTACTCATATTTCTTCAAAATATAGATCGATATTTCGTTAAGAGGAACTTTAAGAACCTTATCACTGTTCTTTGCATCACGTACTTTTATCTGACCATCCTCAATATCCTTTTTTGAAACTTTAGCATAGTTAGAAATCCTCATACCTGTAGAGCAGCCAAAGATAAAAAGATCTCTTACTTTTTCTAGTTTTGGATTTTTGCTAAAATCATAATCAAAAACTTCCTGTATTTGATCTATTGTCAAGGCTACCTCATCGGTCTGCTCTGCTTTCGGTGCTTTGAACTTTTGAAAATCAGTTTTATAGGTATGTCCGTATTCTAAAGCCCAGTACAAGAATGTCTTAAATAGTCCAATATTTCTTCTGGTTGTATTTGCACTGTGCTTTTTCTGATTAATAGAAAACTTCAATAATTCATTATAAAAACCTTTATTGATCTGGTTAAAATGAATTTTCTTTTTTCGATAATCTTGGAAATCTTTGAGTAGCTTCTTATTGTACTCATAACGTTTTATCGTGGTTTCTGAATTTGCTTCGTCCGTATAGTCATTACGTTTTTCATGAATGAATAAGTCATAGACTTCAAAGAAGTTTTTACTAAGTGCACTTGTCCGCTTAAACTCTTTATCGAACTCATCTTTAAAGGCATCAATTATGAATTCTTTTTTAGCTTCCTTAAAGTGGGTGACGGTATCATTAAAAAAACTACCATATCGGTCTAATTGCTTTTTAATATTTCTATTTGCTTTGGCTTGCTGAGTTCTTCCGTTAGTGTTTTTGGGTTGCCGATGTTCATAATCCCACTGTTCTGGTGCTATCAATTCACCAGTTGAATACACAAATTTGCGGCCTTCGTCTCTAAAATATGCAGAAAACAAAACCAGGCTTTTACCATCTTTATTGGGTTTCTTTAAATTGAAGGTATATCTCATAATTCAATATTATGGTTGACAAATTAGTTGACAGTAAAGATACCACTAAGCATGGATATGAACCTATACCTATCTATTTACTTATCAACAAATAGCTGATTTCATGAATATTAACTATAATAATACTTATCAATAAATAGAAGGTTCAAAACCCTCTTTCTCCGCTTAGAGCAAAGCTCAATTTCTGAAAAGAAATTGGGCTTTTGTTTTTTTGGAACGGTGAAAGGCGCAGGCATTCATAAGTGAAGAAAAAGCAAAAGCATTAATGCTGCGAAAGCAGCAGGGAGCTTTATTGTAAGGTGTGGAGGACCAGGGATATGTAATCCCTCTTTCTCCGCAGAAAAGCTCGTAAACTAAATGTTTACGGGCTTTTTCATTTTCAGGGGCATAATTAGGGGCATATTTTATCATTAATTGGAAGAAGTTTTTTCTACTTCGAAACTTTTATTTTATTTTGATTTTTATTAATGCTTAGAATCCGTAAAAGAATATCGAATATATCTGATATACCCATTCTTATCCGAATATAAAATTATTAATGTATTGCATATCGCAAGTTAGCACCAACTTAAAAAAAGAAGATGAACAAAGAATCTTTCCTTCGGGAATTTATGACTGAAATTTGGAATAAAAAGAATATTGATAAAGTTGAACAATATGTTCATCCAGAATATACAATCCATCTTGATACAAATGACCCCTGGGAAGGAAAAACTTTATCTCATTCTGAATTCGAAGAGCGATTGAATTTTTCATTCAATTCATTTCCTGATATGAATTTTGAAATAACATCTGCGATACCAGAAGAAAATCACGTTGCTATAACTTGGATATTAACTGGAACAAACCTTGGTATGATTGGCGGAAATCCACCAACCAAAAAAACCATAAATACAAAAGGGTTAACAATTTATCATTTCAAGGACAATTTAATTAATGGACATACTCAAGTTTTTGACAGAATAACTGTTATAAAACAATTAGGATTTATGTAATATGAAAACAAAAAAAGAACTTAAAGAAATGTACAAACAAATGAAAATTCCAATGGGAGTTTTTCAAATAAAAAACATTAAAAATAATAAGGTTCTGATTGACCATAGTATTGATATGCAATCAAAATGGAACAGACATAAGATGGAACTCAAATTCGGTAACCACAGGAATGGTAGTCTCCAAAAAGATTGGAATAAGTATGGAGAGGAAAATTTTGTGTTTGAAGTTTTGTCAGAATTAAAAAAGAAAAAAGAAGAAAATATAAATTACGATAAGGAATTGAAAACTCTGCAAGAAATGGTAACTGAAGAGTTGAATACTGAAAGTATCTACAAATAAAAAGCAGGTGCTTACAATGTATATAAAATTAACGCAAGTATTTGCTAGCACTAAGGTTTGGGCATTTTTGGGAAGTCGCCATATTTTTAAATTTGACAAATTCCTAAAAAACAATTAATAAAATTTAAAAATTCGGCTTGTGTATAATTCGAAATTTATCGCTCATTTTCAGCGCTGCTTTTCATATACGAGACCGTTACTTAGAAAAGTAAGTTCAGTCTTTAGACTACATTCACCCATGTTTTTTTTAAATAACTCATCAGCATATATAGGCGTTTACAGCAATGTTGTAATTGTATACTCACTTTTTTTAATACAATATTAGAGGGAAATCGTTTATAGAGTATGGGGTATATAAGTAATACCTTAAATTCTATATTATGATAGAAAGATTATTAGCAGATTTAGAAAAAGTTATCGAATCAAAAAGTAGGGACACTCACAAATTCAAAGTTGCTTTGAACCAAGAAAACTACGTAAACGACCTCAACAATCTCAGGCAGTTTATTCAATATGAAAGGCGATTCAACGTTCTTGGGATGGAGGTTATCAATCACGAATATGCAATCATATCCGTTAGTTGGCTAGGTGCCGAGTATGGAAAGTACCATATCTACTAGAACCACTATGGGGTAACTAAGATTATCGTGTTATTATGGATTCTGAATCAAGTTCAGAATGACAAAGAGGGAATTCAGAATGACAGAATAAAGTAATCATGAGTAGGATACGTGACCGTGGATTCTGAATCAAGTTCAGAATGACAAAGAGGGTGTTCAGTATGGCAAAGAGGGAGTTCAGAATGACAAAGAGGGAGTTCAGAATGAAAAGAGACGAGGTTTTGAATCACAAAGGGTTACGGTACTCAAAAGTCATCATATTATGATATCATGAAGGCTTTTATACCTGCCATATATAATTTAAGCGGGGCATGATTATCACCAATAATTATTCATAAAAATGCCCCGTAGTTTAAAATCTACAGGGCTTTCTACCATAATGGCCAGATTAGTAGATGATCTTAATCACTCCATCGAAAATTTAAACCGATTACTTATCGTGATTTGAATGATCATTCTTATGCTCCACTTGCTTCAATCCCATGCCGCACACCGGACATTTTACATCTTTATCTGTGTAGGTTTTTTCACCTTCACATTTCATTGGGCATTGATACTCTACTTTCGCAATTTCTTGAGTCTTCGTATCTTCCTTTGTGTCATTTTTACAGGCAGCAAATGAAACTCCCATAAACGTAATGATCGCCAAACCTAAAATAAGTTTTTTCATTGTTTCAATATTTAGTTAATTATTCGATTATTTGTTTTACTTCTCCGCAAGTCAACATTGCCTCTCCAAAGTAAGGATTTAAAATTTTCTTTTCCGTACTCAACCAATAAGCTCCTTGGTTGTTATTTGCCATCGGACAATACAGATTGTACACTTTCTCATTTATTCCGAACAATTGAATAGCATAGGACAGCTGTGAGGACAATTGCTTAAAGTGCTTCCTTTGAGACGATAAATCTGAAGTACTAATAATTAAATTCGAGTGAGACTTTATTTTTTCCTCCAAATCCATCCAACGGTCATGTGCTGTACTATCTTTTAATAAATTCATGTCAACCTTGTCAATACTACTAAGAAGTTCCCTGGTATATAACTTTACTTCTTTAGAATCTTCGGTAATGAATGCGTCCTTTAAGCGGATATAGTCATCAAAAACTTTTTTCAATTGCATTTGAAAATTAGATGAAACCTTTATTCTTTCATGTGTATTTAAATTTTCTGAATTGGAATTTGAAGTATTCATTCCAAGATGTCCTTCATGACCGGTCGATGTTTTCCCACCTTCCTTGTTCATCATAGACTTTTTACCTTGTAATTGTGCAGCCGCATCGACAGTAAAAGCCCCATTGGTGACAATTTCTTCCCCGCTGAATAATCCTTCTTTTACTTCGTAATTTTCACCTACACTGTTTCCTAGCGATATTTCACGCATTTCGAAAACAGGTTCATTCTGGTTTACCTTGACGTAAACCACAGACCTTTCACCGGTCCAAAGTACGGCGGAAGTTGGTATCGTAATAAGATTTTCTGCTTTTCCCGACCTCCCTTCTAATTGGCCTTCTACAAACATTCCTGGCTTGAACACATCTTTTTTGTTATCCAATACAGCCCGTAATTTTACTGTTCTGGTCTTACCGTCAAGAACCGGATCTATAAAAGATACCTTTGCTTTGTATTTCTCATTGGGATCGGCTTGGGTGGTAATAACGATTTCCTGCCCCTGTTCAAAAAGGTTGATCTGACTCTCATACACATCAAAACTAGCCCAAACTGTATTTAAATTGGCAATCTTAAATAATGGTTGCCCTTGTTTTACAGACTCCCCTTCCTCAACCAACTTCTCTGAAACTGTTCCGGAAACCGTTGCATAAACAGGAAAATTTTCGCGAACCTTTCCGGATATCTCGATTTGATTTATTTGATTTTCGGATAACTTCCATAATTTAAGCTTGTTTCTCACCGCATTGTATAGCGCAGGTTGAGATTCTTTTAATGAAGCAGCTGTGATCAGTTCTTGTTGAGCGGCAAACAATTCGGGAGAATAAATAGTTGCCAACAGCTTCCCTTTACTAACCTCTTCTCCAGTGTAATTAACGTAAAGTCGTTCAATTCTACCAGAAAAATAACTAACCTGTACAGCATTCTCTTCTTCATTTTCAACAATTTTTCCCGATAGTTTTATACTGTTTCCTCTCAAAGAACTCCCTTGTACAACAGTGGTTTGTATGTCTGCAAGAGCCAAAGCAGTTTCCGTTAATTTGAATTGATTTACTGAAAGGCTTTCACCACCCGTTTCAGCAGGAATTAAGTCCATCCCACAAATGGGACAATCACCCGGTTCAGACTGCATAATTTGAGGATGCATGGAGCAAGTCCACATTTGATTTGCTTCGGAAACCTCTGTATGATCATGGCTTGTAGATTCCTTCGTTGAAGAAGAACCACTAAACAACAACCACCCTAACAACACACCGGCTGCAAGAATTCCTGCATAAGTAACTATTTTGTTATTTTTCATTTTCTAACCTTTTAATCATTTTTTTCATTTGTTCAATCTCCTTACGTTGAGCCTTAATTATATCTTCTGCCAGTTGTTTTACTTCAGGGTCTTTGATATCTGCTCTTTCACTAGTTAAAATAGCGATAGAATGATGTGGAATCATAGCTTTCATCCAGAGTACATCTCCTATAATAGGCGATTGTGATCGCACTAATCCCAAAGCACTTACAAATAATAAAGTACTTCCCGCTAGTATGGCAATATTCTTTCTCTTATTCGTATACATTTTTCGCATAAAAAACCACATGATTATCGCCATAGATGAAATACCTAAACATGTCATATAAAAGCGGGTTAAGCTAAACCATACATGATCTATAGCGTAGGTGTTGAGATACATTGTTATGTACATAGCGATAAATGAACACGCTAACATTAAAAAGAATGTCCTGTAATTTCCTTTGTTTGAATGATGGTTAGAATTTTCCATAACTGTTTGGTCTTATATTTAAATATTAATGGTTCTTAATCGTAAGGCATTTCCTATTACCGAAACTGAACTAAAACTCATAGCCAATGCGGCAATCATTGGTGATAATAAAATTCCGAAGAATGGATATAAGACACCGGCTGCGATTGGAACCCCTAAAGTGTTATAAATAAGGGCAAAGAATAAATTTTGCTTTATATTTTTCATAACCGAATCACTTAAATTCCTTGCCTTCACAATGCCGTGCAAATCCCCTTTAACCAGTGTAATCATCGCACTATTTATAGCAACATCTGTCCCGGTTCCCATGGCAATTCCTACGTCACTTTTGGCCAATGCGGGAGCATCATTTATACCATCCCCAGCCATCGCCACAACCCTGCCTTCACGTTGCAGATGTTCCACCTCTTTCAATTTAGCTTCGGGTAACATATTTGCCTTAAAGTTGGTCATGTTCAGTTCTTTAGCCACAGCCTGAGCCGTATGGTAATTATCACCTGTGAGCATAATTACTTTTATCCCTTTAGCCTGCAATAAGCCAATAGCCGAAGTACTGGTTTCCTTAATCTTATCTCCAATGACCACAAAACCTACAACTCTTTTGTTTATGGCTAGAAATGAAACTGTTTTACCTTGTTTTTGAAAGGTTTTTGCCTGAGCGATCATCTGAGAATTAATTTCTGCATCTGCATGCTCCATCAACTTTTCATTGCCCAGAAATACTTTTTTACCATTTATTATAGCATCAACTCCTTTTCCTGTAACAGCAGTGAATTCCTCAGCTTTTAAAATTTCGATCCTTCGTTCCTTACCATATTTTACAGTCGCTTCAGCCAAAGGATGTTCACTATGGGTATTGATCGATACAATATATTGCAACACCTCCTCTTTCGTAATCTCATCGCTAAACGTACCTATGGCTTCTACGGTTGGTTTTCCTTCAGTTATAGTGCCTGTTTTGTCAATAATGAGGGTATCTATTTTGTTCATTTTTTCTAGAGCTTCCGCGTTTTTGATCAACACTCCATTTTGAGCCCCTTTTCCTACCCCAACCATTACAGACATTGGGGTTGCTAGCCCTAATGCACATGGGCAGGCAATAATTAAAACGGCGATAGCATTTACCAACGCGAAAACATAAGAAGGTTCCGGACCCCAAATTGCCCATATGATAAAAGTTAGAATTGAAATTACCACTACAACCGGAACAAAATAACCCGACACTCTATCGGCTAAATTCTGAATAGGGGCACGACTTCTACTGGCATCATTTACCATGTGAATTATTTGAGACAGCAGTGTATCACTACCAACCTTTTCGGCCTTCATTAAAAAGGACTGATTTCCATTAATTGTCCCACTACTCACTTTATCGTTTACAGACTTATTTACCGGAATTGGCTCTCCTGTGATCATAGATTCGTCAATACTTGTAGTTCCCTCCATTATAACACCATCCACAGGGATCTTATCACCAGGTTTTACTTTTAGAATGTCATTTGCCTCTATGCTGTCAATTCCAACTTCTACTTCCTCCCCATCTATTATCTTACTGGCTTTATTTGGAGCAAGTTTCAATAATTCTTTCACAGCCGAATTTGTTTTGCTATGTGCGCGGGCTTCCAATAATTGCCCCAGCAATACCAGTGTAAGAATTACAGTCGTGGCCTCGAAATATACATGTACAGCTCCGCTGTGTGTTTTAAATTGGGCTGGAAACACCTCTGGGAATAGCATCCCTATAACACTGAATATCCAGGCAACCCCTGCTCCAATACCTATAAGCGTGAACATGTTAAGATTCCATGTTTTTATACTTCTGTACGCTCTCTCGAAAAACATCCAGGTAGCATAGAACACTACCGGAAGCGATAAGGCAAATTGTATCCAATTCCAGAATTTTTGATCCGTGATCTCATACAAAGGATTATTTGGAATCATTTCACTCATCGCAATTAGAAAAATGGGTAGAGTGAACAACGAGGCGATCCAAAACTTTTTTAACAGCTTTTTATACGTCTTTTCTTCAGACGAGAGGTCCGGTTGCATTGGCACCAAATCCATACCACAGATGGGACACGATCCGGCATGATCCTGCACAACTTCAGGATGCATAGGGCATGTCCATTGTTGAACACTGCTACTGGAAAGGCTTTGCTCTTCAACCAAGTCCATTCCACAAACAGGGCAATCACCTGCTTTGTTATAAGTTTTATCCCCTTCACAATGCATAGGACAATAAAATGTACCTGTTCCTGCATCGACTAGCTTATTTGTTTTATTCGCACCTCCATCCCCTCGATGTTCGCGATGTGTATCAATACTATATCTGCCGCCTAGATTCTTTAAAGCGTTTTGAAATATTTCAATAGGAATATGCGAGTCCATTTCAATGGAGGCTTCACCTTGGGCTAGATCTACCGTTACTTTTGAAACACCATCAACCTGAGAAAGTGTTTCTTCTACATGATCTCGACATCCGCTGCAAGTCATTCCGTGTATGTAATACGTGTGCTTCATTTTTATGTTTTTTTTTGAATTATTGAACTAAATTACAGCGGTTTACATAAGTTAGTTTTCCTAATTCTGGCAAATATTTATACAATTTCATCTAAAGGTATTCTGTAACCAGATTGAAGGTTTTTATATTCGGTCATCGACATTCCGGTACAATTCTTAAATTGTTTCGCTAAATGACTACTGTTCTTGTAATATAAAGAATAGGCTATTTCACTGAAATTGTGCTGATTTAACTGAATGTATTCCTTGGCTTTCTCAATTTTTAGATTGATCACATATTTTTCGAGAGTCATGCCTTCAGATTTACTGAACGTTTTACTAAGCAGAGCATAGTTCTTTCCAACTTCTTTGGCGAGGTTTACTAGTATGATATCTTTATCTCCTTCATTGATCTGCTGAATGAGGGCTATTTTAATTTTCTCAACAAGAGCCTTGGCCGTATCTTTTATAATTTCAAAACCGAAACTATTGAGATCTTTTTCTAATTCAACATAACCTCCATCAGAAATTTCATTGACAACAATTTTTCCTAGCTCAACAGATTCTACCTGAAAACCTTTTTCACGCAAAAGATTTAAGATTGTCATCTTACATCGATTACAAACCATATTCTTAACAAAAAATGTATGTGTCATATCATTATTGAATTAAGTAATTGATGATTGTAGTTTGTGCATAGTAGGCCCTTATAGATTCGATTCGTTCCATCTCGAATTTTAACTGTAATTCCTGAATATTTAAAACATCATTAAAATCTATCGTACCTGTTTCGTAACTCTTAATTAAAATTTCTTCTGCATCTTTGGCTTGTTTCAGGTTCTTGCTTTGTGTATTATAACTAATCCTGGCTGAAATACGATCGTTAATAGCCTTGCTTAACAGTGTTTCCAGAGTGTTTAATCGATCCTGTTTTTGATAACTGATTTCTCGTTGTTCTATCTCGTTCTGTTTAGATTGAGATCTGTACTTTTTATTAAAAATTGGAATCGACACAGAGACCATTGGCATTACAATATCTTTACCATTATCGGTAAAACTCATATCCGGCCTTTCATCAACGTTGATATAATCCAGGCCAAAACCAATCATAGGACTACTTTCTTTTTGGTTTAGTAATTCAGATTGTGCAACAGATTTATACAACTGGTCATATTTCAGCAGTTCTGGATGTAAGACTAAGTTTTCAGTACGGATTTCAACGTCTTCAGAAGGAATATCCAATTCATCTGCAATCCTTACCGAAATACTTTCTTCCCTATTTAAAAGCTTATTTAGCTTTGTTTGATCTGCTAAAAACTGTTGATATAATATATCTTTTAACTGCTGCAGATCGTTTTTACGCATTTGCAATCGAAGTACGTCGACAGCAGATGCCGTACCTACCTCAACCGATGTTAGTGCCAAAGTTTCGTAGGTATCGAGTAATTTTATATTATCGGAAAGTACCTTTTGTTTTTCATGGTTCGCATATAAGTTATAATATACCTGCAATACCGAAGCTATTAATTTCCGCTTTGCGATAAGAATCTCCATGTATTTCGTATCCGCCAATGAGTTCGTATAATTCTCTCTCGAAGCAATGGTTCCAAACCATGGGAACATCTGCTTTGCCGATATTTTAAATCGTTGTGCGCCCGTTCGTGTTTCTGGCTCGCTAATGAAATAACCGAAACCAAATTCAGTGTTCGGAATTGCATTAACCTCATTGATCTTTTCTGAAGCTCTTTTATATTGCAATTCGAATTTCTGGATTTCCGGATTGTTATTCAAAGCCTCTTCAACAAGAGCTTCCAAATCCTGTGCGTTGGAAATTGGAGCTGCCGAACAGAACGCCAGGAACACCAATACTTTTATATAAAACTTACTCTCTCTCATTTTGTCAATTTGTTTAGTTTAACTTCGGCCGTCCAGCTATACAATACCGGTACAACGAACAAGGTAATCAGGGCGATAAGCATACCGCCAAAGCTTGGAATGGCCATAGGTATCATGATATCGCTTCCTCTACCTGTGGAAGTCAATACGGGAAGTAGTGCAAGGATCGTGGTCGCTGTTGTCATCAGGCATGGTCTTATTCGTTTTTCGCCTGCCTCAAGAACAGACGCTCTCACTTCTGTTTTATTTTCGGGCGTATTCTTATGAAACGTCTGTGTTAAATATGTGGCCATTACCACCCCATCATCCGTTGCTATCCCGAATAAAGCAATGAATCCTACCCAGACTGCCACACTTAAATTTATGGGATGCACCTGGAATAAATCGCGCAAATTCTCTCCGAAGAAACTGAAGTTTAAAAACCAACTTTGCCCGTATAACCATATCATTAAGAACCCTCCGGCAAACGCCACCGCAATTCCTGTAAACACCATTAAGGATGTACCTACCGATCTAAATTGGAAATACAGTATTAAAAAGATAATGGCCAAAGCTAAGGGCACCACAACCGATAAGGTTTTCTCTGCTCGTAGTTGATTTTCGTAGGTGCCGGTAAACGCATAGTTAATTCCTTCGGGAACAATCAATTCACCAGAATCTATCTTTTGCTTTATAAGTGTTTGGGCGTTTTCAACCACACTTACTTCTGCAAACCCATCTATTTTATCGAATAGCACATATCCCACAAGAAAAGTATCTTCACTTTTAATAACCTGCGGACCTTTTTCATACCGTATTGTTGCCAATTCACTTAAAGGGATCGGGCTCCCCTTTTCCACCGGTACGTAGATCTGTTCTATGTCTGTGGGATTGGCTCTTAATTCTCTCGGGTACCGAACACGAACTCCATAGCGTTCCCTTCCTTCAACAGTTTGGGTTAATACCATACCACCCACTGCCACTTTTAATATATCCTGCACCTCTTGTATGGTCACTCCATATCGTGCAATTTTTTCTCTATCTATATCAATTAACAGATAAGGCTTCCCAACGATTCGGTCTGCAAATACAGCCTCAACTTTTACGCCTTCAGCTTGTTTTATTATATTCTCCAGTTGGACGCCGAACGCTTCAATTTGTTTTAAGTCTTGTCCTTTAACTTTTATGCCCATAGGTGCCCGCATACCGGTTTGAAGCATTACCAATCGTGTTTCAATGGGTTGTAATTTTGGTGCTGAGGTTACTCCTGGTAATTTGGTCACTCTCACAATTTCATTCCAAATATCATCCGGTGATTTAATTTCAGGCCGCCAATTTCGATAGTATTCACCGTTCGTATCTTCGATCAATTGAGATCTTTTTATCTTTGGAAAAGAACTGTTTTCGACCTTATTAGGATTCGAAATAAAGCGACCGTCCCTTAATTCGAAAAAGCCATCCTTATTAACTTTGTAACGTTGGCGTTCTCCCTTATCATTTAGCATATACTCTGGTTTATACTGAATAATATTTTCGTACATCGACAAGGGTGCGGGGTCTAACGCAGATTCTGTCCTTCCAGCTTTACCTACTACGGTTTCTATCTCTGGGATACTGGCAACGGCCATATCTAATTGCTGTAAAACCCTTTTATTCTCTTCTACCCCGGCATGTGGCATTGAGGTTGGCATCAGTAAAAATGAACCTTCATTTAATGATGGCATAAATTCTTTCCCTGTATTTCGCATTATAAAAATTCCGGCTATTATAATGGCGGTGGGAATCGATAAAAAAAGTAATTTATTATCCAAGCACCATCTTAGAATCCGAGTATAGTACTTTATAAATAAGGAGAATAGACTTAAAAGTCCGAAACAAATGATCCCTACAAAAATGAGATTCCAGAAAATACTTTTATCCACTCCTAGGGGCCGCCAATATTGGGCTAACAAGAATACAATAGCGGTTGCCGAGATAAATATGTTCGCGAGATTCGATTGTTTCGCTGTGATCCTCTGTCGAAGCCTTAGGATGGCGATTGTGCCAAATGCGATCAATACCAGTCCCAACCAATACCCATAGAACATTGATACGATGCCAAACACTATTAAAGCAATATTAGTCACATACTTCAAATTAGTCTTATTGTTTTTCTTCCTGAATAAATAAGCGGCGAACGGAGGTATTAAAAATAAAGCCACTATAATCGAAGCTGTTAGCGCAAAAGTTTTTGTAAAAGCTAATGGTCTGAATAGTTTCCCTTCAGCACCTATCATCGTAAATACAGGGATAAAACTTATGATGGTGGTCATGACCGCCGTTACTATTGCTCCGGAAACTTCGGCTGTAGCATTATAAACTATCGTATTGATTGGTTGAGTTCCATCAGCCTCGTCTAAATGCCGTATAATATTTTCTGAAAGAATTACACCTACATCAACCATTGTCCCTATGGCAATAGCAATACCGGATAACGCAACAATATTGGCATCTACACCAAAGAGTTTCATCGCTATAAACACCATCAATACCGCAACAGGCAAAAGACCCGAAATTAAAATCGAAGCTCGCAGATTGAACACCATAATAATAATAACCAATATGGTGATGAGAATTTCTAAGGTAAGGGCTTCATTTAAGGTACCTAAAGTTTCTTGTATAAGTTCTGTTCTATCGTAAAATGGAACAATGGTGAGTTGTGATGTTCTACCATCCGATAATACCTTTGATGGTAAGCCAGAACTTATCTCATTGATTTTCTCTTTTACATTGTTGATCACCTCCATTGGATTAGCTCCATACCTAGCCGTAACCACAGCACCAACGACTTCGGCACCTTCTTTGTCCAACAAGCCTCTTCTGGTCCCTGGACCTAAAGACACTTTGCCTATGTCTTTAATTCTAATAGGTGTGAAGTTTTCCGAAATAACAACTGCATTTTCAATATCCGCGATAGATTTCACATACCCTAAACCGCGCACTAAGTATTCGGCGCGATTTATCTCTATTGTTTGCGCTCCAATTTCTTTGTTACTTTCTTTTACGGCTTTCACTACTTGATGTAATGCAATGTTGTATTGCCTCATCAACTCCGGATTCACATCCACTTGATACTCCTGAACATATCCGCCAATAGATGCGACCTCTGCCACCCCGCTTGCCGAAGACAACGCGTACTTTACATAGTAATCCTGAATACTCCGAAGCTCCTGTAAATCCCATCCCCCGGTAACAATTCCATTTTCATCACGCCCTTCTAAAGTGTACCAGAAAATCTGACCTAATCCTGTTGCATCTGGTCCCAAAGCTGGATTCACACCATCGGGTAATAAACCACTTGGTAAGGAATTGAGTTTTTCTAAAATTCGGCTACGACTCCAATAAAACTCTACATCTTCTTCGAAAATGATATATATACTCGAAAAGCCAAACATAGACGAACTTCGAATTGTTTTAACTCCCGGTATTCCTAATAATGTTGTGGTTAATGGATATGTGATTTGATCTTCTATGTCCTGTGGTGAACGACCATCCCATTTAGTAAATACGATCTGTTGGTTTTCACCAATATCAGGGATAGCATCTACACCAACCGGATTACTTGGCAAAAACCCGGTATCCCAATTAAAAGGCGCATTAATAGTACCCCATCCTATAAATAGTACAAGAAGTAAAACAGCTACAAGCTTATTTTCTATTAAAAATTTGATGCATTTATTAAGCATTGATTGATTCTTAAACAATTAGACATTGGTGAATATAAAACACCGAATACAGCAATACATCCAATCGACACTAGGCCGCTGGATAAAAGAAGCTATTGTTTAAGATCAAATTAAATAGGATTCGTCAATCTTGTAGATCTGCTTGACGACGAGTGGCGGTCTATACCTCTCGTTAGAAATTACGTTTTTACCTTCTCCCTGAAAAAGATAATTATATGAATAAATAAAAGAAGTAATGAATACTAACTGGTCGAATGAAACATGGTCAATAGTAATCTTTAATTCATCCTGACCCTCGACGACAACCTGCTTGTCATCACAGCAATTTTTCTTGATGATAGAACATCCCTCTATTGAAGATTTTTCCATTTCCATTCCACACCCATCACCTTTTTTAAAAATAGCAGTTTCTACTAGAGTATCCCCACAATAATGCATATTTACGGTAAATGACATCGTAGAAAAAAGTACTACCAACGCCATCAAGAATGACAATACCCTATGGAAAATCTGTTTCATGCTAAAGACAAAGTTACAAAAAATGTATAATTGAAGATTTTGTTTAACAATAGTTTATATAAGCCTTTACTGCTTAATTCTTTTCTGAATTAGCTGTTTTTATACCAGAATGGCTAAAACTAATCTGAAAATGGTATTTCGGTTTAGTCTTGGGTAGGGTAAACCGAACCTCATCTGTTTATTTAGTAAACAAGTCTATAATTCGTATAAAACTACCTGAAAATAATTGTATTAAATACGAGTTTATATATTAATTAGTATTTTTCGGAAATCGATATATAGAACAATAGTGAATCTCTGTTGGTCGAAATATTAATTAGCATATTATCCCAAATTGAAAAATAAAATTGAAGAAAACCGTACATAAAACCTACATTGGGACTATGGTTACCGTTGTGATCCTGGTAACCATCTATCTCGCCTACACCGGCTATTCCTATTATGGCACTCCCCTGGAAGAACGCTTTTACCACCCAAACCACGATTGGTTTAAGCCTAGTGGTGCCTATGGCCATGGCCTGGGTATTATTGGAACTCTTATGATCTTATTTGGTGTGAGTATCTATATTGCCCGGAAACGCTATAACTTCATGGCGAAATTTATCCGACTCAAATACTTACTCGAATTTCATATTTTCCTTTGTACGCTTGGACCTATAATGGTGTTGTTCCATACTGCATTTAAATTTGGTGGAATTGTTTCGGTCGCGTTCTGGAGTATGGTCGCCGTGGTGCTTAGTGGTGTTATCGGCCGGTTTATTTACATACAGATCCCCAGAACCATCGAAGGTAGAGAACTTAGCCTTCAGGAAGTAAAGGGGATGAAAACAGACCTTTCTGAAGTATTAAGAGAAAAATACAAACTCGACCTTCCTACCATACAATTCTTTATACGCTTTACCCAAAATGATGAAGACAGCGGAGAAAATGTTTCCTTGTCAGAATTAAAGAGAGCATTGCAAAAAAGTAAACTACAAAAGGACCAGCGAAAATCTATCCTTAAACTTCTAAAGAACGAACGAACCCTTAGCCGAAAGATTGGACGCTTACAAACCATGCAAAAACTCTTTAAATACTGGCACGTGGCGCATCTTCCTTTTGCGCTGATCATGCTGGTAATTGTAATTATTCATGTAGCCGTTACCCTGGCGTTTGGATATAAATGGATCTTTTAATGGAAGTCCTTATAGAAAATATAATTGTTTATGGTGCTGTATTTATCTTCTGCGCTGCTATCGTGTACTTTTATCTTCGGAAATTGAAGAAGAATACGCTGGAGACAGAAAAGAAAGTCGCCATCGCCAAAGAAGAAGGTTTGTTCGAACCTGTTTCCTTACATCCTTATATAGATCTGAACACCTGCATTGGCAGTGCAGCCTGTGTTTCAGAATGTCCCGAAAAAGATATCATTGGAATCGCAAATGGAAAAGCTACCCTTATTAACTCTTCCAATTGCGTAGGTCATGGAGCTTGTTTTCATGCCTGCCCCGTGGAAGCCATTTCACTTCGAATGGGTACCGAAACCAGGGGCGTAGATCTGCCGCATGTGAATCAGAATTTCGAAACCAATATCCGTGGCATATACATCGCCGGAGAACTAGGAGGTATGGGTCTTATTAGAAACAGTGTAGAACAAGGCCAGCAGGCCATCGACAGTATCGTAAAAAGTAAAAAACCAAACAAGAGTGGTGTAACCGATGTGATCATTATTGGTGCTGGCCCGGCAGGGATCTCTGCAACCCTGGCTTGCAAGAAACACAAATTAACCAGTTTAACGCTGGAACAGGACTCCCTGGGGGGAACAGTATATACATTTCCACGCTCGAAAATAGTAATGACATCACCTATGAACCTGCCACTCTACGGTAAGGTGAAATTGTATGACACATCCAAGGATGAGTTACTTAATTTATGGAACAAAGTGATCGCCGAGCACCAAATCGAGATCAAAGAGAATTGTAAAGTCGTGGATATAGTACCTCAGGCAGACGACACATTTAAAGTAGTTACGGCATCTGGCGAGGAATATGTGAGTAATAACGTGCTTATTTCCATTGGTAGACGCGGTAGCCCTCGTAAACTTGGTGTTCCGGGTGAAGAATCGCAAAAAGTAGCCTACAGATTACTTGAGCCCGAGCGCATTTCAGGTAAGGAAATTATAGTAGTTGGAGGAGGTGATTCGGCTATCGAAGCTTCTTTGTTACTCATGGACAACAATAACGTGCGACAATTGGTAAGAACCGATACACTTACGCGATGTAAACCAAAAAATCGTGAGCGTATAACCGAGGCGAACGAACAAGGGAAGGTAAATTTAATGTTCTCAACCAACCTGGTTTCCATTAGTGATACTCATTGTATGATCAAAACAGACGGTGACGAAATCGTGCAGCAAGTTAAAAACGACCTGGTCTACATTTTCGCTGGTGGAATACTACCAACAGCCTTTTTAGAGAAGCCGGGAATTAAAATTACAAAGCGTTTTGGTTATATAATGAAAAAACATGGTTAACTTTAAGTAGGGTAATTTAAAAGTTAACTGTTTATAACAAAAGAAGGGACCTTAAACGACGTCGGTTCTTTTAACAAAACCCCAATAAACAGGAAATATATGGTTTGAGAAACCGGATAATCCATATCATATTTCCCATCATATTAGCTGTAACCTATAGTTATGGCCAGATATCCCCCGGAGATCTCACAACGGCGCATTCCAACCTGGAAGGACTAACAAATTGTACAATGTGCCACGATATTGGGAAGAAGGTCTCTAATGCAAAATGTCTTGAATGCCATAAGGAGATAAAAACCTTAATTAATAATAATAAGGGGTATCACGCCAGTTCCGGAGTAAGAAACAAAGATTGTTTCGAATGTCACAGCGAACATCACGGACGTAAGTTTGATATGGTTCGTTTTGATGAAAACAGGTTTAATCACAACCTAACGGGCTATGTGTTGGAAGGAAAACATGCCGAAGTAGATTGCCGGCAATGCCATATGCCCGATAATATTGCGAATAATGAATTAAGAAAACGTAGTGGAACTTTTTTAGGACTGGATAATGCATGTTTGTCCTGCCATGACGATTTCCATCAAAATACATTACCCAACGATTGCCTAAGCTGTCACAACATGGATGCTTTCAAACCAGTGCTAAACTTCGATCACAATAAAACCGACTATCCACTTAATGGAGAGCATCGTAATGTAGACTGCGTGGAATGCCATAAGATAACTACGCGTAACGGTGTTAAATTCCAGGAGTTCGGTGGGATACCCTTTGCAGATTGTAAGGCCTGTCATAACGATCCTCATAACAATCAATTAAAAGGAAATTGTAAAGAATGTCATACCGAATCATCATTTTCAAATTTTATAGGGCAAGGAAGGTTTAATCATAATATAACAGATTTCAACTTGAATGGACAACATAAAAATATTGATTGTTTTAGTTGTCATACCCCAAGTGATGAGCCCTTGGCTGTCTTTCAGGATAAATTAAATATTGCTGAAAATAACTGTGTTGCCTGTCATGATGATCAGCACGACGGACTTTATGGATTGGATTGTGCGAAGTGCCATGTGGAATCGAGCTTTCTTTCACTGAAAGACATGGATTTCTTCGACCACTCAGTTACCGACTATCCTCTGGAAGGTCAACACCTGGAGGTAGATTGCAGGAAATGTCATGTTGAGCGTTTTTCCACACCTATAGATTTTTCGGCATGCAACAAATGTCATAATGATTACCACCAGGGAGAATTTGCAACTAATGGCGTAAGTCCGGACTGTGTAGAATGTCATTCCCTCGAAAACGGGTTCGAATTTAGTCTGTATACCATAGAACAACACCAGACATCCTCTTTTCCGCTGGAAGGGGCTCATATGGCTACACCCTGTTTTGCTTGTCATATAAGCGAAGAGGACGATAGATGGACTTTCGTCGATCTGGGGACAAGCTGTGTGGACTGTCATGAGGATTTTCACGATAGTTACATAAGTGCCAACTACTACCCCAACCAGGATTGTACAGTATGCCATATAAACGATGCCTGGAACTTTGTTACTTTCGATCATAATGTTACCAACTGGCCTCTGGAAGGCAGACACCTTGAAGTAGATTGTAGATCCTGTCATTTCGAAACTTCTGAAAATGACAATATTATATCTCAAAAATTTATTAACTTAGAGAATCAGTGTGCATCCTGCCATGAAAATGTGCATGATGAACTGTTTGCCATAAATGGAGTAACGGATTGCAACAGATGCCATGTTACGGACAGTTGGTTTCCGAAAAAGTTCGACCATAATAGTACGGCCTTCCCGTTAGAGGGACGTCATGCAGAAATAGATTGTGCCCTTTGTCATGAGATTCGTGGCAAAAATGGAGAAACCACAGTTCTGTATAAATTAAACAAACTGGAATGTATCGATTGTCATTTACAATAGTATTGTTGCTTGCGATCACATCTTTGCTCGCTCAATCGCCACATGGTAATGATCTGAAGATCGACTGTGGGCAATGCCACAATCCAAATGGCTGGGAGATCGATTACGCAACATTACAGTTTGATCATGATTCTACAAATTTCGAACTGGAAGGCTCACACAGCACCACCGATTGTAAAGCCTGCCATACAGACCTAACCTTCAAGAATACTACTACAGATTGCATGTCGTGTCATCTGGATGTTCATAATCAATCTGTTGGAAACGACTGTATGCGCTGTCACAATTCGGAAAGCTGGTTAGTTTTTAACATCCCGGAACTTCACGAACAAAATGGATTTCCACTTATTGGTGCCCACACCAATCTTAGCTGTATAGAGTGCCATAGCAACGAAAGCTCTCTTATTTTCAACCCTATTGGGAATGAATGTATTGAGTGTCACCGTGATGATTATATGGCAACTACTAATCCCAATCACCCACTTTCCGGATTCTCTACAGACTGCCTTGAGTGTCACAGTCCGTTAAGTATGGGATGGGATTCAGGGGGGATAAATCATGATTTTTTCCCACTCACCCAGGGACATGATATACAGGATTGCAGCCGCTGCCACGATGTGACCAATTTTTCAAACATCTCCGATGACTGTTTCTCCTGCCACATGGACGATTATGCACAAACCACCAATCCCAATCACCAGGCGGCTAATTTTTCAACAGATTGCAACGAGTGTCATACAACTGCACCCGGGTGGATGCCGGCTATCCTCAATCACGATTTCTTCCCATTAACCATGGGACATGATATTCAGGATTGCAATGAGTGCCACATCAATGGTAATTTCAACAACACTCCTACCGATTGCTTCGCATGTCATTCAGACGATTACAACGCCACATCCGATCCTGATCACCAGGCTGCCAATTTCCCTACAGATTGTGTGATCTGCCATACCACTAATCCGGGCTGGATGCCTGCAACCGTAAATCATGGTTTCTTCCCATTAACACTGGGTCACGATATTCAGGATTGTAATGAATGTCACATAAACGGAAACTTTACCAACACCCCCACAGATTGTTTCGCCTGCCATGCCGATGATTACAATGCCACCACCAATCCGGATCATCAGGCAGCGAATTTCCCAACAGATTGTGCTTCCTGCCATTCTACCAATCCGGGATGGATGCCTGCCGTCCTCAATCATGACTTCTTCCCGTTAACCCTTGGGCATGATATACAGGAGTGTGCTTCCTGCCATATCAATGGAAATTACACCACTACTCCTACCGATTGTTTTGCATGCCATATGGACGACTATAACGCTACTACTAATCCAAACCATTCAGCAGCACAATTCCCCACAGATTGTGTTACATGTCATACCACTAATCCGGGATGGATGCCGGCTACATTCGACCACGACTCAATGTATTTCCCAATTTATTCTGGGGCTCATGAAGGAGAGTGGAACCAGTGTATAGATTGTCATATCAATTCAAGTAACTATGCAGTTTTCACATGTGTTACCTGTCATACTCAAATCGATATGGACGATGATCACGAAGGAGTATCCGGTTATGTGTACGAAAGCAATGCCTGTTTTGCCTGTCACCCAAATCCTTAAAATCGAGGGCAAAGATTTATGAAATTTAAATATGCGTACATACTAACATTGTTGCTGATATCGTCGGTGGTTTTAGCGCAGGACAAATCCATTAGTGGAACGGTTTCCTTTGTTACCTCCAATAATGTCTACGTAAAATTCGATGATACCAGGGATATCGAGATTGGTAAAAATTTACAATTAGCCGGAACGGATTGCCTTAGGATTACGGATAAATCATCCACCTCTGTTGTTTCGGTTGTTTTAAACAACTGTGCAATAAAAACCGGAGATGTGGTTACCTATGTAATAGTTGTGACGGAAACAGAGCCGGGGACAGAGCCTTCTATTACAGAGCCTGATGATGAAGTACTTCCAGCCGAAGTTATAGTACCTACTACTCTGGACACAGAGAAGGAATCCATCTATACCGAAAATATCCGCGGAAGAGTCTCTTTGGCTAGTTATAATACATTTTCAGACCTTAGGGAAGATCGTCATCAGTTCAGGACACGTTTTTCATTAAATGCCAATCACCTGGGCGACTCGAAATTCTCTATTGAGTCTTACCTCACCTACCGAAATATTATCACTCCGGCAAACAGTAGGTACAATGGTAGGACCAATATCTTTAATATTTACAATCTTAATGTGCGATACGATGCTACGCCTTCACTTTCTGTTACGGCGGGAAGAAAGATCAATCAAAAAGCATCTACCGTTGGGGCTATTGATGGTTTGCAGGTTGAGAAATATTTCGGAAATTTTTATGTAGGTGCTATGGGCGGATATCGGCCGGATTTTCAGGATTACGGCTTTAATTCGGATCTGTTACAATATGGAGGATACTTCGGAATACAATCAAATTCGCAGGATTTTTATAGCGAAACCACCCTTGGGGCAATGGAACAAACCAATTCCGGGGCAACAGACCGTCGCTACATCTTCTTTCAGCATTTCAGCACCATAGCATCAGACCTAAGTTTATTTGGGTCGGCAGAGATGGATATCTTCGGAAATACAGGTAATGAGACCAGATTAACTAATCTCTATTTATCGGCTCGGTACAGAATAAGCAGAGCGGCAAATATTATGGTATCCTACGACTCCCGAAAGCGAATTATATACTACGAAACCTTTCAAACCGAAATTGAACAACTGCTAAACGACGATCTGGCCAGGCAAGGGTTTAGAACACGTATTAACGTAAGGCCTGCCAAGATCTTATGGCTTGGACTAAGCTATAGCAGACGCTTTAGAAGCGATAATCAAAATAAATCCGACAATTTTTACGCATACGCCACGGTATCCAGAATCCCCCATCTGGGCGGAAGAATAAACATTTCGTATAATATGAATTCTTCAAACTATCTTAGCAGTAATATTTACTCAATTCGATATTCCAGAGAGTTTTTTGAGAATAAATTGGGTACAGAAGTATATTTTAGAAGAGCCGATTACACCTACGATTACAATATCGATGACCTGGGTTTGAATTACATTGGTGCTACCTTGAATTATCGCATCTCCAGGACCTGGCAGCTAAGTTTTTCCGGAGAATTGTCGCAGGCTGATGTTGAAAATAACTATCGCTTTTATACACGATTAACCAAACGATTTTACAGCAAAAAGAAAAAATAAATTATGAAAAAGTCTAAACTTATATTTTTTGCATTGTGCACAGCTTTTATAGTGTCTTGCAATAACAAACCCAAAGTGATCACTGCTCAGACAGAGCCGGATAACAATGAGAAGGTAAGCGGGATCTTTTCCGATGAAAACGCCGATAATCAACCGGCGAATTCTCAGTTGGGAACCTCCTTTACCGAAGACTTACATAAGGTGGTTGTTCAAGAAATACTACCTGCCACAAAGTATGTTTATTTAAAGGTAACCGAAGGTGGTGGAGAAGAATACTGGATAGCAGCAAGAAAACAAGACATCGAATTGGGTGGCACTTATTTCTACAGGAATGGTCTACTGAAAACAAATTTCGAAAGTAAAGAATACAACCGCGTCTTCGACAGGATCTTTCTTGTTTCCAGTCTGGTAGCAGAGGATCACGGGAACAACACTGGAGCCTTGTCTGCCGATTTCACCGCAGAGCCCGAACAAACCCTTCAGAAAGAAAATATACCAACACATACCGAGGAGGTTATTCAGCATAAAGGAAGCATTAAAATTGCAGAGCTTGTGGCTAACCCAACAGCCTACGAAGGCAAAACCGTCCAATTAACCGGAAAATGTGTAAAGATCAACCCAAATATCATGAAACGAAATTGGATCCATTTGCAGGACGGGAGTAAGAATGATTTCGACCTGGTTGTTACTTCCAATACGTTTGTTCCTGAAGGCAAGACCGTAACCATGCGTGCAAAAGTAGTTTTAAATAAAGATTTCGGCGCCGGTTACCGATATGATCTAATCCTCGAAGATGGGGTCGTTATTGAATAACCTAATTAGGATATTGTCGGGTATTTTCGTTTTCGGATATAAGCTAAAATACTAATAAGCACGATACAACTCACTACAATATAAACCCATTGCGGAATGGGAATAGGATCGCCGGTGGCATAAGAATGAAGCCCGGATAAATAATAATTTACACCATAATAGGTCATAATAACAGAGGCCAAACCGAAAATGGTAGCCAGATTATAGGCAAACAAGCCTCTTAATTTTGGGATCAATCTCATGTGCAATATAAAAGCATAGACCAGGATGGTTACCAACGCCCAGGTTTCCTTCGCATCCCAACCCCAGTAACGACCCCAGGATTCGTTGGCCCAAACGCCACCCAAATAAGTACCTACACTTACCATAAAAAGCCCACCAATTAAGGTTAGCTCACTTATATAAGTCATTTCCTGTACAATGCGCTTCACTCTGTCCTTATTTTTCTGCGTGATGAAAATGAGCAAAATAAGGTTGATCAATCCTATGATGGCTCCCAGCATTAAAAATCCGTAACTTCCCGCTTCCAACGAGACGTGGATAGTTAACCAATACGACTTCAATACAGGCACTAAAGGTGTTATTTCCGGGTCCAGGAAGCTTAAGGTGGACACAAAAAGAATGGTCCCTGCCAACACCATAGTGGCGGCTAGTCCGCCAAAAGATTTACGCGTAAACAGCACGCCCGCAAGGGTGGAAGTCCATGCAATATAGATCATAGATTCGTAGCCATTGCTCCATGGCGCCCGGCCCGAGACATACCATCGCATTCCCAGCCCAATCGTGTGCAGAACAAAGCCTAAAACGATGAGAGAGAATAAGATCCAGTATACTTTCTTTAGTTTTAAATTTGGTTTGAAAACCGATAAAAACAAGAAGAATAAAAGAAAAATCCCTAGGATCATATAGAATCCGGCAAGACGAGTAAAAACATTCATTTGGTTAAGACGAATCTCGGTATTGATCTTAGTTTCGGAAGGCATAATGCTACCTCCTTTAGCTTGCTGAAAAGACTTTAATTCGTCGAGGAGATGGCCGGCATGTTCAAAGTTACCCGTGTTGGTGGCCTGTTGAAGGGCAGTTCCGTAGGCATTGAAAAAATTGTCGGCTATCGTGGAATGATTATGGCCATCGTCTGGTGAGTGATTATGATTATTATACGCCTGCCAGGTATTGTTGGGATCGTTTGGAGTAGGAACGATCTTGAGAAGACTACCGGAAAATAACATGCTCATGATATTAAGACGTTCGTCTATTTTCATAAGATCTTTTGCATAAACACCCCTGTCAATAGGCTCCAGGGCGTAAACCCGTCTCACTTCATCCCTTAGCTTGTACTCCCCTTTTTCATTGAAGAAATCTTTATAAGAGGCATAATCACCGTTTACATTTAATAATTTCTGAACGTCCTTATGCTTCCCCAGTTTAACCATTTTCACATCGTACCAGTCCTTCTTATTCACGAACATCCCAAGAACTACCTGGTCTGCCGTTAAGCCATCCCAGCTTTCCTTTCTTGCAATCTTACGCATCACTTCCCTGGAAAGAGTATGCATGGGTTTCATTCTACCTTTAAAATCCTGAACCACCACTTTACTAAAGGCCTCCGCATGTTCCTTAGAAACGGCTTTCGACTTATACGCTTGTCCATACGAACTATACCCTAGAGACAAAAACAACAACAAAATAAATGTGCCTCGTTTTGCTCTCAGTTTCTTTATTTTACGAAGTACCTCATGGAAGCGGGTATTTTTACTGAAGAAAGTAAGTATCATCCCAAGGGTGAGCAACGCATAGCCAATATAGGAGATCATGGTCCCCCAGAAATCACTGTTTACGCTTAAGTAAGTGCCCTTTTCGTCCCGGTCGAAAGAAGACTGAAAGAATCGATAACCACTATAATTAAGGATATTATTCATATAAATACGGTAGTCCATATTCACATTTTCTGCAGGATCGATGAGCGTAACTTCGCTGGCATAAGACGAAGCGCTGTTGGTTCCCGGATACTTCTCCATGATGAAATCATTCAGTTTAATAGAGAAAGGAACATTTACTTCCTTTGCGCCATAAGCCGATCTTACCGATAGCTCATCAAAGTTCAGGATGGCCGGATTACCCGGTAAGCCACGGTTTCCGTATACCAGAGTTTCCTGGGTATCACCATCTACAGTGACGTTTAATACTACGGCGGTAACGCTTTCATTTTTAACTTTAGGGTCTTCGCTTACCATTTCGAGTGAGGCTTTTGGCTCGAATTCGGAAAAAACAAAATTGTTCGTTCCGTCCGAATATAACGCACGTAAAGCCAACGGATTGAACTCACCATTAAAAACTATTGTATCACGTTGCTGTGTCGCCATCGCCGTCTGTACTAGTGGTTGGTCGTAATTTATCTGGAGTTGATCGTTAACATATCTCAGGTTTACGGCACCCACTATACGTTGATCTTTAAAATTGAAAAGCATTTCTCCTATTCGGTGGGTACTTCCCTTCTCGACAAAATATTCTTCCCTGCCACGCGGGCCAGCCACCACGAGCTTTGCTACGGGTACCCCGCCATCGGAATTGGCCTGCAGTTGTTGCTTCGGATTTGGAATAAAGTCGGTTACTTCAACAACAATTAAACTACCATCCACTAAATAGGATTCGTGAAAATTATTGTTTCCTAAACTTGCGAAAAGTACGGGTTCGTCGAAACTATAGGTGGTACCATTTTTCAATACATCGAATTTCAAATAGGTTTCGGCAGACAAAAAACTGGATGCCCTGTCATTTTCCCGGATATGCATTACCCCTTCAAATCCAAAATATCGAGTTACACCGGCCCCTATAATGATAATGATAATAGCAGCATGAAACATTAAAACAGCCCACTTGCGCATGGGTATCATTCTGTATCTGAAAATATTAACCAAGATGGTAAGGCCAAACAACACAAGTAACAATTCGAACCACCATGACTTGAATATCACTTTTTGCGCAGCACTTGTGCCATAATCATTTTCGATAAATGTAGCAATCCCGATAGCAGCTGCAAACAGGATAAAATATACCCCGGCTGCTTTCGTGTCGAAAAATGGGAGAAGCAATTTTTTGATCTTCGGAAAGATATTTTTCATGATACGAGTGATATTCACTCAAATTTAGTTTAATTATTCAATTTGCGGCCGGATAAATCACCTCCGAATCTTCTCAACCTCAGCTTTTAAAATATACATAATTTCTTTAATAGAACACTTCAGCAGGAAAATACCCTAAGAGAATCTTCGAAAAAATTCATTTTTTAATTCAGAAAAAAAAGCCCTTCAGTGAAAACCGCTAATTATCAATAATATAGGTATTCTTAGATACGTTTCAGGAAGGTTATTCTAATTTAATTGAAATGTGTGGGGCCAGATATTTTATATATTTCTGAATAACAAGGCCATTTACGACAGGGGTAAACTAATGAATGAAGTCTTTTTGTTGATATATCTGTCCCGTACCCAGATCTATCCTATAGAATTAAAGTTTTATAAATTTTTCTGAAGCTTTCATGTCACCATCGGCATATAAGGAAATTAAGTACACCCCCGATGAGAGTGAGTTCACTTTCAGGTGATCATTTTCAATCTCATAGAACTTTTCAGAGACAATCCTCCCTGAAAAATCGGAAATACGAATATTATAGTCTGTTAAATCAACTCCATGAACATTTAATATTTCATTCACAGGATTAGGATACAACTGAAATTTTTCTTCATTAAAATCCTCTACGGCTAGCGGTGCCGGTGGAAGCGGTATTAGGCCACCACCTAAAGGAGATACGGCATATAGCCCAAAGGCGGGACCGTTAGAATTTTGAGAAGGATCGAAGAATCCGGAAGCCAGCACAGTAACGGCTATTCCTTCCAGGCCCAGAGATTCCAGTGCTGCAATATAGGCTGCCAATGCCTGAGTTCCTGCTTCGTTCCGTAATTCGATGGTATAATTATCGGAAGGGAATTCAAAATAGCCCTGGTATTCGGAATAGGCTATATTATCCACGATCTGCCCCAACCCAACTTCGGTCTCGAATACGTCCATAACTGGTGCGTCTGTAGATCCCTGGTAGATCAACACATCTACCTTCAACGGATCCATAGAAGTTTCCCTTGCCATGTCGAACACGTGAAGGTCGAAGGGAGGAGCTGGGTTGTATCCTGTATTACTTTCAATGCCCCCTGCAATGATCACATAGGTCTCATTTTCGGTTAAGGTGAAAGTTTCGGTATAAAAGGCATCTGATGCGCTTACACTATCAGCTGGTGCCACGCCAACGATCAAGGGGACCCCGGCCGGGAGGTCGGTAAAGGGAGACGCTGTCCTGAAATTTACATTGTCCAGGGTAAGCATCCCGTTTACATAGACATCCACAGTGGCTGTAATTGCATCTGCCGAATTGTGGATTACCTGCACTCGTGCCGATTGTGAATAACCCACGGCAGACATGATCACGAAACTCAAGAGTAATAATAGCTTTTTCATAGATTCTTTTTTATTGAGGTTGAAAAAGTGATCTAAGGGGTATTCGTAAAGTTATGTATTTCAGAATAAAACAAAAAACCCGGGAAGTTCCCCGGGTTTTTACTGTTTAATCGTAGAAGGTTACGCCTCCCGTGGAAAGGTCGTACATCGCTCCAACGATCTTTATACTTCCTTCCTTCTCCATATCCCGAAGGATAACGCTTTGGTTTCGGATATTTTCAATGGCCATTTCCACATTCACTTTGGCCACTTCATCCACAAACTCCAGATTGGACGAATTACGTTTAGATTCGTCCTTTGGTTCCTTGACCGCGAATACGGCTGGCTCTATTTTATTAATTAGAGTAGTTAGATTCCCCATGCGTGCATGATCACAGGCTCCTTTCACGGCTCCACAACTGGTGTGCCCCAAAACTACTAATAGTTTGGTTCCAGCCAATTTACAGGCAAATTCCATACTTCCCAGGATATCCTGGTTAATGAAATTACCGGCAATTCTAATACTGAAAATGTCACCTAACCCCTGGTCGAATACAAGTTCGGCCGACACGCGAGAATCTATACAGCTTAGAATCGTTGCAAAAGGGAATTGGCCCTCCGCAGTCTCGTTTACTTGTTGTAGTAGATTTCGGTTTGCCTTTAGGTTATTCTGAAATCTTTCATTTCCTTCCTTCAAAAACTGTAGGGCCTTATCGGGAGTCATAGTTGCTTGTGTTTCTTTCGTATGTGCTTTCATAGTGTATTTTTTACGTTGTTTTTGGTCTTAGTTTAAAAAATTGAATGTAGCTCGGTGGATTTTCCACCTCTCCCCTTTCGGAGATTATTTTTATGGTGATATTTCGATTTCTGGCTTTTTCTGAAAAGTCTTCGAGGATCTCTACGATATCGTTATCCAGATATCGTGTTTTTCGTACATCCAGCTCAAGATAGGTATCCTCGGGCAGATTATCAAGCTCCTTTAAAATTGCCCCTTTATTGAAGAATGTTACCTCTTCGGCGAGAGTCATCTTTATCTTATGTATCCCGTTACTTTTATCCTCTATGTGCAGAAAATGCGAATTCTGGTAGCTTTTCAGAAGAATAACAACGATCCCTACGGCGAGTCCCAGGGCTATGCCAATTAGCAGATCGGTAAATATAATACCTGTAACCGTAACCGTAAAGGGAACAAATTGTTTCCATCCCAGTTCATACATTTTCTTGAACAAAGCGGGTTTCGCCAATTTATACCCCACTACCAGTAAAATAGCAGCCAGTACTGACAACGGAATTTTATTGAGCAGTTTTGGGATAAGGATGATTGAGATCAGCAGAAAGAATCCGTGAATGATAGCCGAAGCTTTTGTTTTACCACCCGATTGAATATTGGCTGAACTTCTTACAATTACTTGCGTAATAGGTAATCCCCCAATGAGCCCTGACATGATATTTCCCGTCCCCTGAGCCAGAAGTTCTCTATTTGTGGGAGTCACTCTTTTCTGCGGGTCCAGCTTATCGGTAGCCTCTACACATAGTAAGGTTTCCAGACTGGCCACCAGGGCAATAGTGAAAGCCACAACCCATATCTGGGGGTTTAAGATCTCCGAAAAATTAGGAAAGGTAAACTGCGCCAGGAATGAGCTGGCATCTTCAGGAGCCGGAACACTAACGAGATTTTCGGAAGCAATTCCTACCATGGTTCCTTCGGTGAACAAAAAGTAGACAATTCCGAAGATAACCGCTACCAATGGCCCCTGGATCAAAGAAAAGATCTTTGCTTTATTAGACAGTACCTTTTCCCATAGAATCAAAATCCCAAGGCCTGCTAGTGCGACTATAGTGGATCCCGGGCTAATGTACTTAACAGATTGTATAAGGCCCGAGAAGGTATTTTCGCCATCAGCCTGAAGAAAAGCAAAATTGCCTTCAGGATCTGCATTGTATCCAAAGAAATGCGGGATTTGTTTCAGAATGATGATTATCCCGATACCAGTTAGCATCCCTTTAATGACAGATGATGGAAAATAATAGCCAATTACCCCAGCTTTTAAAATACCAAAGATCAATTGAATAACCCCTCCCAGCACCACAGCTAGCAGGAAATTTTCAAAGCTACCCAAGGTAGCAATAGCAGCTAAAACAATGGCGGCCAAGCCCGCTGCAGGGCCGCTCACTCCAATTTGAGAACCACTTAGGGAGCCTACCACAATTCCTCCCACGATCCCTGCTATGAGACCGGAGAAAAGCGGTGCTCCACTAGCCAAGGCAATCCCTAAACAAAGTGGCAATGCAACGAAAAATACGACAATACTTGCGGGTAAGTCGCTTTTTAAATTTTTGAACATAGTAATAGATTTTTCTTCAGAAAGCTCTGAAGATGAGTTAATTTATTCGCGTACTGAAAAACTAACTCCTATGTTCCGGCGGTGGATTATTTACTTGGATGTGAAACTCAGAAAAATCGTCCAGATAATGACGATCTAAATCTTGTTGAAGGGACAGAAACTCACTTTCCATTCCATTGAAGCGCTCGAAGAAAACCTGCTTCTCTTCCAGGTCCTTGAGGTTCTTTAACTTATTGTCTTGTTTATTTTCCTCTTCAATCGGGTTTAGTACGATCAAGTCTACACGATCATCGTCAATAAACGGGATCACAGAGGGAGCGAAGAGTGAGAAAATCACCAGAACCGTTAATATGTACTGAGAGAGCTGCTTCATTGTTTCGGGGCACGAAAATATGAAATTGATATCAATTTATTTTTACTGTTTAACAATATTTTATCAATGTGAAACAGATTTTAATCAGTTGGATTGTGGGATTGAAATGGATTGCAGGGCGCCATTGATTCCCCATTTAATTCCGAAAAGCGTTACGAGGTCATCTGTTTCTTCAAAATTATTTCCGAAGCTACCTGTGAGGAAAATATCGTTAATAAGTTGATACCGTATGGTTCCCACCGAGCGATAGCCTTCCATATCCCCACTCCTATTGATATATTCGTAGGCCACACTCAGTTTATCGAATTCCAACTCTCCCTTAACGCCCAGATCGAAGGCATTAAATCGGTCGTTGTTGGCAGCAGGGAATATCCCCCGTCTGGTATCATCCAGGTATCTAACGAAGCCGTATACGTTAAAGTAGTCTCTGTTAGTTTTTTTCTTATCGAGGAAGGAAGACAAGGTGAGTGTACTCCAAATCCCAAATCTCCCCGCAGTATTGTCGTTAAAGGTATTACCAAAGAATCTTTGATTATATGCGGCTGCCAGATCTATAGCAAAGAGCGGTTTCCTGCTGGTGATCTCTTTAAAGGCTACGTCCAGGTCTTTCGCTGTAAAATCATCTTCTTCACGTTTCTTCTCTCTAAAAGTATTCAATCCGGCTTCATACCATTCCTTTGCAGCCTCGAATTGAGCCGTTGTATCATAATCCCGAGGATCCGGTGGGCAATAACAAGCTAGCCTGTATTCTTTGATCGCAGCGCGATATTTTTTTATTTCCTCATCGGTCGCACCCACAGTAGGCCTGGGAGGTTCTGGTTTGTCGCATATCCCTTTATAAGTTAGCATAGCCTCCTGGAAGGCTGTTTCGCTTCTGTAATTCTCAGGTTTAGGTATTTTACATTGGGTATTGTATTGCTCCATATAATTTGCCGAATTATTAAGATACTTCTGCGCCTGTAGTAAAGCTTCTTTATAATCTTTTATATCGTCTTGTCGTTTAATTTCGAACAAGGTTGTTCTCACCCCAATACTGATGTTTGTAATAGAATCGGCAGACTTCATATAGGCCGCCGAAACCGAGGCCAGGCGCAATTTAGAAAAGAAATTCTGCGATACACTGCCGTCCTCCTGTGTTTTGATTCCATAATATTTTTCGGGGGTCATATGGGTATGTTGGATCATCCAAAAAGGAGTTACTTCAACGGCAAGATTCCCCAAAACGCCATCTTCGGTGACATCCTGAATGAGATCCAGGGCAAATGCCCGGGTTGAATTTGGTCGTTGAATACTGGTAGGTGCTTCATCCAGAAGAATAAAAGCGGGTGTATTAGGAACTTCGAGATTGTTGAAAGAAATTTCCATTTCCTTTTTCTCAGGGTTAGTGTCCTGTGCCCAAACAAACTGAATAAGGATTATGGCGATTATGGTACAAATATTTTTCATACAAATTCTATTCTTTTGGTTATTTCCACGCTGGATATATCAGAATCGTTGACGATAGCATCCAGGTTATTGAACGGCTTCTCCCCTTGAGGCCCTCCATCGAGTGTATAGATGATGTGTGTCATCTTTATCGCATCTTTCACGGCAGAATCGGGTATATTGGAGAAATTAAGTGAAGTATTTACTATTAGGGTTCTAAGAAATAATTTGCGATTTATTCCGGCTTTGGTCGCCGGGATATTTCCATTGCTTGCGTCATCCGATTCGCATATGCGATTGTCTGCAGTAATAGTGTCCAGATAAACTCTGGTCTCGGCCGAACCGGTTGTACCCACTTTTACATCTATTTTTACGTGTTTAGCACTATCGTCCACTTTATATGTATCCATACTTTCTTTTTTTCTTGAGTGAACTAAAGTTATGCTTTTAAAAAGTTTAATTAGATGAATTGATGAAATTTCAGGAAAAATCCCCTTTTGTTATACGATTGTATTCCAACCAGGTATGATATTAAATTTTTCCTGTTCGGGTTACCGATTTTCACATAATTTTCACAAAGCCCAAGCATCATTCCTGTATATTTAGCCATTAAAAAATTAAAATTAGAATGAAACATATTCTCATTGTAGCCTTGTCGGTCTTAACCATTTCGTGCAATTCGGCTCAAACAAGTAGTATTCAAAAAGTATCTACTCGCGTTGATTACGCAAATACAATTACTTCAGAAGAACTAAAAACTCATTTGTATACGTTTGCCGGTGATAAAATGGAAGGGCGAATGACAGGAACGGATGGCCAGAAATTGGCTGCTGAATACCTTAGGAATTTTTATATGGACCAGGGTATACAGTCTCCGATAGAAGAGAACAACTACTATCAAACCATCCCTGCCAGCTATCTGGGAAGAAGAATAAAAACAGATTCGGAGAATGTAGTTGCATTTATAAAAGGCTCGGAAAAGCCAGATGAAATTATAATCTTATCGGCACATTACGACCATGTAGGTATGAGGGAAAATGGTGATATTTATAATGGGGCGGATGATGATGGTAGCGGCACAGTGGCTTTGCTTGAGATTGCGGAGGCGTTTCAACAAGCGGTTCGTGATGGGAACGGCCCAAGGCGATCTATTTTATTCCTGCATGTTACAGGGGAAGAAATTGGTTTATTCGGATCGAAATACTATACCGAAAACCCAATTTTCCCGCTAGAAAATACAGTTTGCAATCTTAATACCGACATGATAGGACGAATAGATCCTAATAAGGCAGGTGGCGAGGACTATGTGTATTTAATTGGCAGTGACAAACTCAGCCAGGAGCTTCATGATGTATCGGAAGCAGTGAATGAAACATATACGCAATTAGAACTGGATTACAAATTTAATGATGATAACGACCCTAATCGATTTTACTATCGCAGTGACCATTATAATTTTGCAAAGAATAATATACCCGTGATCTTTTATTTTAATGGGGTTCATGAGGATTATCACAAACCCACAGATACACCAGACAAGATCGAATACGATTTATTAGCGAAAAGGGCCCGACTTATTTTCCAGACGGCCTGGGAAGTTTCAAATAGGGAGAAAAAGATTACTGCCGACAAACTTATTACGAAAGATTAGTTATATCGCTAAGATGCTATGATAATGCAATTTGCATACTTTTTGGCGAATCTTACCACCTAAACAAAATGTTAATAGGGTTGATTTATGGAGCAAATTGTTCAGATTTTATTACATTGTCTAACTGTTTGTCTAGATAAACTACAGTTTTCATCGAAATAAAAGAAATTTAAGACCTGATTGCAGTATGGCTGTGATTGGAGAATCATAATTTAGAGGTTATGTATTCTAAGAGCCCTTCTCCGGAAGGGCTCTTTTATTTTAATAAGCCATATTCTAAATAATAAATTCTTTTCTCAACTAAATCTACAAGGCCTTTATATCACTTGCGATTCAACGGCATTAACTTCATATGTTATATATATATAATAGATGTTGTATATATAATTGATATATAACTTTTTAGCACACAATTCTATTCCTTTCTAGTTTAGCCAAAATCAGTTTAAACCTTTAAAACATACTCGAACTGATACTATAGATTTTAGATAATGTATATATCGACAATTAATAGTGTTTCAAATGAATCGGTTTAAATAAGCTGATAAACACAAGTCTATTGGAAAATTATAAATCGTCCAGTTTAACCTCAATTTCGTATTCAAGCATGATACATCTTATAATAAACTATCAAAAAGAGAAGTTTGCGAGACCCAGAAAAATACTATTAATTATGTTATTTATTTCAATTATTGTTTGTCTTTCTTTACAGGTAATTTCTTTGTTCATGTAAGTAAGGCTAATCCAGTTTTATACTATTATTCTAGGATGTGTCTTGTTTTATTAAATATGTAGCACATAAGGTAGTACATCAGTAGCTTCGATAATGCCTATTAGACCTGGATGATTGATAACTGTAAGCGGTTATATAAATTTCAGCCGAACCATACTCCTAAACAGATACCAAAAATAGTGTGTTAAATGGGTTATATATCTTTGTATTTATGATAGTTAGCGTAAACATACTCACTAGGGTGATAATTACTTGGATGATACTATGCACAAGTCAAACATTATTCCCTCAATCTTCATCCGATAAAAAATATGAAGAAGAGTTCGCCATTTTTCTTGAGAGCTTGAATAAAAAGTTGCAAACAGGCGAACCGTTAAACGCATTAGATTATTATAAAGGTGTCGATCTTTCTGAGCGTGTAGTTGGTGATAGTCTGCGCATTCAATTTTACAACATATTTTTAGCTCATTATGGAGATTCCGGCCAAACCAAGCTTTTAGTTTCACTGGCAGATAAGGCACTACCAATATTAAAAAAACAAAAGGACTACACTAATATAACATTCACTTATGTACATCTAGCGAAGACCTATATTTCAGATAATGATAGGGCCAATTTTCGCAGGATTTGTGCCGAATCTGTTGCTTATTACGATAATGAGAATTCTGATCATATTATGAAATACAGCGCCTACAATAACGTAGGAGTTTACTATCACGAATTTTTAAAGGAGTACGACTCAGCCATGTATTTTTTCAATAGAATACTGCAATATCCCGAGGTATTGAAAACGCATAAACATTTCTCGGGGAGCGTATACGATAATATTGCACTAATTCACATGAGAAAAGGTGAATTTAACAAAGCGAGGGATTATTTTTCTAATAATTATTTAAATATATATCCTGCTTTAAACGATCAAGAACGATGGATGAGAGCTGGGATCCAATGGGCAGACACCAACATTAAGCTGGGTAACCTCCCAGAGGGAAATCGCATACTATCACAAGTTTCAACGCAGATGGACTCTCTTGGAAACTATCCTCAAAAAGTTTTGAACCGTATTCTTTTAGCACATACATACGAAGAATATCATAAAGCATTGGGCGATTATAAAAAAGTTATTTCATTCTCAAATGAAGCTAGTAGATTGAAAGATAGTATAGAGAGAGTAGAGGAAAAAATTCGATTCGACACGCAGGCAGATCTTTCTCGCATAGTGATGGAACGATCTAAAAAGTCTTATGAACAAGAAAAAATTTTAAGGCTGAAAGAAGAGGAAAAGTCTGAAGTAACTACCTGGATACTCATCATGTCCATTGCTATTTTTGTACTATTCATTTTTGTAATCATGAGTCATTTCAGATTTCGCGTACGAAGAGCAAAGGCTGCTAAACTCATTGAAGAAGAAAGGGCAAATGTTGAGAAATTAAAGAATGAAGTATTACAAGCTGAAATAGCATCAAAAAAACAAGATCTTGTGGACTTTGCCGTTAATATTTCCTACAATCAGAAATGGGCTAAAGAACTACTGGGAAGAATTAAGGAAATAAAACAATTAAAAGGGAGATCTAAAGGGAAGGGTTACGAAA
>CAJQNO010000005.1 GCA_905479745.1 uncultured Flavobacteriaceae bacterium | reverse complement strand
TGAACGTGATCCGCCCGGGAAATCACGGTAGTACTTTTGGTGGTAATCCTTTAGCCGCTGCTGTTGCTGTGGCTGCACTTGAGGTGGTTAGAGATGAGAAGCTCGCGGAGAATGCAGAGCGACTTGGAATGATTTTCAGAGATGCCATGAACGAATATATAGAAACAAGTACCATTTGTAAACTTGTAAGAGGTAAAGGGCTGTTAAATGCTATTGTGATCAATGATTCGGAGGAAAGTGATACAGCATGGGAGATATGTTTGCGTCTTCGTGATAACGGGTTACTGGCGAAACCTACTCATGGAAATATTATTCGTTTTGCACCACCCCTTGTGATGACCGAAGGACAGCTGAAGGAATGTATAGATATTATTATTAAAACATTGAAGGAGTTTGATTAAGTTCCTTTAGTAAGTTACAAATTAAAAAAGCGGCTTTAAAGGCCGCTTTTTTAATTTTGGTACAAAGTATATCGATCTACGAATCTATACCGTATTGCTCCATCACAGCTCTTTGCTGTTCCATATAGGCATCCCAACCACCGGCAGTAACAATGAGGAAGATGTTATACGCCAGATATATCAGGTTAATGATAAATACGATCAGCGCTATAATTCTAGCCGTGTTCATTGCCTCGCCATTTTCGTAGTTTTCAGGATTGGCTTTCCATTCTTTTACGTTACCGTTAGCCACAAAAAAGGCAATGGCTGAAGGGATAACACCAATTACCGGAATACAACAGCACAAAAAGCCTACGATTGAGAGAATATATACAAGGGTGGTATTTAGCCTTTGCTTTTCCATAATATGATCTTTGATGATTAGTTTATTATAATTTTCAGAATGAAGTTTCCAACGATAAAAGCGATAGTAACTAAGATAAGTATAATTTTAATTCTTTCTGAACGCTTGAAGGAAACGAACATATTCAGAAATAAAAAAAGAAGAAGTAAGATAAGGGGGTAGATGGCGGGATACATTTTAAAGGCCGCCACAAACTCTCCTTTAAAAAGAAAGGCTGCGGCACGTTGCATGCCACAGCCAAAACAGTCAAAACCTAGATATTTTTTAGTAAGGCACGGCAACATATAATCGTCGATGCCTTCCATGGTTATATACTATCTCTTATTATGTACGGTCATTCTATAATCGATCTCAACATTGTCTGTAGTGGTAAGCTTTACAATGTATACTCCATCGCTAAAAGTAGCAGTAGAGAAAGTAAAACGTTCGCTGTTACCAAGATTTTGCTCGCTTAGTACCAGTTTACCCGACATGTCGAAAATAGCTGCCGACTTGATCTCGTATCCTTCCGGATTACGTACCTCAAGTTGAGCAACCGGATTGTTCTGGAAGAAGTCTACGTTTGAAGTAACCTCTTTTTTCATATTACGTACAGGTCCGCCGGAATCATCGGTATCTGGTCCACCTCTGAATACGAGGAAGAATCGATTTTCATAGTTTCCTGCAGGCAGAATAAAGTCTGCTTCACTACCATTAGTAATTTCCTGAAATAAATTTTCTCGCTTGTCCCATAGATATACTTTCGAAGGAAGATTGATCTCTTCAATCGCTGTAAATGAAACAGACATTTGCTGGTCCATTTCGAAAGTTAAAGGTACTTTTTTTCCAGTGTCGAAAGGAACGGTTTGGATTACATAAGGTAAAGGTCCGTTATCATCAACGATTGGGAAATACACTTCAGCCTTAGCACCGTCCATTGGGTGTCTTGCGTCCAGACCACGGTCATAACCATCGGTCGATAGAGGTGAAAGCACAAGAAGCATTTCGCGGAAATGGGAATTTCCGAACATACTCATTACACGAAGTGTTGGTGGATATTCTGCCAACGGATCCACTTCGGAAGAGACACTTCCACCAGAAGGTGATGAAGTTTGAGAACCCTGAGCTCCTCTAAAATTAGAATTGGTGTTGCCTGATTCTTTTTGGTATACCCTGTGGCTATTCTTAAAGTATATCTGTCCGTCTCCGGCTACGTTAGCAAAGATGTTAAATCCCTGTCCTATAGGAGCATAAAGACGTCCAAGATCTTCACCCATTCCTCCGGAAGGACCCATTGGGTTACCGTTTGAGTCGTAGTTTAAGAAAGTAGGTCTTGTATATGTACCTCCTGTTACATAAGGAGACACACCTGGCACCCAGATACCGTAACCACCTTTATTGGCTGTAAAATTATGTGAGTTAATACTTCTATCTTCATCCCAGTATCTAAATTCCTGGATCTCAATATTATCTGGATCCTGGAATACAAGGTTCATATCGATGGCGGAAGGATAAGGGTTACCTGCCAGTGTACTTGCATTTGCAGCAACCGGAACAGAAATGTTACCGTTATTAGGTCTTCCTCTAAAATCGTAGTTTTGGTTTATTGGATCCTGGAACGGGTCGCCACCAGCTGGAGTAACTCCCACACCTTTCATGGTAAATCCTAGTCCCGGATCAACACCATAAGTAGAACCCAATGCCTGATATCCACCACCACCGGTACGTTTGTACAACCAGCGTCTTGAAATGGTTAGGTTTGGTGAAGCAATACCATTAAGGTTACCAGTGTGCATAGCCTGGTCTGAATCTGTTACCGTATTGGCGTCATAGAAATTAAGGACACCAAAGTTTACGTTACCACTAGGCGCTAACGCCGGATTTCCAACGGGCGTACCCCAGAAATTATAATCGTAAGAATCTGAGTAACTATCCTGATAAACCGAAATAAATCCGGTACCGGAATTTGCGGAAGACGTCGCTCCCTGGATTAACTGGGCCTCATTCCGCAAGTATAAACTTGCTTCGGTGGTTCCAGCATTGTTCGCAACAAGATTTACGTCTTGTTCTACAAACAGGATTTCGTCATTTACGTACACGTAAGAATCAGTAGCCCCATTTGGAGTTACATACAATTGTGCCATAGCAGTGTATGACATAAGTAACACAACTGAAAAGAGTAGTAGGTTTTTCATATTTTTAGTATATTTTTACGTTATCTTGGGGGCAAAACAACGCCATTAACCAGTGGTAAAAATAGAAATAAAATTCAATTATCACTGTTTTAAGTGGTTAAATTCGATAAAATACCGCTTTTTTTACCATTGTATTCGCTGAAATACCATTTATATCGATGAAATGCCATCAAACTGTAAGAATATTGCTACAAAAAACATGAAAAAAGGGGATAAAGTTGAGGCTATAGACGATGAAATCAAGGGGGTTGTTTTAGGGGTAAATTTGGATACGATTCTGGTGCTTACAGAGGATGATTTTGAAATGCAGTTCGATAGGTCCGAATTAGTGGTTATTACAGAAGATATTTCACCTTCAGAAGTAATTCCGGAGAATTTTGCCCAAATACTTTCCGAAAAACAAGAATCGAAAGCTACCAGGAGTGTACGTGTGAAGCCTAAAATGCGCAACCAGCCAGCGATGGAGGTTGATCTTCACATAGATAAATTAGTGAAATCAACAAAGCATCTCACTAATCATGATATGTTAACCATTCAGATCGATACTGCCAAGCGGCAATTGGATTTCGCAATACGTAAGAAAATACAGCGTGTTGTGTTCATTCATGGGGTTGGTGATGGTGTCTTGAGAGCTGAAATGGAATATCTTTTCAGAAGGTATGACAATGTAAAGTATTACGATGCCGATCTGCAAAAGTATGGCAGAGGAGCAACCGAAGTCTATATATATCAGAATACAGCTCCTTAGTCTGGGAATGGTGGAGTAATAGCAACATCAGTATTCACTATATCTACCAGAGTTCCCAAGTTTAAAAATTCACGTGTTATCTGTTCTGTTTCAGAGATAAGTACCAGGTTTTCAATAATAACGCGAACCTCGGTTTTTAGGTTATAACTGTGTGACCGAAATACATCCACGATGATCTCATTATCAATATCGGGGTTAAGATAGTCCGGATTTGGGTTCACAGACGGGTCGAAGATGTTGTCAAGAGGGTTTAGATCGGTCTCACTACTCACCTCGTATCTGGTGAGTACCCCGTCATTATCGTCGTCTTCATCCAGATAATCCGGAAGACCGTCCCCATCAAAATCTCTAGGATTGTCGGGGTCTTCACCTATTTCGTTGGCAGTGGGGACATTATCCCCGTCATCGTCATAGTCGTAGAAGTTTGGCAGGCCATCCTCGTCGAAATCACCAAAACCTTCTCCTGAAATATCAAAGCTATTATCGAAGGGGATGCCATCATTATCGTCTAATACAGTAGTTATATACAAGGTGGCGTCGCCATCCGATCCAATAAAATCTGTTGCTACATCAGGGCTGGTAGGTGGAATATTATCGCAAAAGTAATCTGCCGAGACGGTCCCGTTGAAACTTCGAAAATGGACAACGTTCGTAGTGCCGTCTAGTGAAACAGCTAAGGTATCACTTTCCAGGAACAACACTTCTGTCGTCCCTATTTGTAGTGCCAGACTTTCGTTGGCTTCATCATTGATCTTGAAAAACAAATAATCTCCCGGGTCGCCACAGAATTGCAGATCTGCATCACTAAAATTAAATGATGTGTAGATGATATCACCATCATTGCACCCTGAAATTAGAGAGCTTAAAAGAAGGATGTATAAATATTTTTTCATAGCGATATTTTCGAGAAATACAAAGTAACACAATTCTTTATAATTCCTTGTTTTCAATCTTAGATAAATATGTATTTTTGCCGGATATGAAGAAAGTGTATTTAGACAGTGCAGCTACAACCCAATTGCGGAGTGAAGTAATTCGCTGTATGTCGGAAGTATTAAAAACTGAATACGGAAATCCTTCATCTACACACTCTTACGGTAGGTCATCTAAATCTCTACTTGAAACTGCAAGAAAGGAAATTGCGGGTTATCTGAATGTTTCAGCTTCTGAAATTATCTTTACATCAGGTGGCACAGAAGCGGATAATCTGGCCTTACAAAGCGCTGTCACCGATCTTGGTGTGGAGCGTATCATTAGCAGTAAAATTGAGCATCATGCTGTACTGCACACGATTGAGGTTCTTGTAGATCGCTTTGGGATCGAGGTAGAATTTGTACGTATTAAACAGACGGGATGCGTGGATTATGAACATTTGGAGGAATTACTTCAGAAATCATCTAAAAAAACACTTGTAAGTCTAATGCACGTAAATAACGAGGTGGGTACTATGATCGACCTTAAGCGGGTTGCGTCGCTATGTAAAGCTCATAATGCCTTATATCACAGTGATACC
>CAJQNO010000004.1 GCA_905479745.1 uncultured Flavobacteriaceae bacterium | reverse complement strand
AACTCAATTGGAGGAGATCTATGGAGTAGGAAAGACCTTAAGTAAAAGAATTGTTGCTTATAGAAATAAAATAGGTGGATTTGCTACTGAAGAACACTTGTTCGAGGTGTATGGCCTGAAGGAGGAAGTTATTGAGCGAATAAAGGATCGATTTGCGGTAAAAACCAAGATTGATAATGTGAAGATGAATATTAATGAAGTTTCTGCGTCTGATATTGCCACCATTCCTGGCATATCCTTTGAGAAAGCGAAAAAGATTTGGGAGTTCGTTCGTGTGAGGGAAGGCCTTGAAAATCTGTCTGAATTAGAAAAAATTGAAGGTATCTCAGCTCGTGAATTACGCCTAATTAGGTTATATTTGTCAACAGAATAAATTATTGCTTTCTCAGTTTTGGGCACGATCATTTCAACATTTTTCCGAAATTGATAAAAATTTAGACGAATATATGAACGAACTATATTTTACCGAGGAACATGAGTTTTTCAGAAAGAGCTTTCGGGATTTCCTGCATAAGGAAGTGGTTCCCCATATTGAGAAGTGGGAGAAGACCGGTCACATCGAACGTTTTATTTGGAAAAAGATGGGAGAGATGGGTTACTTCGGAATTTCATACCCGGAAAAATATGGTGGCCTCGATCTTGATATCTTTTATCTCGTAATTTACCTGGAAGAATTACAGAAGATCCGCTCCGGTGGTTTTGCCGCTGCAATGTGGGTACATCCTTACCTTGCTATGTCTCATTTGAACGCAGAAGGTAGTGAAGAAATAAAGCAAAAGTATCTTACTGCGAGTATAACCGGAGATATGATCGGGTGTTTGTGTATTACCGAACCTTTTGCCGGAAGCGATGTTGGCGGGATGCGAACCACAGCAGTTAAGGAAGGTGATCACTATATCATAAATGGGTCGAAGACCTTTATAACTAACGGGGTTTACAGCGACTACTTAGTGGTTTCTGCCAAAACGCATCCGGAGTTAGGTAGTAGGGGGATAAGTCTTTTTGTAGTAGACAGGGATACCCCGGGAGTCTCCGCGACCAAACTAGACAAACTGGGTTGGAGAGCAAGTGATACTGGAGAGATTGCATTTGACAATGTAAAAGTCCCGGCGAAGAACCTTTTGGGTTCAGAAAAAAAAGGATTTGGTTATTTAATGCAGCATTTAGCGCTTGAACGAATAGTGATGGCTATCAATGCTCATGCGCGTAGTGAATGGGCTCTGGAGTACACCATACAGTATATGAAGGAGCGAACCGCCTTTGGTAAGTCTATCGATAAGTTTCAGGCGTTACGACATAGAGTAGCACAAATGGCAAGTGAGGTTGAAATGTGTAAATCCTTTAATTACAGTACAGCATATCAGGTAGGTAAGAAAAAATATGTGGTGAAGGAAGCAAGTATGGCGAAGTTAGTCTCTACCCGTGTAGCCGACGAGGTTGCATACGATTGTTTGCAGCTTCTGGGTGGTTATGGTTATGTGGAAGAATATCCTTTGGCACGAAATCTGAGAGATAGCCGTTTAGGACCTATAGGCGGAGGAACTTCAGAAATACTTCGGGAGATCATTGCTAAGATCGTGATCGACGGCAAGAAATACAAGCCGGCCACCTGATACATTTAAGGTTGTTCGCGTTATAAGTCTTATATTTCGACCGATAAATTTTTCAACTTAACCTATCACCAATGATGAATTTACGATATGTAAAACTTTCGATCTCTATTGTAATTGGCCTTATTTGCAGTACCTCGATCGCACAAACCGAACTCAAGAGTAAAGTAGCAGATTTCCTCACATTTCTTCCTATTGAGAATGCAAATATTTATATAAAGAATACCACCATTGGTACCATTAGTAATGCTGATGGGAAGTTTGTTCTGCTCGTTCCCGAGGAACATGTGAACGATACACTTATAATCTCCTCCATTGGTTATCAGAGTTTTAAAACTGTGATAAGTGAATTTGATAATTCTATGGATATTTTTCTGGAAGAAGATATCGCGAGTCTGGACGAGGTCGTGGTGGTTGCAGAAACCCGGCCAAAAACAGGGAATGAAATATTTCTGAGGGCGATAGAAGAACTTCCGGACAATCTACCGGAGCAGCCTTACCTGCAAAAGGGTTTCTTGCGGCATAAGGAACGCAATAAGAAGGAATACAAGTGGCTTATTGAAAGTGCGATCACGGTATACGATTCCAGTTATGCTTCAGGATCAAGGAGGAATTTGAAGATCAATGTGGATGAGAACAGAAAGAGTTACGATTTGCGGGATGTAGATAGTTTGTTCGCTTACGCATCTTTTCTTAAAAATAGGATTAGAAATTTCAATATCAGATCTCAAAATCTTAGAAGGGATACCATTAAGACCTCTGCCCTGGTGGAAGCCATACGATGGAACGACAGAAGGGTGAATGGCCTGGACAACTTACTTAAAGGGAAACTGAACCTGGTGAGAAATGCCAATATGAAAAAGGCGTTGTTTGGAGAAGATGTATTGGAAACTCATCACTTTAGCCTTGATACAATTTTAGTGGATAACGGGAGAAAGATCTACAAGATTAAAATTAGCGGTGGAAAGGAATTTGTAGGGTTGAATACGCCCAATATATACAATGAAGGATTCGAAGCCCAGGGTTGGGTTTATATATATTGGGATAATTATGCCATCAAGCGTCTTGAATACGAGCTAATAGCTGCATCCGATGTTCAGAAAAGACGAAGTAAGAGCCTTTTCGGAACCCAGTTAAATCATAAACTCATTATCACATATAAGGAATACGGCGAGAAGATGTATCCCAATTATTTTTATTACCAGACACCAAAATTGGTGAATATAGGAGACCGATCTTCAGACAGGGAGCAAAAAGAAAAGGAACTGGGGATAGACCGCGACGAGCAATTCTATTATACCATTCAGGAGATATTGTTCACAGAGATTGTTCAGGACCCCGAGTTAGTGGCTCAGGCACTTCAGCAGGAAGAATGGTCGGCAGATATATTCTCCTCCAGGCCTTATAACGAAAAGTTTTGGGAAAGCTACAATGTATTATTGGAAAGTGAGGAAGAGGAGAAGTTGATTCAGGATCTAAGTCAGAGAGCCTCTTTGTTCAAACAATAATTTTTTTGATAAACTTAAGGATCAATTATAAATTACTTTATATATTTGCCATCCCAAAAGAGAGGAGGTGATGACACTATGTTAATTATACCAGTTAAAGACGGAGAAAATATCGATAGAGCTCTAAAGCGTTTCAAAAGAAAATTTGATCGTACGGGGACTATGCGTCAACTACGCAAAAGGCAACAATTTACGAAGCCTTCTGTTAAGCGTAGAGCGCAGATTCAGAAAGCTCAATATATCCAGCATCTTAGAGATCAGGAAGACATCTAGGATCTGATAAATTATATGTAACCGCCGTTGTTTTGAACATCGGCGGTTTTTTTATGTCTTGAATTGAAATTTTTATTGACTTTTTTAAGTTGTAACTTTAGCCAGGAACAAGTTAAATACCTACAACGTACTATGCCCTTCTCTCAATTCACAGATTACCTACAACTGGAAAAGAACTATTCTGCCCATACTGTTATGGCATATTTGAAGGATCTGGAGTTTTTCGCGCAATTTTCTAAAGAGAATTATGATCTGGACAACATTAGTGAGGTTTCTTATACACTCATTCGAAGTTGGATCGTGCAAATGGTAGAGCAGGGAATATCCAACCGTAGTATAAACCGAAAGGTTTCATCTTTAAAAGCTTATTATAAATTTTTACTGAAGACCAAGCAGATCGATGTTAGCCCGTTGGCCAAACATAAAGCGTTAAAAACATCCACTAAGGTGCAGGTGCCATTTTCGGAGAAGGAGATCGATGATGTGCTGGCTCTTTTACAGGAAGCCGAAGGATTTGAAGGGCTGCGGGATAAACTTATCGTTGAATTGTTTTATAGTACAGGGATGCGTAGAGCAGAGTTGGTAAATCTAAAATGTAAGGATGTTGTTCTCGATCAGGCGACTGTTAAGGTTTTAGGGAAAAGGAACAAAGAGCGGATCATACCCTTATTGCCCTCTGTTGTTGCGTCGATACGCAAGTATTTAACAGTCAGGGATGAATTAAAAACTATCCGTGATCAGGACTTTTTACTACTATCTAAAAAGGGAGTTAAAATATATGAAACACTTGTTTACCGAATAATTAATTCATATTTTAGTTTAGCATCCGAAAAGGTGAAAAGGAGTCCGCATATATTGCGACATTCTTTTGCGACTCACCTGTTAAATGAGGGTGCCGATCTTAACGCAGTTAAAGAACTGCTTGGGCATTCGAGTTTGGCTTCAACTCAGGTTTATACGCATAATAGTATTGCGCAGCTGAAGGAAGTGTACAGAAACTCGCATCCCAGAAACACGAAGTGAGTATTAACCAGAACTTTGCAAATGGTATTCTTCTTTTTCATTTAGTTTGAGTTTGATCTAATTGAGAAAGGGAGATCAATATTGTAAAAGTTGAAAATTAAAGGAGCCCTATGAAAGTAACCGTACAGACCCCCAATTTCGCAGCCGATCAGAAGCTTATTAATTTCATTGAAAGAAAGTTAAATAAGCTGGAACAGTTTTTTGATAAAATAATTTTTGCCGATGTATTTCTGAAGGTTCAGAAAACCAGTGAAAAAGAGAACAAATCGGTAGAGATTTTGCTCAGTGTTCCCGGTGGCGATCTCATAGTAAAAAAAGAGGCGAAAACATTTGAGGCAGGCACCGACGAATGTGTGCAATCATTGGAACGACAGCTTAAAAAACGAAAAGAAAAACTAAGGCAACACGCCTGATGAAATTTTATTAAAAAAGTTTTTTTGATTAAATAATTTATATACATTTGCAGTCCGTTAGAAATAGCGGACTTTTTTTATGGCTTAAATGCAGTAAAAAGCCGATGTAGCTCAGCTGGCTAGAGCAGCTGATTTGTAATCAGCAGGTCGTGGGTTCGAGTCCCTCCATCGGCTCAGAAAAAGTAAAAAAGTTCTTTTAAAATTTTTATTAAAAAGCTTTGGGGAGATACTCAAGCGGCCAACGAGGACAGACTGTAAATCTGTTGGTTTTTACCTTCGCAGGTTCGAATCCTGCTCTCCCCACTACAATTTTTAATAAAGCAGTCGTCAAAAGCTCGCTTTTGTAAGGCTGCGAATTAAAAATTGTAGTGAAGGGTCCCCCTTCACGGATCACCGAGCGAAGCGAGGTAATCCTTCCCGATTTTTTTGGGATTGATTGAGCAAAGCGAGGTAATCCTCATTAGTAAACCGGTACCAAGCAAAGTTCAAGGATTACATATTTTAACCGCCAAGTAATCATTTCAACTATTTGGAGTAGAGTTAAATATTGATTATCTTTGCACGCTTTTAACGTTTAAGCAAAGTGGTTTTATTGACATACTGAAACTAATTTTTTAAGGGTAAAAGGCCTTAAAAAATATAAATAAGCGGGAGTAGCTCAGTTGGTAGAGCGTCAGCCTTCCAAGCTGAATGTCGCCGGTTCGAACCCGGTCTCCCGCTCAAAATTCCTGCGTTCGCGTAGGCTATAGCCTTTGCGAAGGCGCAAAGCTTGGGTCTGCTTTATGTCAGATTCGGCACTTTACGCCGGTGTAGCTCAGGGGTAGAGCGTTTCCTTGGTAAGGAAGAGGTCACGAGTTCAAATCTCGTCATTGGCTCAACAATACAAATTGTAAACACTAATATAAACTAAGATTAAATTCATACAAGATGGCAAAAGAAACATTTGATCGGTCTAAACCTCACTTAAATGTAGGTACCATTGGACACGTAGATCACGGTAAAACAACTTTAACAGCTGCTATTACTAAAGTATTAGCAGATGCTGGGTATTCAGAAGCTAGATCTTTTGATCAAATTGACAACGCTCCTGAAGAAAAAGAGAGAGGTATTACTATTAACTCTTCTCACGTAGAATATCAAACAGCGAATCGTCACTATGCACACGTTGACTGTCCTGGTCACGCGGATTATGTTAAGAACATGGTTACAGGTGCTGCACAGATGGACGGAGCTATTCTTGTTGTTGCCGCTACAGATGGACCGATGCCACAAACTCGTGAGCATATCCTTCTTGGTCGTCAGGTAGGTATTCCTCGTATCGTTGTGTTCATGAACAAAGTGGATATGGTAGATGACGAAGAGCTACTTGAACTAGTTGAGATGGAGATCAGAGATCTGCTTTCTTTCTATGAGTACGATGGTGACAACGGACCTGTTATTGCAGGATCTGCACTTGGAGCACTGAACGGTGAGCAAAAGTGGGTTGACACAGTGCTTGAACTTATGGAAGCTGTTGATACCTGGATCGAAGAGCCAACTCGTGAAGTAGATAAGCCATTCTTGATGCCAATTGAGGACGTATTCTCTATTACAGGTCGTGGTACTGTTGCAACTGGTCGTATTGAGACTGGTGTTGCAAACACTGGAGATCCTGTAGATATCATTGGTATGGGAGCTGAAAAATTAACTTCTACTATTACAGGAGTTGAGATGTTCCGTAAGATCCTTGACCGAGGAGAAGCCGGTGATAACGTAGGTATCCTTCTAAGAGGTATTGAAAAAACAGATATCCGTCGTGGTATGGTTATCTGTAAGCAAGGATCTGTAACTCCTCACGCTAAATTTAAAGCAGAGGTTTATGTTCTTAAGAAAGAAGAAGGTGGACGTCACACTCCATTCCACAACAACTACCGTCCTCAGTTCTACGTTCGTACAACTGACGTAACAGGGAACATCATGCTTCCTGATGGAGTTGAAATGGTAATGCCAGGTGACAACCTTACAATTACAGTAGAACTGATCCAGCCAATCGCCATGAATGTTGGTCTGCGTTTTGCAATCCGTGAAGGTGGTAGAACTGTAGGAGCCGGACAGGTTACTGAAATTTTAGACTAATAACGTTTATATAGGAAGTCTTAAGGTGTCCCGCAGAAGCGGGACGCCTTGACTTTTATAACGGGGTTTACCTGCCTGGTGGCAGCCGGGGCTGAGCGAAGAGCATTTGTAGGTGGCCCGAAATTTAAAAACGGGTTTAGCTCAGTTGGTAGAGCACTGGTCTCCAAAACCAGGTGTCGGGAGTTCGAGTCTCTCAACCCGTGCAAAGAAACAAAGGGAAACGATCGTGAGAGACGAGAAGTTTATCCCGAGCCGAGTCGAGGGGAGTCTCTCAACCCGTGCAAAGAAAGAAATAACACCCATACGATGGTAGATTATATAAAAGAGTCTTATAACGAACTGAGAAATCATGTTAGCTGGCCAACTTGGGCTGAAGCTCAAAGGCTTACAGTTATTGTGGCAGTATTTTCAATAATACTGGCGCTGGCCGTATTTGGGGTGGACAAGGTTTTCAGTAACATTATAGAACTTTATTTCAACTGGATCAAGTCTTAAAATGACCGAAACTAAAAGTACAAAGAAGTGGTATGTGGTTCGTTCTGTGAGCGGACAGGAGAATAAGATAAAATCGTATATCGAATCCGAGATAAAACGACTTAATCTTGAGGATTATATTGAGCAGGTCTTAGTACCAACCGAAAAGGTGATTCAGATAAGAAACGGAAAAAAAGTAAACAAAGAACGCGTTTACTTTCCGGGATATATCATGATACAGGCGAGTTTAGCCGGAGAGATTCCTCATATAATCAAATCTATTAACGGGGTGATTGGATTTTTAGGTGAAACCAAAGGAGGAGATCCTGTCCCGTTGAGACAGGCCGAAGTGAACAGGATGTTAGGTAAGGTAGACGAACTTACAGTTCAGGATGACAATGTAAACATCCCTTATGTAATTGGTGAAACCATTAAAGTAATTGATGGGCCGTTTAATGGATTTAACGGAACCGTTGAAAAGATCAACGAAGAAAAACGCAAGCTTGAAGTGATGGTGAAGATTTTTGGTAGAAA
>CAJQNO010000003.1 GCA_905479745.1 uncultured Flavobacteriaceae bacterium | reverse complement strand
GGGGACATTCTGGATGAAATCGCCAAATGCGAAATTCTATTCCCGGTCATTCTTAAACCCGACATAGGTTTTCGAGGGATCAGTGTAAAGAAAATAGATAACGAACAAGAACTCGCGGAATCCCTTCAGAATATAAAAGTGAACCATATCATACAGGAGTTTGTGGATGATGAACTGGAGATCGGTTTGTTTTACTACAGGTTACCCGACAGTAACAAAGGAGTGATCCCTTCCCTTACCATAAAAAAATTCCTAAGCGTTGCTGGTGACGGCAGTAGTACCCTGGGACAATTGATCGAAGGAAACCCGAGAGCGGTTCTGCACCAGGAGAAGTTGAGGAAAAGATTCAATGCCAGATGGAATCATATTCTTCCGGCAAATAAAATCATGATCCTTGACCGAATCGGAAATCATAATAAAGGAACTGAGTTCAGGAATGGTAATCATCTTATTGATGAAGAACTCATATCCATTTTTGATGACCTCAGCCACAAAATGGAAGGATTCTATTTCGGGCGCTTCGACATTAAAACTCCTTCCCTGGAAGCGCTTAAAAGAGATCACAACTACAAGATATTGGAAGTTAATGGGGTTGGTGGAGAACCAACCCACATCTACGATCCTGACACTCCGTTTTTCAGTGTTTGGAAGGACCTTTGCGCAATCTGGCGAGTTGCAGCAAAGATCTCGAAGATCAACTTTCGAAATGGAGAAGCGAAGCCCACATTCAGGGAGGCACACTCTAAATGGCTTTCATATAACCAATACAAAACTATGCTACACTGATTGTCCAGATTTTTTCCATAAAAAAAGCCCCTCACTTCGTGAGAGGCCTGTCGCCGCTTCGCTCTTCCCCCTGGACTCCCCGCATCAAGTGCGGGGTAAACTTCTCGCCCTACCGGACTCGAACCGGACCGAACGTCTTCTTTAGAAGTTGAAAGGTCCGGTGGGCCTTTCAAAGTGAGGGGCCAGATGGTGCGCTGGCCTTTTTTACCCTAAACATAATTGAGAGAATTAATTAATGGGCCAGGTGGTGCGCTGGCGTGTCGCTGAGTTCAGCCCTCTTAAATAGGATATTTAATCTGTTTTAGCGTATCTCTTAAAATTAGTTTCAACATTCTTTTGCCAGCGGTTGTTTTGAAGTATTTCTCCCTTCGAATAGCATCTACTCTACTTAAAAAGAATTCGCAATACACAAGCCTCAAAGGTCTTCTTGTTTTTGTGCTTATCGTACCTCCCTTGTTATGATCGATCAATCTTTTTTCCAAGTTTGTAGTAAAACCATAATAGAATAAAAAAAACCCATGTCTTTATGACATGGGTTTTAAATCCGAATCGCAGTAAAGTAGAATTTCATTCACTTTACCGCGATAAAGTGAGCTATGCTCTACTTTATCGCTCCTCCAGCTGGACTCGAACCAGCGACACCCTGATTAACAGTCAGGTGCTCTAACCAACTGAGCTATGGAGGAATGCTTATCGCTTAAAGCGGACGCAAATATAATTTTTTTTTAAGTGCTGCAAAAAAGAAACACTAATTTTTTTACTTGAATAGCCAACGATAAATATCATTACCATTAGCAAATAAAACCAGGGCAATAAGCAGGAAGAATCCAATCATCTGCGCATACTCCAAAAATTTATCTCCCGGTTTTCTTCCGGTAACCATTTCATACAGCAGGAATGCAACATGGCCTCCATCCAGGGCAGGGATAGGAAGTACATTCATAAACGCCAAAATTATGGAGATCAATGCTGTGGTTTGCCAGAACGCAACCCAACTCCATTTGCCGGGGAATAAATTCCCTATCGCTCCAAATCCACCCACCTGAGAGGCTCCCTTTTTGGTAAAGACATATTTAAACTGCTTTACGTAATCCTTTAAGATATTATAACCATAACTGGTTCCCTGCGTCACCGCTTCACCAAATGAAAAGGAAATATGTCGTGTTCCACTACCAATATTGATACCCACTACACCATCCTCATTAGGTGTTACCTTAATGATCTCTGTAACACCATCACGTTCTACTTCGATAGTGTTCTCTGCACCTTCATTCTCTGCAATTCGCTGTTTAAATTCGTGCCAGTAAACGATAGGCTGTCCATTGACCGTGGTAATTCTATCGCCTGGTTTAAAGCCTGCGGCTGCAGCCGGAAAATCTTCTCCTCCAACTACTTGTACTATGGGTTCGCGTCTCTCAATAAACGGTGTGAGCACATCCTTCTGAAACATCTCGGTTCCTATCTCTTCTGGTAAGGTGATGGTTTCTTCGGTACCGTTTGTGTGCTGTACCGTTATCGAATTAACATCTCTAAGGAAAAGGTATTTATTGATCTCGGTTACATAGGGGAAATCCTCGTTGTTTACCTTCAGTATCTTATCTCCATCCCTAAAACCGTATTCCTTAAACTCCTGTGCAATGGCAAATCCTTCCGGAAGGTCATCATTGGTCACCACATCTCTTCCGTAGAAAAACAAGATCATCATGTAGATAAGAAACCCAACGATGATATTCACGGTAACACCACCCAGCATAATAATAAGTCGCTGCCAGGCCGGTTTAGAGCGAAACTCCCAGGGCTGCGGGGGTTGTGCCATCTGTTCCTTATCCATGCTTTCATCGATCATCCCGGAGATCTTCACATAACCCCCTAAGGGTAACCAGCCAATGCCATACACCGTATCGCCGATCTTCTTTTTAAAGAGCGCAAATTTTATGTCGAAGAAGAGAAAGAATTTCTCTACCCGGGTCTTAAATATTTTAGCTGGTATGAAGTGCCCCATTTCATGAAGCACGATTAGTATAGATAAGCTTAACAGAAGCTGAATTGCCTTAACCGCAAATGGACTCATATATCATCAAAATTGAGGGACAAAAGTAACCTTTTAACCGCTCTTAAAAAAATAAATGCAAATTGGCGTATCAGTCTTATATTTTTTTTAACTGTTACAGCATTGCCAATCTTTTACAGGGTTGTAATTTTGCATTTGTATGCTTCAGTTTTTTGCAAAATATAAATTCTTCGGAATTGTCCTTTTCATCCTATCGGCTATAATAATTACCATTATGTACCAGGCTCTCGACCCTAAAAAAGTACTGCCTGTATATCAGCCCACCGATGTCACTACCGAACTTGTGGATAGTACGGTTCAGCATGTGAAAAAATACCACACCATCGCAGATTTCAGCCTTACCAATCAGAATGGGGAACAGATCACACAAAAAGACTACGAAGGCAAGATCTATGTGGCCGACTTCTTCTTCACAACCTGCCAGACCATTTGCCCGGTTATGACAGACCATATGGTTAAAATTCAGAAAGAATTACAACAAGATAATGATGTTTTACTACTATCTCATACCGTAACTCCAGAGATCGACAGCGTCCCCCAACTTAAAAAATACGCCCTCGAAAAAGGTGTGGACGACCAAAAATGGAACCTGGTAACAGGCTCAAAAAAGGAGATCTACAACCTGGCCCGCAAATCGTATCTGGCAGCCAAGGACCTCCCCTACAGCGAATACGACCTCATCCATACCGAAAACTTCGTGCTGGTAGATAAAAAGCGTAGAATACGCGGTTTTTATGATGGTACCAATCCCGATGAAATCGCCAGACTACTGGAGGATATCGAAGTTTTGAAAGCCGAATAAATTAGCAGCAATATTAACTTTTATACCTGACCTATTTGCACTACATTTGCATTGTTTATAATCAATCTAAATAAAATTAATGCTTACTATTGCCAACTTACAAAAGGGAGAACGAGCCATAATTAAAGGTTTTTCCATAGATTCGGTGCCGCTCAAACTATTGGAAATGGGCTGCCTCCCGGGCAATGAAGTACAACTGGTACAGCAGGCCCCCTTCCGGGATCCGTTGTATCTCAATATCAATGGCAGCCATCTGGCAATTAGAAAGGAAACCGCCGAACAAATAGAAATAGAATTGATTTAATCTATGGCCCGGCAGATAAACGTAGCTCTAATAGGGAATCCCAATACAGGTAAAACCTCTGTTTTCAACAGGCTTACCGGCCTGAACCAGAAAGTGGGAAACTATCCCGGGATCACTGTTGAAAAAAAAGAGGGGGTCTGTAAACTCACCCGTACCTTAAAAGCACATATCCTCGATCTTCCCGGAACCTATAGCCTGAATGCCTCTTCCCTGGATGAGAACGTGGTGATAGAGCTGCTACTAAATAAAAACGACAAGGATTTCCCGGACGTTGCAGTGGTTGTGACCGAAATTGAGAACCTCAAGCGAAACCTTCTTCTCTTTACACAAATTAAAGACCTTGGGATACCCGCTATCCTGGTTATCAATATGGCCGATCGCATGAAACGTAAAGCGATCTCCCTGGATATAGAAAAACTAGAGCAACGCATGGAAACGCGTATCGCTCTAATTAGTTCGCGAAAAAATGAAGGGTTCGAAAATCTCAAAGAACTTATCGCTAATTATACTTCCCTGTCTGTGAAGCCTTGTATGAATGCCTCCGCCATTGCGCCGGAGTATTTCAACCGACTCAAAAAGGCTTTTCCAAATCAGGATCTGTACAAACTATGGTTGGTGATCACTCAAGATGTTAACTT
>CAJQNO010000002.1 GCA_905479745.1 uncultured Flavobacteriaceae bacterium | reverse complement strand
CGTCCTTAGGGTTCGGGCGAATGAAGGTGTGCCTTTGGATGAAGTAAAGGCAGCGATCGATGAGGGCTTAAAGAGGTTTGAGGAAAGTGGCTTTACCAATAATGAGCTTCAACGTATAAAAGCCGAACTGGAAACCGACCTCTACTATGGAGTTGCCACGGTTTTAAATAAAGCATTCCAACTGGTTCAGGACAACGAATTTGGGAACGACCCCGGGTATATAACGAAACGTGCCAAATACCTGCAGGAAATATCTCGCGATGATGTAATGCGCGTGTATAACACTTACATAAAGGGAAAACATTTTGTTATGACCAGTGTGGTTCCGGCCGCCAGTCCTCAACTTGCTGTAACCGGCGCAACCGAGGCAACTGTTTGGCAGGAGGAGATCACTGCGATGAAAGCGAATGAACAGGTAGCACAAGGTGAAGAAGCCGAATACGAAAAAACTCCCTCAAAATACGACAGGTCTGAACCTCCGTTTGGTGATGCACCGCTCTTTAAAATGCCAACAGTATGGGAAAGCGCAGCAGATAACGGGATGAAAATCCTTGGAATTGAAAATAACGAGCTTCCTATTGTGACCTTCAATATTAGTATTCCGGGCGGACACCTGCTGGATCCGGCAGACAAATCGGGACTGGCGGTATTCACAGCAGACCTGATGAATGAAGGTACGGCAAGTAAAACTTCAGCCGAACTTGAAGAGGCCATCGGACTTCTTGGCTCCAGTATCTCAATAGATGGAAGCCTGGAAGAGATCAATATTTCGGGGAGTTGTTTATCCCGAAATTTTACGCCTACCATGGCATTGGTGGAGGAAATGTTGTTACAACCCAGATGGGATGAGGCAGATTTCGAGCGACTGAAACAAGAATGGAAGACCGGACTTAAAGGTAGGGAGGCCAATCCTAACGCCATCGCGGCTCTAAACTTTAATACATTGATCTATGGTCCGGATCATATTGCGGGAATGCCAACCAGTGGCAACCTGGAAACTGCAGAAAATGTAACCCTGGAGGATGTGAAGGAATATTATAAATTCCTGAAGCCAGGCGGGGCAAGTTTAAAAGTAGTAGGAGATATAGATAAAACTACGGTAAATAAGGCGGTTGAGAGCCTGGTGAATAACTGGAAAGGTGAAGGGGTAAACCCTTCCAATTTGGAAGTCACCAACTCTACCGATGGATCAACACTTTATTTTATCGATGTACCCAACGCCAAACAGTCTGTACTTTATATTGGTTCTCTTGCCCTGTCTGCAACCGATCCGGATGCTGCAAAACTAAGTTTTGCCAACGAGATATTAGGGGGTGGTTCCAGTGGAAGGCTTTTTCAAACGTTACGCATTGAAAAAGGATATACCTATGGGGCGTATTCGCGTATCCCGGATCGTACTATCAAGGCTCCATTCACAATAAATTCCAGTGTAAGGGCTAATGCCACGCTGCCATCTTTGGAGATCATACAGGAAATGATACGAGATTACGGATCGGGATTTACAGAGGAGGACGTAGCACTCACCAAAAATAAAGTAGTAAAACAAAATACCCGTGCATACGAATCGCTTAATGCCAAGCTGGGCATACTTACGCATATAGATAAATTTGGTAAACCGAAGAACTTTATCGATCTGGAACAACAGCAATTGATGGAAATGACCTTGAAAGATTTTAAGGTTACTATAGATAGGTATATGCAGGAAGATAAAATGATCTATGTGGTTGTGGGAGATAGAGCAACTCAATTGGAAGAAGTTAAAAAACTGGGAAAGAAGGTTGTGGAGTTGGATATCTTCGGAAATGAAATTGGAGCCTCCCAAGGCGGGGACCTGTAAAACTAACGGTTACAGGGTAGTGGCTCATTCATGGTAGGGTAGGACATATTTTTTCTAAAGCTGAAATGCCACCACTCTGTACGGATGGTATTAAACCCGAATTTTCTCATGCCCTCAATGAGTATTTTTCGGTTGGCCAGAACATCCTCGGGAAAATTTACATTATCGATATGGGCCTCCCGCCCAAAATGATCGTAATCGCTACCCATTTCCACATAGCAGCCTTCCAGGGTAACCAACGTCATATCGACCGCTGCACCCTTATTATGGATGGAGCCTTTACCGTAGGGATTCGCTACATAGGTGGCTCTTGGGACTTTTGCCCACATCTTTTTCTGAACGTCCAACGGACGGTAGCAATCGTATAATTTGATCTTATAACCTAATTCGCAAAAGTACTGGTTTGCTTTCAGTAGGGCTTCAGCCACTTCCTGCTGCAATAAGCAGCGAGCGCAATCGTATAATATCTCACCAATAAAATTGTTACTGGTGGCATATCGTATCTCGTAATCAAATTCAGAAGAAAGCTCACTAAGATCAACCAAATTGGATTGGGAAATACCGGTACTTCCCACAAAGAAGATAAAAACGATGACGATTTTCTTCATTAGTGTTAAATTTAAGTATAATTTAAATAGGTACTTATTCAAGCTGTTGTAACTTTGAACAAAAAGAACGGTCATGGAAGATATTAAAGGAAAAGTAGCGCTTATTACAGGTGGAACAAAAGGAATAGGACTAGGGATTGCCGAAGCTTTAATGAAAAAGGGTGCGTATGTAGCCATTACCGGACGTTCCCTGGAAAGTGCGGAAGAGGCTGCGGCCGATCTCAACACGAGATTGGGTAACTCAAGTCGTGCGCTGGGCCTGGAAGCCGATGTTCGTGATTTTGTGAGTCAGGAAAAGGCTATGAGGGCAGTAATGGCGGATTTTGGGAAGATAGATGTGGTAATCGCCAATGCAGGAATAGGACATTTTGGGAGTGTAGAATCTCTAACCACCACCCAGTGGCAGGAAACTATTGAAACGAATTTAACAGGAGCCTTTTACACCCTGAAAGCAACTTTGGATGCCCTGAAAGAAAGTAAGGGTTATTATATCTCTATTTCCAGCCTGGCAGGTACTAATTTCTTCGCAGGAGGCTCTGCATATAATGCCAGTAAATTTGGTCTAACAGGTTTTACACAAGCGGCGATGCTCGACTTGCGAAAGTATGGAATAAAAGTTAGCACCATTATGCCGGGTAGCGTAGCAACATACTTTAATGGAAATCGACCAGATGCATCCGATGCCTGGAAAATACAAATTGAAGATATAGGAAAGCTAGTGGTCGATCTCCTGGAAATGCATCCTCGAACCCTCCCTTCTAAAATTGAAGTGAGACCAAGTATGCCACCGGGCGCCAGAAAATAAGTTAGGCATAACGCTCCAGATCCTGAATTTTTATTTCTTCTATCCAGTTCACTGCATCATCAATGCGATGAAATTTCCTAATACGAGTTTGTGAAAACAGTTTTTCAAGGATCACGTTCATAAGGCCTATTTTATTATAAGCAACTATGGCATAAGCTTGCAGTTGATATCCTTGTTTGTAAAAACACATCCAATCCTGCGGATGGAGAGAATAGGAGTTTATCCTGTTGGATATATAACTCAACTTAACATCACGGGAGCCAAAATAATCGTATATCTGTTCAATAACGACTTCGGCCAACGCCCAGTTAAAATGAATTCCTTCATTGATCTCGGAGATCACATAATCATCAAATATGTAAAAGTTTCCAAATGGCTCGGAGATCTTGTGCCGGTAAATAAACTTATATTTTGATTCTTCAATTTTCATTTCGATGGTTTTTTTGTGTACTGATGTTTCAGAATACAATAGGCATACCTAATTAGGTTCTGTAAAAGAGTTTTCGCCCAATCGTGGTTTTAAATCGCCCAATTAGTGATCGTAAATAAAAAAAGTGGCCCGGAGGCCACTTTTTTTCTACGTTGTTTAAAAGGCTATAGCATTAATTAGCAGAAAGCAGGGCCAGAAATTTGTCTAGATTCGGGAGTATCACAATACGTGTTCTCCTGTTTTTAGATCGCCCCTCTTCGGTGTCGTTATCGGAGATAGGAGCATAGCTGCTTCTTCCCGCCGCAATTAGTTTTTCCGGCGCAACTCCAAACTCATCCTGAAGTTTTCTGATAACTGCAGTAGATCGCTCTACGCTAAGTTCCCAGTTGTCTTTAATATGTGCACCCGGTTTTACTGTTCTGGCATCGGTGTGACCTTCAATAAGGACTTCCATGGCAGGTTCACTGTTAATAACATCAGCTAGACGCTGAAGTAGATTGTTTGCTTTAGGATTTACCCGGTAACTTCCCGAATTAAATAAAAGTTTGTCTGAAATTGTGATCATAACCACCGTTTCATCGATGTTGATCTCTATATCGTCTTCCTGTCCTTCGGCAATCAGGTTATTATCCAGATTTTTCTTAAGGTTGTAGGAAACAATAAGGTTCATGGAATCCTGAAGTGTTTTGGCTTCAGCTAATTCGGTTTGATCAACATTGGCAAGGGCAGCTTTCATCTGCTCCTTGTCTTTGTTGGAAAGGACTACGTTTCCGTAGTTTCTAAGACTATTGCTCTCCAGATCTACATTCTCCTGGGTAAGTGAGTTGATCTTCGCATTGTAACTGGCAACGCGTTCTTCGATCTTGGCGTATTTAGCCTCGATCTCTTCTTTTTCAAGTTGTGTTTTGGTAAGGGTGGATCTGGTGTTGTTGTACTGGTTCTCAAGTTCAACATACTTCTTTTTAGAAACACAGGATGCAAGAAGTACAGTTCCTGATAACAGGGTTAGTGCAATTAGATTTTTCATTTAACTAAGTATTAAGGTTTGTAATACAAAGATATATGAGCAAAGGTGAAAAGTTTTCCCTACGAACTGCTATTGTTATGTTAAATATGGGAGCCAGATCTTAACAAGAAATCTCCTACCCATAAGATATGGTACTTTTTAACCCAGGTACTTTTTAAGGATATGACTTTTATGATCTTTTCTTAAGTGCCGGATAGCTTTTTCTCTTATTTGCCTTACACGTTCACGACTCAATCCAAAGGTATCGCCAATCTCCTGAAGGCTCATGCTTGGTTCGTCTGCTAAACCAAAATTAAGTCGGACCACATCCGCCTCCTTATCTGGTAATGTATCGAGAGCTCTTTCTATCTCTATCTGCAGGGATTCTCGCATAAGTTCCCTGTCTGGGACAGGACTTTCGGTAGACCTAAGTACATCGTAAAGATTATTTTCATTCTCTCCTTCCTGAAAAGGGGCATCCATAGAAAGACTTTTACCAGACTGTTTTAGAGCCGACTTAACCTTAGCCGGAGTTTCGTCGAGTTCCTTAGCAATTTCGGCAATGGTTGGCTGCCGTTCGTAGATCTGCTGCAGGTGCATAGCCGCCTTTCGTACTTTGTTCATGAGTCCGATCTTATTCAAGGGCAGTCTAACTACCCTGGATTTCTCGGCTAGTGCCTGAAGGATAGATTGCCTGATCCACCAGACGGCATACGA
>CAJQNO010000001.1 GCA_905479745.1 uncultured Flavobacteriaceae bacterium | reverse complement strand
TACATTTTTCGGGTAGCGTAATGTTCGTTATACACGGTGTTGGCAATAAAGGAAATAAGAGGTTTAGGCACCAGTTCTTTGATAAAAACCACTCCTCTTTTCCAATTCTTTCCGTCGTGATGCCGCACGTAGAATCTAAGGTTTATTTCTTCAAAATTGATATGAAAAGGGAATTTAAGTCCGAACACTTTGGTATTCAGAAACATGAAGCCCACCAGGCTTACATAGTGGGTCCCATTCCAGGTGTCGAGTTCGGTTTTATAAGGTAAATACGGCTTTAGCAGATGAGGTTCTATCTCATAATTCACGAGAAGTAATTTCCTCCATTCTGCCGTTAAAAAGCTCATATCACTTTTTGATCTCCTTAAATTCGTTTCGGGTACCGTATTTATCCATAAGGTATACCAGGCTAGCCATGGTAGCAGCTCCCAACTCAAGTTCGCGTTTATTCACTGCATCGAAGGTATCGTTTTCGGCATGGTGATAATCGAAGTATCGCTGCGAATCCGGCCTTAGACCCGCTAGTACTATACTACCGTCCTTCAACGGCCCAATGTCGGCGCCACTACCACCCAAGTTAAATGAGTGAATAAGATAGGGTTCGAATAAATTTTTCCAACTCTCGATCTGTGCAAAGTTTTCCTTATCGGTATCGAATGAAAAACCTCGAGGTGTAAAACCACCCGCATCACTTTCCAGGGCAAATACGTGGCGTTCGTTCTTCAAGCGAGCTTCTTCGGCATATTTTCTACCTCCGCGCAAACCATTTTCTTCGTTCATGAAGAGAACCACCCTGATACTGTGTTTGGGTTTGTATCCTATTTCTTTGAAAAGTCTTAGCACTTCCATGGATTGAACACATCCGGCACCATCGTCGTGCGATCCGTCTCCAAGGTCCCAGGAATCCAGGTGACCTCCAACGATCATATAACGATTGGGATAGGTTGTACCGGTGATCTCGCCAATCACGTTATAGGATTGTACATCGGGATAGGTTTTACAAGATTGTTTAAAATAAAATTTGAGGTCCGGTTTAAGTTTTAATGCACTGCTTAGGTAATCTGCTCCGTTGGTGCTTATGGCACAGGCCGGAATACGAAGATTAGCGGGTGTATCGCCATAACTCATAGATCCTGTGTGTGGAAAATCATCATTGCGCAGATTCATGGACCGGACGATCACTCCTACGGCCCCGTACTTGGCTGCCTCCATAGCACCTGCGTAACGTTGATTCACACAACCTCCGTATGCTTCGAAGGTTCTAATGAGATTAGCCTGCATGGGTCTGTTATAAAATACGATCTTGCCTTCGATGGCCTCCCGGCCCAATTGGGCCAGCTCTTCGAAGTTTTGAACTTCGATCACGTGAGCCTTTAATCCTCCACCCGGAGTTGGAACAGAGCCTCCAAGAGCGCAAATATTTGTAGTGGAAGTAATTCCCGGTGCAGTTTCTATATAGGCATATTCCTTAACACCACGAGTCCATTTAGGTACCATTACGGGTTGCAGCCATACTTTATCCAGGCCTAATTTCTTTAACTCGGCTTCGGTATAACGTACAGCTTTTTCGGCTTCGAGAGATCCCGAGAGTCTGCCTCCAATATTATTAGAAAGGTAATCCAGCCAATCGTAACTCTTTCCATCGAGTAAGGCTGTATCATATATTTTTCTGATCGTTAACGAATCTTCCTTATTAACATGCTGTGCCTTGATATTAGTGAAAGAACACAATAACACTATACAAGTAACTCCGGTTGATCTAAGTAAATTTGAGTATTTCATTTATTCTTAATTAGGGCTTTTTTTATTCATTCTGAAGCCGCTCTTTGTACTCTGAGATCTTCGCACTGATCTCAGCGTCGAGTTCCGGCTCTTTGATGTCTTTATACTTTGAGATCTCCTGCAGCAATATGGATGCCACTATCAATCTTGCAGCAGGTTTATTATCTGCCGGTATGGCAAACCATGGGGCATGAGGTTTGGATGATCTGTTGAGGATGTCTTCATAACATTGCATATACTGGCCCCACAGTTCACGTTCGTCCAAATCGCCAGGTGAAAATTTCCAGTTCTTTTCAGGTTTGTTGAGTCTTCGAATCAATCTGTTTTTCTGTTCTTCTTTAGATAGATTCAGAAAAAACTTAAAAATGAGCGTGCCATTTTCCGCAATAGTTTTTTCGAAGTTATTGATCTGTTCGAACCTTCGATCCCAGAATTCTTTATCGATATCATCTGTGCTATTTACATAGGGAAGATACTCCCCAAGGATATATTCGGGATGTACGCGGGTAACCAGAACATTTTCGTAATGTGTTCTATTGAATACCCCAAATTTACCCCGGGCCGGTAAGGCGATATAGTGACGCCAAATATAGTCGTGCTTTCTCTCAATTTCAGTAGGAACTTTAAAGCTGTGTACCACCACACCCCTTGCATTAAAATCCTTGAAGACTTCCCTAATAAGGCTATCTTTACCAGCCGTATCCATTCCCTGAAGACAAACCAATACAGCGTATTTTCCATGTGCATACAAGGTGTCCTGGAGTTTACCAAGCTTTTTCCTTGTTTCCCTCAGGGCACTGGATAGCGTTTGCTTATCACTGCCGAAATCCTCGAAGGTATTAAGGTCTTTTAACCTAACCTTCGAACGGATCTTATAGTCCTCACTTTTTATGGTATCCATTTGTTTCTATTTAGATGCGAAGAGCTTTACATCATCTTCACTTACTTCGGCATTTCCTAAAATGATAAGCCTTTCCACAACGTTCCTTAATTCTCTAATATTTCCTGTCCAATCGTATTCCTTTAATTTCTTAAGGGCTTTTTCGGTGAATACTTTTTGAGCGGTGCCGTGTTCATCGGCGATCTTTTGGGTAAAGTATTCTACCAGCAAGGGTATATCTTCTCGCCTGTCGTTAAGAGAAGGAACATTGATAAGGATCACCGCCAACCTATGGTAAAGGTCTTCACGAAAATTTCCTTCGGCGATCTCTTTCATCAAGTCTTTATTAGTTGCGGCGATAACGCGTACGTCCACCTTAATATCTTTATCGCTTCCTACCCTTTGCACTTTATTTTCCTGCAAGGCTCTCAGTACTTTTGCCTGGGCGGATAAACTCATATCACCCACCTCATCGAGAAAGATTGTCCCTCCGTTGGCCGCTTCAAATTTCCCAGCTCTGTCTTTGTTGGCCGAGGTAAAAGCGCCTTTCACATGACCAAACAGCTCACTTTCTATAAGTTCGCTGGGTATAGCGGCGCAATTCACCTCTATCATCGGACCTTCGGCACGATCGCTCTTCTGGTGCAACCAGTGAGCCACTAGTTCTTTTCCGGTACCATTGGGACCAGTAATAAGAACTCTAGCTTCGGTAGGAGCCACCTTTTCAATCATTTCTTTAATCTGAACGATGGCCGGGGATTCACCTATCATTTCGTAGTTCTTACTTACTTTTTTCTTGAGTCGTTTATTTTCAACCACAAGTTCCTTCCTGTCCAGGGCAATGCGCACCGTGTTAAGAAGTCGGTTTAAATCGGGGGGTTTCGAAATATAATCGAAAGCTCCAAGCCTCATTGTATTGACGGCCGTATCCAAGTCGCCATGACCAGAGATCATCACTATAGGAATTTCGGGTTTAATTTTCTTAACCGCTTCCAGGACTTCAACACCGTCCATTTTCGGCATTTTAATATCACAAAGAATGAGATCGAAATCCTCCTTTTTAATGAGCTCAATTCCTTCAAGACCATCCTCCGATTCGATCACCTGGTAAGTATCGCTCTCTTCGGAAAGTATCTTTGCCAATACTCTACGAATAGCCGCCTCATCTTCAATAATTAAAATTTTCGACATTGTTACAATTTGAATTTAATTCCACTTCTAATATAGAAAGTATTTTCCTCGTTGATCTTATAAAGTGTCTCCCTGTTGCCATCCCGCAGTCTTATTTCATTAAAGCCGGTATAACCTCCGTAAAAATAGAATAATATATGCCGGCTAAAAAAGTATTCGTATCCCAGACCTCCAAGAATCACGGTCATGGAAATATTATCTGCCATCCCGGGAAAATCACTTCCGTTGTTTATGGGTAGGTCATTCTGCAAATTTGAGAAAAAACCATCCACGGTAATAAAAGTCTGAACCGTTTGTTTATCGGTAAGATCGCGTTTCAGGTTCATTTTTGGTACGCCAAGCGTGTAGGACCAATTAGGGTGAAATTTCCTGTAATAGTTAACTACCGGAATTGGAAAAGGTCTTCCCGCATTGGTGCTGTATTGCAGCCCTACAATTAACCTGTCTTTTTTCGCAATAGAATCGGCGGTTCTGTCTTTTATAAAATATCCGGCTCCTGTAAATCTCAGGTCCGATCCTTTGGCGGTTCTCTGTTCAAAATTGGAAGCGATCTCCACCCCTACTTTCATACCCACTCGCCAGGCTTCGCTCATTTTAAAAGTGTAACCCATCGAGAGGCGAAACATTTGAAATTTCTGAACATTCTTAATATCGAATGGTACGGGATCTTCGATATCAAGATCGACATTCCGGTACTCCAGGCCCGGTACCAGGTAACTACCGTCCCACTCCAATGGAATAGGGAAATTTACAAATCCTCTGAAGCGATTTATACTATTGTCCGAATTCGCCTGTGGGATAAGCGTGTATTCAAGTCGGGCCAGATCGGTTGTCTGGGCAGAAAGTGTACACAGGCCAAATAATGCCCATACCAATCCTATACTTATAATTGAAAACTGCTTAATAATATAAAACTTTACTTTTCGGTTGGTTGGGTTGGATAAATATGTACGTCGCGTTGTGGGAATGGAATTGTAATACCGTTGGCTCTGAAAGCTTCATCGATCTTATATCTTAGTTCACTCTTGATATAGGGATCGATAAAACTATCGCTGATAAAGAAACACAATTTGAATATTAAAGCCGAATCACCAAAATCCTCAAACAACACAAACGGTTTTGGTTTCTTTAATACGGACTTCTGAGTATCCACACATTGCAGCATTAATTTTTCCACAAGCCTTGTGTCACTTCCATAGGCCACACCTACTTGAACGCTTTCTCGGGTAGTTTTATGATTTTGAGTGTAATTTATTATGGAATCACTAATAAATTTATGGTTTGGAATGATGATAATCTTGTCGTCACGAGTTATAGTTCGAGTGGTCCTCAATTTGATATCGATCACTCTCCCCACCTTGCCTTCAACCTCGATGATATCGCCCACAAGCAGAGACTTATCGATTATAATAAATATACCGGCTATCACATCCTGGAAGAGTTCCTGTAGTGCGAGACCAAGTCCAACGAGCAAAGCAGCGGAGGCTGCAAGAAATGGCGTAATGTTGATTCCAGCCAAACTAAGCACAGCGAACACTACAATGATATAAACTACATATTTTATAAACTTGAATACACTGATGAATTTCAGTGTATCAGTTTCATTCATTCTTCGGGTGAAGAGTTTTCGTATAAGACTAAGAACAAAGCTTGCCACAATAAACGAAACTGTGATGAGTAGAAGTAAACCAACCGTAATATTGATCTCCTTATCTCCTTCGCCAAAACGTATTCCCCAATCGAGAAATTCTTTGATCGAACCCCAAATGTCTTCGGTGACAACTTCCTCTATAGTATCTGTAACGTTTTCTTCCTGAAACATGCCTAATATTTAAGCCACTTTATTAGTTCCTTGTAACTCGCTTTTTTACCATACATGAGGATACCTACACGATAGATTTTGGCAGCGAACCAAACTGTGCCTATAAATGTAGCAAATAAAATTACTACCGAAAGAATTTGTTGCCACAATGGAACACCAAAGGGTATTCGCATTAACATTACCACAGGAGACGTAAAAGGAATAAAGGAAAATACCTGGGAAACTGTCCCGTGCGGGTTGTCGAATACCGTAAAGAATCCTACATATACAGCGAGGATCAGGGGCATTAGAATGGGTAGCAAAAATTGTTGTGTATCGGTCTCACTATCCACAGCTGCACCAATAGCAGCATATAGAGAAGCATACAGCAGGTAGCCCCCTATAAAGAAGAGGACGAACATAATTACCAAGTTGAGCAATGGTAGCTTGAAAAATTCGGTCATAAATTCCTGTAACATATTCTCGTTCCCTGTCAATGCCTGCGCCTGTTCCAGCGCCTGTTGTTGCTGAGCAGCTGCAGGATCTATCCCGAAGACCGACGATAAGACAGTTGCAAATATCCCTAAAAGAATTACCCAGGCTAAAAATTGAGTAACACCTGCCAGGGAGGTACCTATTATCTTACCCAAAAGGAGTTTTACGGGTTTAACGGACGAGATAATCACTTCGATGATACGGCTGGTCTTTTCTTCTATCACACTTCTCATGATCATATTCCCGTAAATAATAATAAACATAAAAAGCAGATATCCAGACAAGCCCCCAAATCCTAATTTTAACCAGGTGCTTAATTCGGAAGTTTGTTCCCCTCCAAAGGTCTCCAATTTCGTATCGATGCGAATTTGTAGTGCTTCAATTTCTTCGGGGTCCATTCCTGCGTCCTTTAGTTTGATGGTGTTTACCTTGTCCTCAATTGTATTTTCAATATTATCCAGAACCGTAATAGAAGGTGAATCTTCCGAATAAAAGGTGATTTGTTCTGCTAACTCATCCAAAGAATCGACCTTTGGAATATACAACAAGCCGTAATCTCCGGATTCTTCGACGGTTTTTTTAGCCTCGCTAAGGTTTTCACCGGTAACCATCTTATATTTTAAATTGTCGCCACTTTCAAATTCGGATATAAATAATCCACTTTCATCCAGCACAGAGATGTTCCTTACATTATCGTTGTTAATGGACGACAGATAGGCTACCAGGCTAAAGATACCTACCATGATCAAAGGGCTTAAGAAGGTCATGATGATAAAGGCCCTGTTCTTGACTTTAGTTAGATATTCCCGCTGTATTATTAATGAAAGATGATTCATACTGTGATGTTTAGTTATTTTGAACCGTTTGAATAAAAATATCGTTCGCTGAAGGTACTACTTCAACAAAATGGGTAAGCTGGCCTTTGGAGGTTAAAAAATTAACCAATTGGTTCGCAGAGGTATTTTCAGGGATCTTCACTTTACACTGGAATTCCTCGTTAATGGTCTTGAAATTTGCCGGAATAAGTTCGAAATGTTCGCGGATTAACGCCTCGGTTGATGTATGGTCTGGGGTAATTAGGCCAATTTCGTAGGTGTTGGCGCGATATTCTCGCTTAATATCGATTAATTTTCCATCCAGTATCTTTTCAGAATGATTGAGAAGGGCTATATGATCACACATTTCCTCTACCGATTCCATACGGTGGGTGGAGAAAATAACTGTTGCCCCTGCATCCCGTAGCCTTAGGATCTCGTCTTTAATAAGATTTGCATTGATGGGGTCGAAACCACTAAAGGGTTCATCAAAGATGAGCAATTTGGGTTCGTGTAATACGGTAACCACAAATTGAATTTTCTGGGCCATCCCTTTAGACAACTCCTGTATCTTCTTATTCCACCAGTCTCCAATCTCCAGGCGATCGAACCAGTATTTCAGCCTTTTACGTGCTTCGGGTCTTGACAGGCCTTTTAACTGCGATAGGTAGAGCGCTTGCTCGCCTACTTTCATCGACTTGTATAGCCCGCGTTCTTCGGGCAGGTAACCAATATGACGAATGTCGTCCGCCTTCAACGGTTCTCCATCCAGAAGTACCATTCCGGTATCGGGCATGGTGATCTGATTGATTATACGAATAAGTGTAGTTTTGCCTGCTCCGTTTGGGCCTAGTAGCCCAAATACGCTACCTCTGGGAACGGCGATAGAAACATCGTTCAATGCTTTGAATTCCCCAAAAGATTTCGAAACATTTTCCGCGACTAAAAGATTGTCCATAGATTATTTTTGTGGGTGTAAAGATATAGTTTTGCCCCGGTTGTGACTCTTTATAAGAGGCAATTTAAAAGTTTGTACGCCGGGGATGAAAAATGTTACACTTCATAGGCTAAGTACTCCCCCGGAATATGCGAAATTATTAAAAATCATCCTTTTTACATTTTATAAACCATTGTGAACAGATATCGCTTAAAAATGCAAAACCCACCCTTAAATTACTTAAAGGGTGGGAAAAAAATTGCTATGAAAAAGAAAAATTATCACTAAAAGATTAGTGACAAACCAAATATATATAAAATTATTTAATTAGGCTGATAATCTTATGAAAACATATCTTTCACTTTTTCGAAAAAGGACTTGTCTTCTTTTTCCGGTTTTGGCTGAAAATGGTCATCAGTTCTCATGGTTTCGAAAAACTCTTTTTGCTCTTTACTTAGGGATTTCGGAGTCCAAACATTTACGTGTACCAGAAGATCCCCTGTTCCATAACTATTGATACTCGGGATGCCCTTTTTACGCAGTCTCAGTATCTTCCCGCTTTGAGTTCCCGGTTCGATCTTAATTCGCACCTTCCCGGTTACGGTATCTATCTCTTTGGAAGTTCCCAGAACGGCCTCCGAAAAACTAATGTACAGATCGTAATGTAAATTATCTCCTTCCCGTTGCAGGGTTGGGTGTGGTTGTTCCTCGATCGCTACTAAAAGGTCGCCCGGGATCCCGTTGCCTCCGGGAGCTTCATTTCCTTTGCCCGATACTTTCAATTGCATCCCGTCCACAACCCCTGCAGGGATCTTTATAGATACAGTTTCTTCGGTTAACAACATGCCCTGGGCATCGGCGTTTACCGGCTTTTTGTCAATTATTTGTCCGGTTCCCCCACAGGTAGAGCAGGTCGTGGCAGTTTGCATTCTTCCCAGGATAGTGTTCTGTATCCTGGTTACCTGGCCCTGGCCGTTACAGGTAGTACAGGTTTTGTAGGTTGTACCCTGGGCTACCTTTTTGCG